>JADJWE010000009.1:0-344921 GCA_016716525.1 Candidatus Flexicrinis affinis
TGGGTCGATACGTACTGGGGCATAGCGTTTCGGGGCTTAATCACGGCGGCGGGCGTGTTCGTGATGCGCCAATTCATGCAGGGCGTTCTCAACGAACTGCTGGACGCGGCGCGCATGGACGGGGTGAGCGAGTTCGTCGTTCTGGCGATCGCTATACTGCTTCGCCTTGCCGGGTATTGGGCGCTGTGCATCTTCAACTTCCTCAACTGGAACGCGTTCATCTGGCCCTGATCATCACGTCGGCGTTGGACATGATGACTCCACCGGTCGTGGGATCCACCCTTCTCGACAGAAGCGTGGGCGGATTGGCATCTGATCATGACTGGGGCGACGCTTCTCGGTAGTGCCGCTGCTGCTGATCGTCATCTTCTTCCAACGCTACATTATCGACGGCATCGCGCCGGACCGGTATCGGGCGGCCGATCGTGGCAGAACACGCTGGAAACTCCCCTGCACCTGCTGCATGAAGAACACGTGCTGAAGCCGTTCTTTCGAGACGCGCAAACGCAATACTACGAGCCGATGCTCAAGGCCAACCGCGCAATGCGGTCATGCTGGCGCAGTGCGGCATCATCACCCGCGACAACGCAGCGCGTTTTCCGCCGCGCTGGCGCAGGTCGAGGCAGCGGGCCGTCCGCACTGGTTTATCAGTCCGGCGTCGAGGACCTGTTCTTTGCGATGGAACGGCGGCTGATCGAGATTGCCGGGGCCGAGTACGGCGGCAACCTCCAGTTGGCGCGCAGCCGCAACGACTCGGATATGCGCTCACGCGGCTGGCCTTGCGCCCGGCTGACCTCGCGGCGATCTGTCACCTGCACGCGCTTCTGGCTTGCCTTGCTCGACTTCGCCGGAGCGTGCATCTGCACACGCTACCGCCCGGCTATACGCACACGCAGCCTCGCTCCAGCCGACGACGATGGCCCGGCTGCATCGCCGGGTATCTGCAGCCATGGAGCGCGAGACACCGCGCGCTTGCAGCACGCGTACCGCACCAACAACCAGAGTCCGCCCGGCGCGGCAGCGCTGACCGGCACCGGCTTCCGGTTGACTGCGAGCCGAGCCCGTCTGCTCGGCTCTGGACTTCGGTGATGGCGAAGCGCACGTGGACAGCATCGCCGCGTCGGATAACCTGACCGAAATGGCGGCGGCGCTGACGAGCCTCGGCGTCAATCTGTCGCGGTTCACCCACGACATGCTGTTCCGGGCAACGGCAGGAAAGCGCCGCCATACGCATCGACGACAGTTTCATCCAGATCAGTCGATCATGCCGCAGAAGCGCAACCCGGTCGTGCCGAACACCTGCGCGCGCATCAGCCGGATGCTCAGTCAGGCGCAGGGCGTCGTGTTGCACGCCACAACATCCCGTTCGGCGACACGCAGGACATCGAAGACGAAATCTTCCGCTGCTCTTCGGAAGCCTCGAGACTTCTGTTCGAGATCCGGAGCTTTATACGGCCGGTGTGAGTGAGCACGCCGCATGTCAACAGCGCATCTGCGCGAACGCGCAGCCAGCGGGTTCAGCCGACCGTCACCGAACCGGCCGACAGTCTGGTGCGAGCGGCGGGGCTGCCGTTCCGTCAGGCGCATCGGATCGTCTCCGGCATGGTCACCCACGCGCTCAAGAACGGGCTGTCGCCGCAGGACCTCGGCGCGGCACTGCTCGGCGACGTGGCGGAGGAGGTCATCGGCCGGCGAGTCGAGGTCAGCGATACGTTTGTGCAGGACGCCTTGAATCCCGAGCAGTTCGTGCTGCTGCGCGCAGGCATCGGCGGCGCAGCGCCGTCGGCGACCGCCCAAGTGCTCACCGACCAGCGCGAGCAGTTGAACGCGGATGTCGTGTGGCTGGACGATACGACGCAAAGGTTGGCGAACGCCGATCACGCCTTGGAGCAGGCGATCGCGGCCTCACGTAGGGGCGTCGGTTTATTGTGTCAGCAAGCTGATTGCCGCCCACAACAGCAGCGCGGTGATGAACCAGTCGAACACGGCGTGATTCACGCGGTGGATGATCGGGCGCGAGCCGAACACCAGCAGCGGGATGAGCAGCAGCGCCCACGGCGCCAACCCGATCATGCCGAGATCGTCGGAACACGCCGCCCGGCCACGTACCCCGGCACCTTCAGCCAGTTGACGATCACGAAGAACAGCGTCTGCGTGCCGACGAACGCGCTGGGCGACATCTTCTGCAGCAGCATGTAGGCGGTCATCGGCGGGCCGCCGGTGTTTGCCAGCGCCGAGCCGAGGCCGCTTGTCACGCCGGTCAGCACGCCGTGCCACGGCCGGTGCGCATAGGCCGCCTGCTGCAAGTAGCGCACCATCGCCGCGTTGGCGATCTTGTAGACGATCAGCAGCAGGGTCACGATGCCGAGGATGCGCTTGAGCGTGGTCGAGTCGAGCGAGACCAGCACCGGCGTGCCGAGCGCCACGCCGATCACCGCAGCAGGCAGGGTGTAGCGCAGGTAGCGCCAATCCCACTGGCGCCAGAGGCCGGGATGGCGAACACGTCGCCGATCATCAGCAGCGCCAGCAGCACGCCGGTCGCGCCCTGCACGGGTGATTGTCGCGCCGTTGTAAGTCGCCTGCACCAGCGCAGCGGAAGCGCCAACGTCCCGCCGATCCGGACCGATCAGCCCGCCTTTCGACAGGCCGACGAAAACGCACGCGAGCACGAAGGCGAGAGTGAAATCCATGAGTGATGTCCGGACATGGGAAGAGGCAAAGGCCGTCATTATAGCGCAAAGCGGACACTCAACGATCGACGACCGAATCCGAGCACGATCTGATCGCTCAACGGGATAGCCGAATCGGCGGCGATGTCGAGCAGGATCAACGTGCGGAAGTCCAGCGCTATGCCGCGTTCTCCGCCCGGCAGCCAGATCACCGGGACGTATAGGCGCGAGAATGCCGCCAGCAGTTCCGGTTCGGAGGGTGCGTCGAAGCGTAGGCGCTGGACCGTGAGTTGCTCGTCCACACGGGTCTGATAAGTCAGCGTCGTGTCGGTCACATGAATCACGCGCAGTTCTGAACCGATCCGGGTGACCGAACCCGTGTCGCGCTGCACTAGGAAGCCGTCTGCGAGGTGGCCCCTCCCGACAAGCATTCGCCGGCACGCGTCGTCCAGAACCTCGACCGACGAGACGGTCAAGTCACCGAAGGACCTGTAATCGGCCAGCACTTCACGACCACCGCTGGTCAAGTTGAGGAGGCTCAGTCGGGGCTCGACCTCGAGCGCTGCAAGTGACTCCCCGCACCATGTCCCTTGACGTATATCGGGCAGCCGGGTGATTGCGCCCGACGCGGCGTCGACCAGTGCGGCCCCCTCGAGTTCGGCAAGGCGCGGATCGACCGGGTTGAGCAGAATCGTTCGGCTGTCCGGCGACCAACTGACAGCCGTCGTGCGCGGGACGGTTAAGGGGCCGTAGTCGGTGCCGTCCGCGCCGATCCGGTGCAGCACGACGACCTGCTCGGCCTTAATCGCCAGCATCGACCGGTCGGGCGACCACGCCAGCGGTTGTGTCAGGCCCCGCGTGACCGTCGCCAGCTTCACCGCGTCCGGCGCGCCGGGTGACGACACCCATACGTCGCCGGTGAACGGGACGTACAGCGTGCCGTAGTAGCCATCGTCGGCATGGTGCAGGTCGAACTCGGTGATGCGCATTTGCACGGTGTTGGCTGTGGTGACGCGCAGGACGGGCTGGCGTTCGCCCGTGACGGTGTCCAGCACGCTGAACGTCCAGTCGGCCAGTTCTAGCCGGCGGCCCAGTTCGAGTATGATCACCGCGCCATCCTGCCACGCGATGTCGTAACCGGTCGGCAGGATGATCTGCCGGTGAGGGTTTGCCGCGCTGGGCGTCGACCAGCATGTAACGCAGGCGATCCGGGGTGGTGCCACCAATTTGCGCAAAGACGATCGGCCTCGGATCGCGCGCCCGGCCTGAACCGTCGCGGCGATCAACAGACCGCACGCCAGCCATATCCCCACGAAAGTCTGAGGCGCCGCATGCGGAGTATAGCGGATGCGGCCCGTGGTGATGGACGGGACATTGCTCTGTGATCGGGTAGAGACTATCCTTTGATTGCAAGTTTGCAGGCTCATGGGGAGGCATGGATGGAGACACAGGCGTTGTATCGTCCGGTTGGCTTATTCGAATTTCAGTTGATTCGGGACACTGACTTTAGGCCTTCCCCACGGCTTCTTCGAACAGCCCATCTTTCTATCCGGTGCTGAATTTCGAGTATGCGGCGCAAATTGCGCAGCAGTGGAACACCAAAGACGCCAAATCCGGTTACATGGGAGCGGTTACTCGCTTTGAATTGCCCCGCAGCTACCTGAGCCAATTCGACGAGCATGTTGTTGGCAACTCCATCCATCGAGAGCTCTGGGTTCCAGCGGAAGAACTTCACGCCTTCAATGCGCAAATCATTGGGAAGATCGAGGTTGTCGCCGTGTACTACGGTGAGCAGTTTCGTGGTGAGAAACTCGGGTAACGGAGCTGCCTGAAATAGAACACGTGTTTATGTTTCGTGACGGGAATGCTACAATCGAGGTCACCGAGGACGCGAGGAGGGGTGATGAACAGCAACCACCGGATCTACAAAATGGCGTTCGCACGGGTGTATCCCGAGTACGTCAAGAAGGCGGAGCGCAAAGGTCGCACGAAAGCGGAAGTCGACGACATCATCCGCTGGCTGACCGGCTACAGCCAGACCGAACTGGACGCGCAGATCGACAAGCAAACCGATTTCGAGACGTTCTTCGCGGAGGCCCCGCAGATGAACCCGTCGCGGGCGCTGATCACCGGCGTGATTTGCGGCGTCCGCGTGGAGAACATCGAAGAGCCGCTGATGCGCGAGATTCGCTATCTGGACAAGCTGGTCGACGAACCTCGCGAAGGCAAGGCGATGGCGAAGATTCTGCGGGCGGGGTAGGCGGCCACCCATAACGGTGTGTGACTTCCGTCACGCGCGTATCATGCAAATGTAACTTGCAGTCACGTTGAGGCGGGCGTTACGCTTTGTTGTGAACCGTCCGCCTATCCTCCTTCCATCATACCTCGCGGGCATCCTCACGCATCGCTGTCACAAGGCCGTGCCATGCACCGGATCGCCGCGCTGTTCGTCGTAATCTTACTCGTAATATCGGGGGGAGGTAATCTCGCCGATCCCGCGCCCGTGACCCTGCCCCCGCTGCTGCCGTTTCCTCTGGCACGCCGCAACCGCCCGATCCGCTGAACGGGTTCCACGGCCTCCAACCCGCGTCGGCGGCGGTGACGCCCTCGGCTCCGAATACGTCGCGGTTCGACCTGCCCCAGTGGGATCAGATCTATTCGGACGATTTCGAGAGTCTATCCTCTGATTCGCCGTGGATGCGACCGCTAGACCGTTACTTGGCACATGAATCCGGCAATCAATTTGTCCGTATCACCGGCGACGGAACCCGCCTCCCGCTCTCGTTCGGCTACATCCACGATACGTCACTTGAAGCTCGCGTGCGTATTCAGTCCGGCACTCTACGGGTTCCTTACATTGTTGACTTTTCGGGTGGCATTAGCCAAGGACAGCTGCAGCGACCACGGCCCAGACCATTTTACTGTGCGCAGTTTCGAGACAGTGCAGCGTTCACGCTAGCAGATACCTACGCTTTTGAGGCATTTCCATACGAGACTACCAACATTGGACCCGACCAGATATTCGCACCTCTCTATTGGCCGGAGGAGAACTGAAGTGATGACCCATTGATCAACAGAAACTGGAATGAGGCCATTTCGCATAAGGCTCTACTAGCAGTTGTTGGTCTGCTGTTGGTTCTGCTGATCCGCTAGTGTTGTCACGGGCGCAATACGACAACTATCTGTATCCCGTGTGGCACCCAAGTGCGAATTTGGTTGCGGTGACAAATGCAGCGCGAGTTCGAGTGTATTCGTCGGACTTTACACAATTGCTCGATGAATACGATCTCTTTGTCGGAAGTACTCCGGCCTCGGGTCGGACATATGGCCCGAGTCCTGATGGCACGATGTTGGCTGTGTCGCTAGCCGGAGAGGACGTTGATTTCGGGCTTCAAGTATGGGACTTGCAAAGTGGTGAACGGGTCGCCGAGATAGCGGAAACAGTTAGTACGGACGCTCAATTCGTGTGGGGGGCAAACAGCGACAGCATCGCCTTTGTTCACATTCGAAGCCACGGCGATCACACGATTCGACTCGTCGACATGCCTGCGGGGACGGTGATCCGTGAGTTTGAACCAACTCCTAAAGCAGGGATCATGCTTTCGACTGGAGTCCAGCCCGTAATCAGGCTATAGTCGATCTTGGCGGTACGAACGCCGGTTTCTACGCGCTTGATACTTCAACGGGAGAATTCGAGCTTCTCACGATGAGTTTTCAGTTGGGATCAAGGTTCACTTACAATTCTGATGGCTCCCTTATCGCTGGTGTACCACGATCGAATGACAGTGTTGTTGAGGTCTGGAATACAGAGACGTTCGATGTCGTAACAACCCTTTCCGGACACACATCCTGGATCGCAGCCATTTCATGGGCGACCAACACAACCCTAGCAACCGTAAGTGACGATGAAACCACGCGAATCTGGGATGCACAGACAGGTCAGCAGTTGGATGTGCTTGATACCGGCTATACATCCACGCCGGACTTTAGCCCCGACGGTAGCCTGTTCGCCGCTGCTGCCATCGACCAAGTAAACGTAATCCGAGAAGTGATAGGGGGCGACGTTCTTGCCGCATTGGGCAGTACCACCACACCGATAGCAGACGCCGGACCGATCAGACTGTCACCGACAGCGGTAACGATGGCTCTGAGTGGGTAACCTTAGATGGTTCAGGAAGCACCGACAGCGACGGCACCATCGTTTCATATGCCCTCGAAAATCGATGGCGTTGAAATCGCCTCGGGCATTGGACCACAGGTCAACTTGGCTGTCGGAACGCACACAATCAGACTGACCGTAACCGATGATGGCGGCGGTGCAAGCAGCGATGAGGTAGTCATCGTAGTTGCCCCCACCCCGGTGGGGCAGATCGCGTATTACGGGACGTGCATGGGACCGGACGGAATGGGTTTTTATCAACGCCATCTGCGGCCTGAACATCTCCGGCGGCGATACATTCTACCTCACCGGTGGTATGAATCCGTCGCGGGCGCTGATCACCGGCGTGATTTGCGGCATCCGCGTGGAGAACATCGAAGAGCCGCTGATGCGCGAGATCCGCAATCTGGACAAGCTGGTCGATGAACTCGCCAAAGGCAAGACGATCGAGAAGATCTTACGCGCGGGGTAGGCGGCCGGCGTGCGGCGCGTTAGTCCCTGGCAACCTCGGCGGCGACCGACGTGGGCGGACAGACCGCGGGGCGTGATCCTGACAAGTTCTATATAATCAGATGGGCCGCATTGTTGCATAATATGCATGCGTTAAAGTCGCGGTGACAACACAACAAGCAAGCGCAGTCAACAGTGCATCGATCCACGAACCATATCAAGTCCAAGCAGCGCGTCGCCGATCACGGGGAAGTCTTTACCCCGGCGTGGATGGTCGACGCCATGCTCGATCTGGTGAAAGACGAAACAGAGCGCATCGACTCGCGCTTTCTGGAGCCTGCGTGCGGCAGCGGCAACTTCCTTGTCCGCGTCTTGCAGCGCAAGCTCGCCGCCGTCGAACTCAAATACGGGAAATCCGATTTCGAGAAGCGGCACTACGCGCTGCTTGCCGTAATGTGTATTTACGGCATCGAGCTGCTGGCGGACAACATCGCCGAGTGCCGGGCGAACATGCTGGAGATCCTCGCCGACTATCTGAAGCTCACCGAGTCGGACGACCTCTACCGCGCGGCGTCCAACGTGCTGTCGCAGAACCTTGTCCACGGCGACGCCCTGAAGATGCGGACCCATGATGATCAGCCCATCACCTTCGCGGAATGGGGGTATTTGGGCAAGGGCAAGTTCCAGCGGCGCGACTTTAGCCTAATGAATCTCAGCAAGTCATCAACATTCAGCTCTAAAGGTACGCTCTTCGTCCGACCTAGCAATCACGAGATCTTCACACCGGTCAGAACATACGCGCCGATGACGGTGCGGGAGTTGTCCAGTTTCGTGTACGGCGACGCCTCGAGGGAGACATTATGAGCCTAAAAGCTAGCTTCATATTACCCGGCCGCAATCCAGATGTACTGACGTGCATTGCCAACCTCTCCAACGACGAGGTCTTCACGCCGCCGGAGTTTGCCAACCGCATGCTTGACACACTGGCCGAAGCATGGGCGGCGGACAACGGCGGCGCGAACCTGTGGGCGGACAAGACGGTGCGCTTCCTCGACCCGTGCACCAAGTCGGGCGTCTTCCTGCGCGAGATCACCACCCGCCTGATCGACGGTCTTGTCGACGAAATCCCGGACCTTGAGGAACGCGTCGATCACATTCTGACCCGGCAGGTGTGCGGCATCGGCATTACGTATCTCACCAGTCTTCTGGCGCGGCGCAGCCTGTATTGTTCCAAGCACGCCAACGGCAAGCACTCCATTGCCAGATCCTTCACCAGCAACGATGGAAACATTTGGTTCGAGCGAACCGAGCACACGTGGGACAATGGCAAATGCACGTTCTGCGGCGCGAATCAGCGCGACTATGACCGAGGTGAAGGACTCGAGACACACGCCTACGCATTTATCCACACGGACAATATCAATGCTCGGCTCGCCGAGTTGTTTGGAGGCAACATGCAGTTCGATGTGATAATTGGAAACCCGCCCTACCAACTCAATGACGGTGGCGGATCAGGTACGAGTGCTGCGCCAATCTCTCATCTGTTTGTACAGGCTGCGAAGCAATTGGAGCCCAAGTTTCTGTCAATGGTAGTTCCTGCCAGGTGGTTCTCAGGCGGCAAGGGGCTTGATGAGTTCCGCGAGGCGATGCTCAAAGACGATCGGATGCGTGTCATTGAAGACTATCCGGACAGCAACGACGTGTTTCCGGGGACCCAGATAAAGGGCGGTATCTGCTATTTCTTGTGGAATCGGGATCAACGCGGTGATGTTACCGTCACGACTCATGATAAGGGCGCGATTGTCTCTTCTGCTACCCGCCCGTTGCTCGAAGACGGAACCGACGTGTTCATTCGGTACAACGAGGCGCTCCCTATTCTGAGGAAGATCGCGGGTAGAGGCCGGCGGCGACGGAGGTGCTATTGCCATTCCCGACACCAAACGCTTAAGTGCAATCGTAAGACAAGACGTCCCTTTGGTCTGGAGTCTACTTACCACGGAAGGACTACCCAAGTCAGAGGAGACGTGAAGGTATTTGAGGCTGGCGGTTACACGTTTGCAGATCAGCGAAATACTTCAGGGTGGCGAGAGCTAATCGATGAGTGGAAAGTGTTCATCCCATTCCTAGCGAGTGGCAGTGATTCCTTCCCATTCCATTCTTGGTCACGCCCTTTCTGGCGAGCCCGGTACTGCATCCACCGAGACCTATCTCGTTATTGGCCCATTTGAGGACCAACAGGAATGCGAGAACGTTATGGCTTACATCTCTACTCGCTTTTTCCGGTTCATTGTCCTTCAGAAGAAGCCGTCACAGAACGCAACCCGCAAAGTCTACGACTTTGTGCCAATTCAGGACTTCTCTAGGCTCTGGACCGATGATCTGCTTTACGAGAGGTACAGCATTACGAAAGATGAGATCGCATATATTGAAAAGATGATGTCCGATGAATCTCCGACGGAGATCTCGCGCGATGAATAAGACCATCGAGGAAATCCTCGCGCCCAAGCCAGAAGCCCGGCCGCGCATCTACGCCTACTCGATTGTCGACACGGCGCACAAGGGGCTGCTCAAGGTGGGCCAGACCACGCGCGACGTGAAGCAGCGCGTCGCCGAGCAGCTCAAGACCGCCGCCATCAAGAACTACCGCATCGAGCTGGACGAGGCCGCCGAGCGCGACGACGGCACGGTCTTCACCGACCACGAGGTGCGCGCCGCGCTTGCGAGGAAGGGCTTCCAGAACCCCGAGCTAGAATGGATGCGCTGCACGGTCGAGGACGTAAGGACCGTCATTACCGAACTGCGCACAGGCCGGCGCTTCACCGGCACGCATCACGAGACGTTCGCGATGCGCCGCGAGCAGGCCGAGGCCGTGAACAAGACGCACGCCTACTTCCACTCCATCTGGAAGGAGGACATGCACGCCGTCCCGCGCTTCCTCTGGAACGCGAAGATGCGCTTCGGCAAGACCTTCACCACCTACCAGCTCGCCAAGAAGCTCGGCGCCAAGCGCGTGCTCGTGGTCACCTTCAAGCCCGCCGTCGAGGATGCGTGGCAGACGGACCTCGAATCCCACGTGGACTACGATGGCTGGCAGTACCTGTCGCGATCTTCCGGCAGCGACCCGACACAGATCAACCGCCACAAGCCGGTCGTGTATTTCGGCTCCTGTCAGGACCTGCTCGGCCGCGACGCGGCGGGGAACATCAAGCCGAAGAACGAGTGGTTCCACACGGTGAATTGGGACCTGGTGGTCTTCGACGAATACCACTTCGGCGCCTGGCGTGAAACCGCCAAGGAGCTGTTCGAGGGCGAGGAGGAGGCGGTCGCCAAGAAGGAGGCCAAGCTCGAATACGGCAAGAACCTCGAAAACCTGAATGAAGACCTCAGCGAGCTCTCGGAGAAGGAGACCGAGTTCCTGCCCATCACCACCAAGGCCTACCTCTACCTGTCCGGCACGCCGTTCAAGGCGCTGGCCACGGGCGAGTTCATCGAAGAACAGATCTTCAACTGGACCTACACCGACGAGCAGCGCGCCAAGGAAGCGTTTGCGGCCAGCCATCCCGGCCAATGGAACCCCTACGGCGCACTGCCGCAGATGCGCCTGCTGACCTACCAGATGCCGGACGAACTGCTGGCCATCGCCAGCGCCGGGGAGTTCGACGAGTTCGATCTCAACGCGTTCTTCGAGGCATCGGGCACGGGCGCCAAGGCGCAGTTCAAACACAAGAGCGACGTGCAGAAATGGCTGGACATCATCCGCGGCGCCTACGCGCCCAAGTCCGTGGAGCATCTGAAAACCGGCACGCGGCCGCCGTTTCCGTATTCGGATGTGCGCCTGCTGCCGTATCTCCAGCACTCGTTCTGGTTCCTGCCCAACGTCGCGGCCTGCCACGCGATGGCGAACCTGCTGGCCGAGAAGCACAACACCTTCTGGCACGACTACAAGGTGGTCGTCGCGCCGGCACCTTCGGCCGGCATCGGGCTGGAGGCGTTGCCGCCGGTGCGCAGGGCCATCGGCAGCGGATTCGAGACCAAGACCATCACGCTCTCGTGCGGCAAGCTGACCACCGGCGTCACCGTGCCGCAGTGGTCATCGATTCTGATGCTGCGCAACCTCAAGTCGCCGGAGACCTACTTTCAGGCCGCGTTCCGCGTGCAGTCGCCGTGGTCCATCAAGAACCCCAACGGCGACAACCCGAACGAGGAGGAGATCCTCAAGCCGGTCTGCTTCGTGTTCGACTTCGCGCCCACGCGCGCGCTGCGGCAGCTTTCCGAGTACGGCATCGGCCTGTCGCCCAACGAGCCGAACCCGGAGAACGCGGTCAAGGACCTCGTGTCGTTCCTGCCCGTGCTGGCCTACGACGGCGCGAACATGACGCAGATCGACGCGGGCGGCATTCTCGACATCGCGATGGCGGGCACCTCGGCCACGCTGCTGGCGCGCAAGTGGGAGAGCGCGCTGCTGGTGAACGTGGACAACGACACCCTGCGCCGCATCCTGGACAACCCCGAGGCGATGGCCGCCGTGGAGCGCATCGAGGGCTGGCGCGCGCTGGGCGACAACATCATCGAGACCATCATCAACAAGAGCGAGAAGGTCAAGGAACTCAAGAACAAGGCCAAGGACAAGGAGCTGACAGCCAAGCAGAAGAAGCAGCTCACCGAGGAGGAGAAGGAATACAAGTCCAAGCGCAAGCTCGTGCAGGAGAAGCTGATCAAGTTCGCGACGCGCATCCCGGCGTTCATGTACCTGACCGACTTCCGCGAGAACACGCTGCAGGACGTGATCACCAAGCTGGAACCGGACCTGTTCCTGGCCGTCACCGGCCTGACGGTGAAGGACTTCCACCTGCTTGTGCAGCTCAAGGTGTTCAACACCGAGCAAATGAACCAGGCCGTCTTTGCGTTCCGGCGCTACGAAGACGCGTCACTCCGCTACACCGGCATCGATAGTCACCCGGATCTCGTCCATTACGGTTTGTACGACACCGTCGTGGCGAGGGAGTGAGCCGAAGCTCGGCTAATCCCCGGCGGCCTCGGCGGCCACCGGCACGCCCGTCCGTTCGACCTCGCGTGACGTGAGCGCCATGCCGGCGCGGCCGATCTTCGCGCTCAGCCACAGCTTAGCGCGGCGTTTGAGCGGCACGCCGCCGGTCTTCGCCGCCCGGTTGAGCGCGACCTCGCTGACCATCCAGCGCGTGGCGAATCGATAGAAGCGCCGGCTGTAGCGCCCGCCAATGGTCAGGTCGCGGTCGCTGCGCGCGTCCCACGGCTTGTCGCTCAGGATGCGCTCCTCGACTTTCGCGTAGAACGGCGTGCCCTTGATCGGGTAGGCCACGGTCGTCAGGAAGATGTCGGGATTGGCCTCCTTGAGATGGGCGACCGTCTCTGCGATGTCCGCGACCGTCTCACCCTCGTAGCCGAGCATGATGAACATACCGGCCTCGATCCCGTACTTCTGCAGCAGGTGGGTCTTGGCGCGCACGTCGGCGGCGTCGACCTTGCGGTCCATCGCGTCGAGCACGCGCTGCGACCCGCTCTCGCTGCCGTTCCACAAGCGGAAACAGCCCATGTCCGCCAGAAGCTGCACGACCGGCTCGGTCAGGCGGTCGGCGCGGCTAATGCACTCGAACGGGATCTTCACACCGCGTTCGTCCAGTGCTGCCGCGTACGCCTTCAGCCAGCGGTGATTCATGGCGAACACGTCGTCGGCGTACCACACCATGTCGGGGGCGTAGCGCTCCTTGATCCACAGCAGTTCGTCGGCGGCGTCTTCCGGCGTGCGCCGGCGGTGCGACGTGCCGAACACCGAATGGCTGCACCACTTGCAGGTGTACGGGCATCCGCGCGCGTGGATCACGCTGATCGACGAGCGGCCGTGGTGTGTCTTCCAGATGCGCAGGTACTCGGGAATGTCGATCGCCTCGCGGTCGGGCCACGGTAGGCTCGACAGGTCGGAGATCGGCGGGCGCGGTTCGGTCTGCACGAGCGCGCCGTCGTCGTTCCGATACGTGATTCCGGCGATCGACTCGAGGCCGCGTTTGCCGCCGCGGATCAGCGCGGGCAGAAGTTCATCGAGCGTGTGCTCGCCTTCGCCGATCACGACGACATCCGCGCCGCGCGTGAGATACTCGTTGGCGTAGTAGGGCGGCTCCGGACCACCGATCACGACCCACGCGCCGGCGGCCTTCGCTTTGCGGATCATATCGAGCGCGGCGAACTTGGTCATCAGGTTGACGTAGATGCCAACGACCGAGGGCCGGTGTTCGGCCAAGGCGGCGTCGAAATCGGCCGCGCGCTTGAACGTCGAGTCGTAGACTCCGACGCCGTAGCCGCGCTGTTTGAGATAGCTGGAGAGGTGCAGGATGCCGAGCGGGGGATACGGCTTCATGACCTGCCGCTCGTGCGGGTCGTCGTAGAGGGTATAGGCGTGGGCGAGCAGAATATCCATGCGGGGTGGTTACATCCAATACACGTCAGCGCCATTATACTGGGGAATTATGGTTCGCTGTCGGTTTTTCCCCCGGCTCTAAGTCGAAACGCATAAAGGGCGACGTTTCCGCCGCCCTTCGATCGTGGCATCCGTGGATACTACTCGCCGCCGGCTTCCCTCTGGGCCAACACCGTGTTGACCATCATGTCGATGAAGCGCTGCGGCTCGTCCCAGCTGGGTGTGTGCGCGGAGTCTTCGAAGTAGATCAGCTCCTTGTGCGGGGCCTCCAGCAGCGCGAAGTATTCCTCGGTCAGCGCATTGACCGCGTTGGCGTCCCAGCGACCTTTGATCATGTACACCGGCACGTCGAGTTGACTTGCCTGTGTGCGGAAGTCAACGTCGTTCAACTGCGGGTAGAGCGTGGTGAACGTGTTCGCCAGCCCGAGCACCCAGTACACCTTGTCGAGAAGGCCGTACTCCTGCGCCCCGAGCGAGTCGAAGAACAGGTTGTGGCCGGTGCCTTCGCCGCGCGCGTGGGCCTCCATGTAGTTGTTGATCACGCCGTTGATCGCGCCGAATTTGCCGATCAGTTCACTGGCCGCCCACGGCGGCGGGCCGTCCTGCTCGATGCGGGCGATGGAGTCGGTGCGACCCTGCTCGCGCAGCAGTTCGAGCGCGAACTCGCGCATCAGCGTGTCGTTCTCGACCGGGTCGACCATCTGGCCGGTCGTCACCAGCGCGTGGAACAGGTCGGGATATGCCTGTACGAGCATCACGCCGAGGATGCTGCCCCACGACTCGCCAAACACGTAGATCTTGTCTTGACCAAAGCGGTCGCGCAGATACAGGGTGAGCGCGTGCGCGTCGGAGACGACCCGTTCCGGCGTCAACTCATCGAACGGCACGGCGTTGTACGACTTGCCGGTGCCGGGCTGGTCCCAGTTGACGACGACGAAATGCTGTTCGAGGTCGCCCAAGTAACGGCGCGTCATCACCAGTTCGCTGCCACCCGGTCCGCCCGCCAGAAACAGCAGGACGGGCAGATCGGTGCTGTGGCCGCGGATCGTCACCCACTGCGTGCTGCCGTTCAGGTCGACCGTCTCCAGCGTGGCAATGCTGCCCGGCACCATGCTCCCGGACTCATCGGTGATCGCCGGCGTCGACGCGTAAGCCTGCGAGAGGATGACGGCCAGCACCGCCACCCCGATCCAGCCGGCGATTGCGCCGAGGACGAGCGCGGGCGTGCGTTCGAACCGGAAGAACGCGATGACGATCCCGATATCGGCGGCGGCAAGCAGGGTAGCGACCCAGATTGGAACGGCCGTTACAAAGAACAGCAGGAGGACTGGCAGCGCACTGATCAGCGCAACCAGCATGGCCATGAAGATGAGGAACGCCATGCCAACGCGGCGGAGTAGGCCACGGTTCGCAGCACGCTGCTCCATGCGGCCGGAGGCTTGATCGAATCGTCTTGCGGTATCTGTCATTCCTAGAATGCTCCTGTTGATGAGACAACACATAACGCGGTCTGCACACGGCATCAGACGTCACGCTGTGCCGCGCGCAGGCGCACGAATACCTTGCTTGGCTGTTTGCTCTAGAACGCTGCGTTCTGTGTTTCAGAACGTGTCCCGGCTACCGCTCCGGCACCAGAACCTTCAGCGCGGCTTTGATGCCGACCGCCCACTCATGAATGGCGTCCCAATCGCGATAGTCGCCCAGCGGGGCCTTGACCATGCGGATCGTCGCGCGTTCGATGAAATTCAGGTCGGCGGGATCGAGCTTGCCGTGGAACACCACGATATCGCGCACGCCGATGCGCTCCGCCACTGCCCGCAGCGCATCGGGAAACTCCCAGCCTTCGAGCGTCTCTTCAGGGTCGCCCCCGCCGGTTGGGCCGCTGGAGAACAACCAGACGGGCCGGTTACGCAGGTCGGGCTCGAAATTGATGAGCAGGTCCGAGGCGCTGCCTTGCCAACGGCCGATATAGACCGCGCTGCCAATAATGGCCGCATCGTATGACCGGATTTCGTGGACGGTGTCTGCCGGACGCACGTCGACTTTGATGACGCCGGGTTCCTCGATCGCTCTGCCGATGGCTTGCGCAATCCCTTCTGTCGCGTGGTGCTTTGAGGCGAAGGCGACAAGGACGTTTAGCATGACGGTCTCCTTCCGCATTTACCTGTCACTTGAATCGTCGGACCGAAGCTGAATCGGGGCTAGTGACAGGCGTCACAAACGATTGGACGGAATGTAACGGCCGCCGGATCGAAGATGTCACGGCGGCCGCCGTTCCCGGCGTCATGGCCGATTAGGCTCCTGATCCGCGGGTTCTTCGGGCAGGTCCGCCTCAGCGTCCGCCTCCGGCAAGTCCGGGCTTGCCTCGTCTTCCGCCATATCGTCCAATTCGAGTAGATCCGCGTCTGCCGACGGTGGTGCGGGCGTACCCGGCTCTGGCTGCGGGGCCACCGGTTGAGCAGGCGGCATGGTTAGGATGTCCGGATTGCGGGCGAAGTCGGTCAGAAACGCCTCGGCGCTGGTCAGCCCACGACCGGTGTCAAGCGTGCTGAGGACGCCGGCACCATCACCGCCGATGACTTTTCCGGCGAGCGCCGTGACGACCTTCTCAAAGAACCAGTCGCTGAACGCGACCAGCCATGCGATGACCAGAAATACGGTCATCCTGCTTGGGTCCGTGGCGGCGGGGGCGCTCATATCGCTTCCGAACACGAATAGGCCGACTTGCAGCGCCAAATAGGCGAATGCGGCCGTCAGCATGCCCAACCACGGCTTGGTAGCGAACCAAACGGTATGCCCAGGCAGCAGGTTGAGCGGCCCGACCCGGATATAACGGTAGAAGCACGCCATCGTGCCGCCGATCAGCCCGACGGCCAGCACGGCGTACGGAAGCTGCAGCACCGGAAGCTGCGCGTTTGCGGGCCCGGTCAACGACCACAGCGCGACGATCCCGTACGCGACTAGCAGTGCCGGTATGACAAGGTGCGTATATGGCTTGTTGGCCGCCAGCTCGTCCTTGACCGCGCTCACCGTCACATCCAGCGCGACGACTTGCAATTCGTGTTCGAGGTCGCGGAACTGATCGCGTAGTCCCTGTAATGTCTGTGCGTCGAGCGTACGGTCGAGGCTCTTCTGAAGCACGTTCGTCTTGTCAGCGATGGCGCGGAGTTTGCGGTCGGCCTCCTGCTGGCTGGTTCCGATGCACTCGGCGAGACGGAGCAGCGCCTGATGATGGAGCAGGCGCGCTTTCGTGAGCAGGGCGGCGGCCTCCTGCTGGCGCTGTGCGGCTTCCGTATCGGGGGTCGGGGCGTTTTCTACGGGTGGCGGGGCGGGCGCGACGGGAAGCGGTACGTCGGCGCTTGTGGGCCTCGCCGGTGTGACAACGATCGGGCGGGCGCGGCTTTGGGCCGCATCGATAAGGGCCCGCGCGATGGTCTCGCGGGATGGAGGCGGCGAAACAAACGCAACCCGCCCCTGTTGAAGTTCTACGTTTGGCGTGCTTGCGTCGAACAACGCCTGCGCACCGATTTCGCGCAGGGCGTGCTGCACCTGCGCCCGATCGCTCTGGACAACCGGCTTGTCGATGACATCGACCATGGTTCACCTCCTTTGACGGGCTGAGGCGATACCCGGCTATCGCTTATTTCCATTGTAAGCCGGTTTGTCCGGCGGTTCGGTCCAATCAGATCGATGCGGCCTACGTTACGCTTGTGAGCACCCTCAGGAGCAGGTCGCGTACTTCCGCCATGACCGTGGCTTTGTGCAGGTCGAGGTCGTCGGAGAGGCCGAGCAGCGATGCAAAATCATCGACGTGTTCGGCCATGTGATCACGCAGGTAATGCACGGCGCCGTCGTACAGCCCGTGCTTGAACGCCGGCATGAATTCGAGCGCGTAGTCGCGGTCCCACGGCGCGCGCAGGGCGTCGGGCAGCGCCTCGAACGCCGCGATAAACGCGTGTGCGCCAGTCTCGCCGTCGAGGTCCCAGATCTGTCGATACAGGCGGTGGAGTTCGGGCCAGTCGGCGAGGCGTTCCGGCATGCGCATGATGCTCGAGAGCAGCACGCCCTGAGTCATCCAGTGCGCGGCGACGGCGTACTTGTCGGCGATCACGCGCGCGTTGAAGATGGCCTGCAGGGGCGCGACATCGTGCTGGGCATCCAGCGCGCCGAGGCCGTAGTGCACGTAGTGAGACGCACGGCGCATCAGCCACGCGCGGTCGGCCATCCTGGCCCGCACTTGATCGGAGACACGGGTGAGTGTGCCGTCGCGGTCGGTGTGGACGATGCAGCCCCACAGCGCCTCGACCGGAGTCACGCCATCGTCGTCATGCAGGGCGGGCGGGGTGAGCCAGTCGTCGGGCGTCGAGGCCGTCAGCCAGTCGATCGGTTTGAGGTCGATTTCCCAGTAAGTGTCGCCGACCACGCCGTCGAAGAAATCGTCGCCGGCCGGATCGGACGCGGTGAACGCCCACAGGTCGACATCCGAGCCGTGCCAACTCGTGCCGCGCGCGACCGACCCGGTGATCGCCACGGCGACGACGTCAGACCGGCCGGCGTACTCGTCCGCCTTGGCCGCCGCGACCTGATACAAACCCGTCGAGGACATCGTGCGCTCCGGGGAAATACCAACTTTGCTGACGTGATTGTACCGCGGGGAGGTCTGGGCGTGGGTTTTTATGACATCAGCACGCTCCCGACTTACAATAAATTGCAGGCGTTAAGGAGTGAACGATGCGATTGCTAGCCGCTGTCTTGGCATTGTTGGTTATGGGCACGCAGTTGGTCGGTCAACCGACGTCGTTTGACGACTACCTGCGTACTCTTGACGCGGCTCTAGCGCTGGCCGACTCGCACACCCTCGACAGCGCCATGCTGGCAGAGATCGTGCCGCGTGAAATCAAGGTCCGTTTCGGAAATGCGCCAGCGTTTGCAGAACTGTCCGACGCGACCATTTCCGAAGCGTCCGACCAAATCTCATGGCTGTTCGATCAGACCGAGTTTGCATACGAATGGTCTGAGGCACGGGTTCGAGTATGGCTGAAGACTGCGCCAGGACCGACCGAGATCGATCTCGAGCGCCACCCCGGCATCGATGCTTCCATGGCGCTGTACGACTTCGAGGCGGACGGCGTTCCAGAGTTGGTGCTGGATTGGTATTCGTTTGGCACCGCTTACTTCGTCGCACGCTGGGACGGGGCGAAATGGTCTCCGGTGAGCGTTCCGTTGCCCATTACCGTCACGAACGAGACCATTCCAGGTATGACGCTGACCGGTCTAACCGAGTCGGGATTTGGAGATATCAATGCTGACGGATTGCCGGAGTGGCGCGTTTCTGAGAACGGATACGTGAACTCTGGCAGCCTCCACATTCTGGCTTGGCGTAGAGGCGGACTGATTCCCCTCGTCGAACCGATCAGATACCCTTCGTACAATATCGGTGTCGACACACAGTTCACTGAGGATCTAATCCGCCAACGTGTGTCGTTTGGCGATACATGGGGCTGCGAGTGGGTTGATGAGGCACGATATCGTTGGAACTCCGACATGGACCTCTATATTTGGGTCGGTGTGTCTCGGGGTTACGCACAATCGTTCGGCTGCGCTGTTCGGTTTGCTGAGCAGGCTCACTGGGCCGGAGCGATCGATGCAGCGGCCGAACTCTATCGCCTCGCAATGCTGCGAGCCGCTGAAGACTCTGATCCTATCGACACCGAGCTTTACCAATACGCTCATCTGCGGGCGGCGATCGCGTTTACGCTGAGCGGTCAACATGACGCCGCAACCGAAGCGTTAAGTGCGGTAGAGCGCGGAAACACACAGTCCGAATTTGTCGCGCGCCTGTTCACTGCCGTTGATAGCAATGTTCCTGACGCGTATCGGGTATGTGCGGCGGTGTTTAATGTCTTTACGCGTGAATGGCCAGCATCGCCTGATGGATACTACGACGCAGTGCCAACGGAACTGATCGTCGGGAATGTGGTTGATTATCCCAACCCCTTACCAATACATCGCCTGCTGCCAACGCCGGCGCGTGCCGGCTGTGATGTCGACCAACTGATTAACTCTCGTCTGGGGTACACGGTGATTAGTCCAAGAGTCGACCCCGCGATCCGGATAGCTGAATACGGCTTGGTGGTTGATGACGCCCGTCAAGCGGATATTGACGGCGACGGATCCGACGAATGGATAGTCTGGCTGAGTGCCGATGTCCCGGCACTAATTCTCAAGCCTACCGCGAACGGATCCTATTCAATTGATCGACTCCCTATTGCACGGGTTTCAGCTGAGCAGCCGATCATTGTGCCGACTTCGACACCACAACTCCAGATTGACCACAACATGTTTGCGAGTCTCGCTCAATGTGAATTGGGCTCATCGTGTGATATGAGCGACCCCAAGTCGGTGCTGGCGATTCTCCAGGATCTAAGCTATCCATGGTATCCTGCGCGTCACGCGTTGAGCCGGGAACGGCTTGACCGTGCAACCGCCGCCGCTATTGAGGTGAAAAGCGCGGCTGAGTACCCCCTGCGCTATACATTGGGATTGATTCTCACCGAAGAAGGCAATCCTGATGAGGCCATTCTACAGTTCGAGACGATTGTGGAGCGTGTTCCCGATTCAGTGTGGGGCGTTTTGGCCGCCTTGCACATCGCTGGAGGCAGCAGCGATGATTAAGGTTGCATGCCCGCCAGCTAACCGCCTATTTCGACGGGTTCCGCCGGCTGGGATACCGTCTCGCCCTTGAGGTACGACACCACCGACGCGCCGAGCGTCTCGTCCAGCGCGAACAGGTCGATCCCGTGCGTGCGGCCCGGATACGTGAACAGCGTCAGGTCGTCCCCGGCAAGTTCGACGATCTCGTCCATGTCGCGCGACGGGTAGCGGTCGCGGTCGGCATACGCGATCATCACCGGCAGGTCGGCGGCCAGCGCGTCCTCGATCGATACGTTGTAGTAGTTCAGCGCCGGCGAAAGCGCCACGGCGCGTGGGCACGGATCGTACAGGTAGCAACCCTCGACTGCCAGCACCGATCCCATGCTGCTGCCCAGCATCGACACCGACTGCATCCCCGGCTGATCGTCCAGCCAGCGCGCCCACGTCTGCACGTCGGTGAGGGCGGCCTGCCAGTTGATGCGCCCGCCGGTGCGCCCGTAGCCGCGCAGGTCGATGGTCAGGACGTTGAAGCCGGCCTCGTTGAGAGGCTCGACCAGAAACGCCCAACTGCGCTGGGTCGTATACAGCTGATGGATCAGCAGTACGGCCGGCGCGTCGGCATGCGGCGCATACAACGTCCCGCGCAGGATCAACCCGTCCGCCGCCGGAGTCTCCACAAGGGAGCCTGCTGACGCAGGCAGTGCTGAGTGCTGAGTGCTGAGTGCTGAGTAGAAACCGCCCATTGCGGCAGTTCCCCCTCGCCCCTTGAGGGAGAGGGGGCTAGGGGGAGAGGGGACAAGGTCAAGTGCTGAATAATCCGCGCCCAACACGTCAATCTCCCCTCGCTCTGAGGGAGAGGGGCCGGGGGTGAGGGTTTCAGCCGCCGCATTCGCCTGCCCCGGCACCGCAAACAGGAACAGCACCACGATACCTGCCGCGATGCGATACCAGCCGAACGGCGTAAACGTGTTGCGCGAGACGTAGCGCAACAGCCATCCGACCGAGAGAAATGCGAAGATCATGCTCACCACCGTTCCAACCGCCAGCAGTCCAAGCTGATCGCCGTTGATCTCGTCGAGACTGGTCGCCAGTTCGATGAGTGCAGCGCCGCCCAGCACCGGGATCGCCAAGAAGAACGAGAAGGCCGTCGCCGCTTGCCGTGTCAGGCCGACCGCGAGGCCGCCGAGGATCGTTGCGCCGGAACGCGAGACACCCGGAATCAACGCAAGCACCTGCGCCACGCCGATCAGAATGGCTTGCCGAAGAGTCAGCGCCTCGTGCGACTCGGTCTCCGGCGCTTCGGTGCGCGGGCGCCGTTCGATCACGATGAACGCGATACCTCCGACGATTAGCGCGAGTGCGACCACCACCGGCGTGAACAGCGTCTCTTTGATCCAGCCGCGCAGGGCAATTCCGATTACCCCCGCCGGCACGGCGGCGATCACGATCGTCAGCCACAAATTGCGCACGGCCGGATTGGTCGTCACGGTGCGTGCCTGCCGGATCAGCTCGGCGCGGTAGAACCACACGACGGCCAACACGGCGCCGATCTGGATGAAGATCTCGAACGTGCCCCCGATCGCGTTGAAATCCAGCACGTTCGACGCGATGATGAGGTGTCCGGTGGACGACACCGGCAGAAACTCGGTCAGCCCCTCGACAATGCCGAGGATTACCGCTTTGATCAGGTCTTCCACGCTCGAACGATCCTAATTGGGCCGCGCACCTCGCATTGTAGCGCAGGGATGCGCGCATTCAACCGCGGCCTGCCAATGCGAACCCTACGCGCGTTCCGGTTCCAGCGCACCGGGGATCGGCTCGCCGGTCAGCGCACCGAACAGGCCCATCAACTTGCGCGTGCGCAGGCCCGGCTTACCGGACGCGATGATCGACTCGTCGACCGAGACCACCGGCATCACCTGCTTGTTGCTGGATGAGATGAACGCTTCATCGGCGGTCAGCAGTTCCACGATCTTGAGCGGGCGTTGAATCACCCGGAAGTGCTGCTCTGCGAGATGCAGCACGACCGAACGTGTGATGCCGTTGAGGATCGAGACCTCCGGCGTGACCAACGTTTCACCGAAGAACGCGAACAGGTTGGTGGTCGTGCCTTCCAACGCGTTGCCCTCGCGGTCGACGTAGATCGCTTCCACCGCGTTGACCTTGGCGGCGCGGCGCAGGGCTTTGATCGCCGGGATGTAGTTAAGCGTCTTGGCTTCCGGGATGTAGCGTTCGATGCGTTCGGTGATGATCTTGATGCCGTCGAGATAGTGGCGCGGGTTCATCACCTTCAGCGGCGTGACGAACACCAGCAGGCGCGGATCGTCTACCGGCGTGATACCGTCGAGCGATTCGCCGCCGGTGACCACGATGCGTACGTTCGATTCGGGGTAGCCGTTGCGCTTCACGGTCTGCATGACGATGTCGGCGATCTCGTCGTCGCTGAACGGAATCGGCAGTTCGATAAACTCGGCCGACCGGCGCAGGCGCGCGATATGTTCGGCCAGCTTGAACGGGATGCCGCCGTAGCTGCGCGTGAAGTCGAACACGCCGTAACCGCGCAGCACCGCCAAGTCGGTGGCGGGGATCAGTGCGTCGCGTTCATCAACGAACTCGCCGTCGATGTAGTAGATGCCCATGCGTTGAACTCTCCCATGTCGGTGCTGCTATTTTAGCGGACTTGGCGGCGCGGTGAATTGTCGGAATGTACCCAATTCGCGGCCGTTCGTTACGCGGAACGACTTCCGGGACTGCACAAGGCCGGTGGCCGTGCGACTCATCGGGCGCTCAGGTTGAGTTTGGCACGTTGCATAAGGTGCGGCTAAGGATTCTCGGATACCCTGTCCGTACCGACCTAGCCGCCGATTAGTTAAAGTGGCTGTATCCCAACGCGCCGAACTTGTGAGCTTTGATCAACTGCGGCGCGTTTTTCGCCCGTTTACCAAGTGCCATCGGGGGAAATAGCCAAATGACCGATTTCCACGATTCCCCGTCTGTTGACACCGCATCGCTCGACTTGCATCGTATCGACACGCAGGAGCGCGACGCCTGCGCCCTGATCTGCGCCGTCCGCAAGGGTGGCGAACCCACCCACGGCAACGTCAAGCGCACGATCGAGGCGCTCGCCCGCATGGGCCACCGCACCGGCTATATCGACGGCGAGGGCGACGGCGTCGGCATTTTGACCGACATCCCGCGCGAGCTGTGGGCGCGTCGCCTTGTGCAGCACGGCCTGCGCTCCTCGCTGGCGACCGACCGCGGTTTCTGGGTCGGCCATCTGATGATCGCCGCCAAAGACAAACCGCGCGCTCAGAACCTCGTCGATCGCATCGTGCGCATGATGACCGACGCGGGTCTGCACGTCATCTTCGATCAGCCGGGGCAGGTCAACCGTACCGTGCTGGGGCCGAGCGCCGAAAAGCACGAGCCGGTGTTCTATCAGCTCGCCGGCCTGAACGGCGAGGTGCCGCTGACCGAATTGGACCGCGTGCTGTTCGATCTGCTCAACCGCATCGAAGGCGACCTCGGCGTGCACTTCGCGTCATTGTCGGCGCACAGCGTGGTCTACAAGGTGCAGGGCACGGTCGAGATTCTGCGCCGGTACTATCCGGAACTGCGCGACCCGCACTACGCCAGCACGGTCACGCTCGGCCACGCGCGCTACAGCACCAACACCAACCCGATCTTCGAGCGCGCCCAGCCGTTCGGACTGCTGGGCCACAACGGCGAATTCAACACGATCAGCCGCTTCCGCATGGAAGCCGGTATGCTCGGCGTCGACCTCAGCCCGAACAACTCGGACTCGCAGGATGTCGACCGCTTCGCGCATGCGCTGTGCGCCAAGTTCGGCTTCGACCTGATCGAGGCGATGACGTACATATTCCCGCCGTTTGAGCACGATCTTCCGGGCGAGTCGGCGGAGATGCGCGAGATGGTCGACGAGGTGCGGCGCACGTTCGGGCCGTTCGCGCAAGGCCCGGCGGCGGTCGCGGCGCGCTATGCCGACCTGTGCGTGTTCAGTGTCGACGCGCTCGGCCTGCGCCCGTTGTGGTTCGGCGAGACCGACAAGGAATTCTTCGCGTCATCCGAGCGCGGCGTGTACACGCTCGACTCGATGATCCGCGATGCCAAGCCGCTGGCCCCCGGCGAGAAGATCGCCCTGCGCATCAAGCGCGGCCAGCCCATCGAGGTCTACGATTACGCCGCCATTCTGCGCCACGTGTACGGCCGTCACCGCGAACGCCTCGGCCTGAACGGGAACGGCAGCACGCGCGCGACTGGCGAACACTTGATCACCGGCGACTTCACGCAGTCCGGCCCGCGCCCAAGCCCGACCGGCGGCACGGCCCTCAGCCCGTCGTTTGCGCCCGCCGCAACGCTCGAACAGCTTGAGTCCGAGGTCGCGCTGGCCGAACCGGCCCGTCAGTGGCCGTGGCAGGGGGGCGGCGCGCCGGTCAACACCGTCACCATGGCGGCGATGGGCTGGGAACGCTATCACGTGTCGGTCGTTGACTCGCTGGTCGAAAGCAAGAAAGAGCAGGTCGGGTCGCTGGGCTGGGACGGGCCGCTGGCCGCCATCAGCCATACCCGCGTCAATCTTGCGGACTACTTCAAGGAGACCGTAGCAGTCGTCACCAACCCGGCCATCGACCGCGAGCGCGAAGCGGCCCAGTTCAGCGTTCGCGTACTGGTCGGGTCGCGCCCCAGCTTCGGTGAAGCCCTGCGCGAGGACGAACTGAGCGTCGTGCTGCAGACCCCGTTTTTGACGGGCGGGCATGCGATCCTCGGCGACCTTGACGAAATGCGCGAAGCCGCCAATAAACACGGCACGATGCCGATCGAAGACCTGCTCGCCGTGTTTGGCGAGCGCATGGCGATTATCGACATGGCCGCCGCCCCGCACGAGGCGGTCGAATCGGCATTGGAACGCATCCGCGCCGAGGCCATCGACGCCGTGAAGCGCGGCGCGCGCTGCATTCTGCTGGACGACAGCGCGGTGATGGACGGCACGCGCCATTGGCTCGACCCGCTGTTGGTGACAGCCACGGTCGACACCGCCCTGCGCGAGACCGACCACGGCGACCGCAATTTGCGCCGGCTGTGCGGGATCGTCCTGCGCAGCGGCGCAATCCGCGACTTGCACGACGTGGCGATGGTCGTCAGCCTCGGCGCGAACGCGATCAACCCGTACATGATGTACGCCGCCGGCCTCGGCCTTGCGCCCAAACCACCACGCGAAGCGATCACGTCCGACGCGATCATCGACGGCTTGTACCGCATCATCAGCGTGATGACCAAGGGGCTTGAAAAGGTCACCAGCACGATCGGCTGTCACGAACTGCGCGGATACGGGCACAGCTTCAGCAGCGTCGGCCTTGCCAAAGGCATCGCGGCGCAGTTCGACATGCCTAACTACTTCGGCAGCGACATCCGCGGCCTGACGTGGACGGACATGAAGGCGTGGGCCGAGGAACGCGCCGCCGACTTGCGCGGCGAGACCAAAGCCATGCTGTCGAACCCCGACCGTTTCTACCCCAAGATGTGGAAGAAGGCCGAGGACGTCGCGCACGGCGAGATGTCGCTCGAACAATACACGTCCGAACTGATGGCGCTGGAGGACAAGCAGCCTGTCGCGCTGCGCCACATCCTGCGCATCAAGCCGGCCGCCAAGCCGGTAGACCCGTCCGAGGTCGACATCACCATCGGGGGTCACACCATGCCGGCGCTGATCAGCGCGATGTCGTTCGGGTCGCAGGGCGAGCTGGCGTACAAGGCTTACGCCGAAGCGGCGCACCGCCTGAACATCATCTGCGTCAACGGCGAGGGCGGCGAACTACCCGACATCATGGGCAAATACCGCAAGAACCGCGGCCAGCAGGTCGCCTCGGCGCGTTTCGGCGTCAACATCGAGTTCCTGAACTCGTGCGACCTGATCGAGATCAAGATCGGGCAGGGCGCGAAGCCGGGCGAGGGCGGCCACCTGCCGGGCTTCAAGGTGACCGAGCAGGTCGCGGCCGCACGGCATACCATGCCGGGCGTCGACCTGATCTCGCCGTCGAACAACCACGACCTGTACTCGATCGAAGACCTCGCGCAGCTGATCGAGGAACTCAAGACGGCCAACCCGCACGCGCGCATCAGCGTCAAACTGCCGGTCGTGCCGGGGGTCGGGATCATCGCGGTCGGCGTGGCGAAGGCCGGCGCGGACATCATCGGGATCACCGGCTATGACGGCGGCACCGGCGCCGCCCGCGCCCATGCGCTGCGGCACGTCGGCTTGCCGACCGAGATCGGGATTTGGCTGGCGCACCGCGCGCTGATCGACAGCGGCCTGCGCGATCAGGTCGAACTGTGGGCGGACGGCGGTATGAAGTCGGGCCGCGATGTCGTGAAGATGCTGTGCCTCGGCGCCAACCGCGTCGGGTTCGGCACGCTGGCGATGGTGGCGGTCGGCTGTACGATCTGCCGCAAGTGCCACGAAGGCACCTGCCACGTCGGCATCACGACCCACATCAAGACCCGCGAAGAAGCGGCACTCAAGGGACTCAAGTCGTTTGAACCGCGCGAGTTCGAGATGGCGGTCGAAGGCATCGTGCGCGTGTTTAAGATGCTGGCCGAGGACATCAAGCTCTGGACGGCCAAGCTCGGAATCACCAAGGTGACCGATCTGGTGGGCCGTGCCGACCTGCTCGAACAGGTCGAGTGGCACAGTCGTATCGACCTGTCGCCGCTGCTCAAGCGCGTGCAGGTCAAGCCGCGCACCTCCCCGCTCAGCGGTGGCCCACGCCTGACCCGCCCGCGTAACACCCTCAGCAAGCAGATCACGCAGGTGGTCGCGGAAGTCGTCTCGCACGGCGAATACGAGATGACCTACGACGACGAGCAGGTGATGGCGATGGACCGCGCGCTCGGGACGCACCTCGCGGGCGCACTCAAGCGCAGCGAACACGCCGGCTTCGAGCGGATTCATGCGGCGCACCTGAGCTTCAGCAACTCGGCTATCCCCGGCAACGGGCTGGCGGCGTTTATGGACGCGCCGATGGACGTGATGGTCGAGGGTGGCGCGCAGGACGGCGTCGCCAAAGGCGCGCGCGGCGGCACCCTGACGATCCTCAAAGGCTTAAACCACTACGGCCAGCGCCTCGACGGCTCGGTCGGCAAGAGCTTTGCCTATGGCGCGATGGGCGGCCTGTTCATCGTACAGGGCAACGCTGACACCCGTGCGTGCATCCGCCTCAGCGGCGCCGACATCATCTTTGGCGGCGAGGTCACCGAACCGCTGCGCGACGACCTCGGCGGTTTGGCGACCCGCGCCAACCTCAAGGGCTACGCCTGCGAATACATGACCAGCGGGCGTGTGGTGATCCTCGGCGATCCGGGCCCGTGGCTCGGCGCGGGCATGACCGGCGGCGTCATCTATCAGCGCATTCAGCCCGAATTGGGCCTGACGGTCGAGGCACTCGAACGCCGGCTCGCGGCCGGGACGTTGGTCGAGGTTCAACCAATGGACGAGTACGGCGCCGAGGACGTGCGCGAACTGCTCGGCCACTACATTCAGGTGCTGGAGAACAACAATCAGGCGGAGGCCACCGAGAATCTGTATCCGCTGCTGGCCAACCCGCTCGCGCATTTCGTGAAGATCGCGCCGCGCCTGAAGCATTAAACCGACTCGAGCTTCCGCGGCATCCCTGAGCGTGCCCCCGCTGCCCCAGACCGGCGGGGGCGCTTCGTTTCTCAGAGATCCCTTGACCGCGTTTCTGCGGACGTAGTTGGCCCACTTGCGAGAGAGCCAACCTGCGTTATACTGAGCGTTACCCCATATGGGGAAATTAGGGAAAGAAATGTCGCCAGACAGTAGTACCAACACTGACGAGAGCACGCCGCGCTTAGCCAGCGGCGGTTTCGGCATCTAAGCCCCCTCCCCGTACTTCACGCGCGTTGGGAAGGGCCTGCCGAGGCCGCCCGCGCGTTGTCTGCCCTCCGATCAGCACTGACAGTTGAATGCCGCGAAATGGTGTCACGGTCGTTTGGCCGGGAGCCTGCGCGGTGGTAGCGGCGTAACCGTCAGGATCTACGTCGTGTACCGTTCATCCGTATGGTTGTCTGGGTTTGCGCGCCGCGCAGCCCGGCGATCGTGTGTAATCGCAGGAAAGGGGCAGACCGATGCAGGAACTCGAGACCCTCGCTGCCGATATGACCGAGCTGTCGCCCGACGCGCTGGACGAGCGCGTAACGGAACTGCTCGACGACGGTCACTTTGAAGAGCTGCGGACCCTGTTGGCCGATGTGTATTCGCAGGACATCGCCGATGTCCTCGAGCGCCTTGACGACGCGACCGAACGCTACGCGGTCTTCAGCCAGCTTCAGCCGGATGTTGCTGCCGAGGTGCTCGACGAGGTCAGCCGGTATACGGCACGCCAACTGCTCCAGCGCATGCCGGCGTCCACCGCCGGAAGCCTGCTGCATCGCATGGAGATGGACGATCTGGTCGAGATTCTGGCCGACGAGCTGGAAGACCGGCAGGACGAGATTCTCGCCCAGATGCACCCGACCACGGCCAAAGAAATCCGCGACCTGCTGACCTATCCGGAGGACAGCGCCGGACGTCTGATGACGCGCAAGTTCGTGAAGGTCAATCAGGACATGACCGCGGCCGAGATCCTCGCTTTCCTGCGCAAGACCAACGAACGCTACGAGACCGTCACCGATATTTACGTGACCGACCCCGCCAACCGCCTGATCGGCGTGGCGAGCCTGCGGCAGGTGGTCATGGAGAAGCCCGGCACGCAGATCAAGGAGTTCATGGAAAAGGAGCCCGAGACGATCCTGCCGACCGCCACGGCCGAAGAAGCGGCCCGCCGCCTCGGCCGCTACGATTTCCTCGCGCTGCCGGTCGTTACGCCGGACGACAAGATGCTTGGCATCATCACCGTCGACGACGCTATCGACGTGCTGACCGCCGCGCAGACCGAGGACATCCTCGGCATCGGCGGTTTACCGGGCGAGGCCAGCGCCGCGCCATATTTCACTGTGCCGATCCTGCGCGTGATCCGCCAGCGCTTCGTATGGTTGATCCTGCTGTTCATCGGCGGCAGCATCACCGCCGAAGTGCTGCAGTTGTTTCAGAATGAACTCTCCACGGTCGTTGCACTCTCGTTCTACATCCCGCTGTTGATCGGCACCGGCGGCAACACCGGGTCGCAAACGGTCACGATGATCATCCGCGGCATGACGATCAACGACATCCGGCAAGGCGACCTGTTCCGCGTCATCCGGCGCGAGCTGGTGAGCGGGGTGATCCTCGGCTTGCTGCTCGGCGTTGTGGCGTTCCTGCGTGTGATCGTACAGGAGGGCGGCGGCAATCCACTGCCATTCGTAGTCGCTGCCGCCGTGATCGCCGTGTGCGCGTGGTCGAACGTGATTGCCGCGGTGATCCCGATGATCGCGCGCCGCTTCAAGATCGATCCGGCCCTGATCAGCGCCCCGCTGATTTCGACCACCGTCGACGCCACCGGCCTATTCATCTACATGCTGGTCGCCAAGGCGATGTTGGACGCGATCTAGGGACCAGTTGTCAGGTGTCAGATATCAGGAACCTGCCAGCACTCATCGGCCGGCCTCCGCCCCGACGTGCTCAGAGGCACAGCACGACTATTGCCGCGGGCTGTACCGGTGGTTGGAGGGCACACATTCCGCATAGGGCCATGTTCGGTTGCCGGCGTGCCGGTTGCGCGGTACGGTCATGTGCACGCGCGGCGTACCGAGCGCCGCACAGTTCCGGGAGCCTGACATCATGACATCCATCTATGAGTCCCTTTCGTGGCATGAAATTCCGGTCACGAGCCACGCCGCGGCGCGGCACATTCCGCTGGCCTACGGCGAAGTCGGCAGCGGCGGTACGCGCGTTACGCTAATCGCCGGCACCCATGGCGACGAAGGCCCGTGGTCGGCGCTGACCATGAAGATGCTGCTGCGGCATCCGATCGACCGGCTCAACGGGCGCATCCGCATCATCCCGACCGCCAACGCGCTGGCGGCCGAGGCCGACAAACGCAACTCGACCATCGACTCGCCCAACCCGATCGACCTCGACGGCGTATTCCCCGGCAACCCGAACGGATCGCATACTGACCGCCTCGCCGCGCAGATCGCGCCGCTGGTGGCCGACAGCGACGTGGTGATCGACCTGCACGGCGGCGGAAGCTGGTGCGTCAACGCGTTCGTCAAGCGCTTCGAAGGATCGGAGCAGTTGGCGGCGGATATGGGCGCGCCGTTCATCACCTACGCGCCCAACAAGCCCGGTGGACTGACGACGTACGCCCGGTCGCTCGGGATTCAGGTGGTCAATGTCGAGGTCGGTGGGCGCTCCGGCGCGGAGATGTTCTGGGCCCAGCAGATCGTGATCGGCATGGAGCGCGCGCTGCACCGCATGGGTGTGCTGTCGCTCGATGCGCCGCCCGCGCCGGCCGCGCCAGCGATAGAGTGTACGGGTACCGGTGTGCTTCGCGCGCAGGTCGGTGGGATTTTCGTTCCGACCGTGCGCGAGGAGGTCGTTGGCAAGGTGCTTCCGGCAGGGACGGAGCTGGGCAAAATCCTCGATCTGCACACGCTGGCCGAACTGCAAGTGTTCACCGCGCCGCACGCGCAAACGGCGATGCTGCTGCTGCGCCCGCAAATCTGCGTGGTCGAGGGCTCGGCGCTGATCTACGTGATCGCTCAGCCGGCATAAAGGCGCGGCGGCGCGTGGCAACAGGTTAACACCGCCAACCCCACTTTGGTGTCGTTACAACAGCACTCCTCGATGAGTATGCTGACTTCATCGTGATCGAACACAAGACGGTCGATCGCACCTAGCCGGAAGTCAGACCCTATTCATCGAGGAGCACACCATCATGTCACAGAATGCAGCTCAGAATCGCAGCCAACAGCAGATCAACGCGCCGTTTCGCGCCAAGAGCGCCGGAGTTTCGCTCGTGGTCGTGCTGATCATCGGCATCTTCTACGCCGTCAACGCGCTTGGGCTGCTGCCCAGCGATCAAGCCGTGCCGGACGGCGCGTTGACGCTGGTGATCGGTTCGATCGTGCTGATCGTCGTCGTAGAGGTCGCGCTGCAGATCGTGCTGTTCATCGGTGCGGGGAAGGTCGAGGACCGTACCGGTCGTGATGACACCATCGCCGCACAGGCGTCTCGCAATGGCAATCTGGTGTTGACGGTCGGCGTGTTCGCCACGTTCGCCAGCATGTTCGCCGGGTTTACCCCGTTCGAGATGGGCAGCACGCTGTTGGTCGCGTTCGTGCTGGCCGAGGCCGTCAGGTTCGGGTCGCAGGTGTGGTACTACAGCCGGTCGTGAATGACCGACATTCTGCGCGCGCCCCACGGATGTAACAAGTCGGCACTATAATGAGTGCTACCGAAAACGGCCGTGGGGGAGGCAGATGTGACCGAACGACACTGGTTCAAGGTGGCGGAGCGTGACGATCTTGCCGAGGGGCACGTAAGGACGGTAACCGCCGGGCACCAGCCCGTTTGCCTGACGCACTATCAGGGCGAATTCCATGCCATCGACAACCACTGCCCACATCAGGGCGGGCCGCTGGGCGAGGGATTCATCGACGAGCGCGGATACGTGATCTGCCCGTGGCACGGGTACGAGTACTCCGCTGTGGACGGTTCGCCGCCGCCCGGCTTCGACGATGCCGTCGCTGCATACCCGGTCGAGGTGCGCGACGACGGCATCTACGTCGGGGTCGAACCGCAAGCCCCGACCGATACCGTCGCGCGGCAGATGCTGGAGGTCGCCGCCGATTGGGGACTGACGCATGTCTTCGGCATGGTCGGCCACAGCAATCTGGCGGTCGCGGATGCCATCCGGGTACAGGAAGAACAGGGCCGCATGCGGTTTATCGGCGTGCGGCACGAGGGTGCGGCGGCCTTTGCGGCCAGCGGATACGCCAAGCTGACCGGCAAGCCGGCCGCCTGTCTCGGGATCGCCGGGCCGGGCTCGACCAACCTGCTCACCGGGTTGTGGGACGCCAAAGTAGACCGCGTGCCGATACTCGCGCTCAGCGGGCAGGTGCAAACGCAGGTGCTGGGCCCGGGCGCGTTTCAGGAGATCGACCTCGCCGCCGCGTTTCGCGGGGTCGCCGGGTGGAGCCAAACGGTCATCAGCAATAGGAACGCGTCCGATTTGATGGCGCTAGCGATCAAACACGCGATCGTGCACGACGACGTCGCGCATCTGATCTTCCCGGACGAGGTCGCGTTTGCGCCGGGGCTGCAACCGCGCCCCAACACGCCGCGTCAGGGACGAATCAGCACCGAAGCGATTGCCCCGCCGCAGGCGCAGGTCGACGAGGCGCTGGCGCTGCTGCGCGAGTCGAAGATCACGACGATTATCGTCGGCAAAGGCGCGCGGCCGTTTTGCGACCAGATTGTCGAGCTCGCCGAGCGAATCAACGCGCCAATCCTCACCACGTTCAAGGCCAAGGGGCTGATCCCCGATACGCACCCGCTGGCCTGCGGCGTGCTGGGGCGGAGCGGGACGCCGGTCGCCAGCACCATGATGGGCCGTGCCGACGTGCTGCTCGTGTTTGGTGCGTCGTTCTCGGTGCATACCGGCATCGCCTCGTACAAGAAGGTCATTCAGGTCGATCACGACCGCATGACACTTGGCAAGTTTCACCCGGTCGAGGTGCCGGTCTGGGGCGACATCGGCGTGACGGTCGAGCGGCTGATGTCCGGACTGGATGCGCAGACACCGACCGCCCGGCGTGACTTCATCCCGCGCGAAATCGCCGGCCACTGGACGCGCTGGCGACGCGAGAAGGCGGACCGTGCGGCAGAGTCGGATGCCGACGGCGTGACCAGCGCCTTTCTGTTCGCGCAGATGGGCGAGGTGGTGCCGCCCGGCGCCGTAATCGCTGTGGATGTCGGCAACAACACCTATTCGTTCGGGCGCTACTTCGAGACACAGGGTGGACAGGAACTGCTGATGAGCGGCTATCTCGGCAGTATCGGGTTTGCCTATCCGGCGGCGATCGGGGCGGCGGCGGCAGTGGATGGATCGCGTCCAGTGTGGGCCGTCGCCGGAGACGGCGGTTTCGGTCAATACGCGATGGAGTTCACCACGGCGGTCAAGTACGGCCTGCCGATCAAGCTTGTGCTGCTCAACAACGACGAGATCGGCAAGATCAGCAAGGAACAGCGCGGGGTGAAACTGCCTGTGTGGCAGACCAGCCTCGTCAACCCGAACTTCGCCGAGTTTGCGCGGCTGTGCGGCGGGTGGGGCAAGCGTGTGAGTCGTCACGCCGACGTGCGCGCCGGGCTTGACGAACTGGCTGAACTCGATGGCCCCGGCATTCTTGAAGTCATCACCGACGTGCTAAAAGTTTAGGGGGAGTTATGCCGAACTATGTAAACGTGCTCAAGTCTAATGAACTGGAAGACGGCAAGGGCACGACCGTATTCGTCAACGAGCGTGACATCGCGCTTTATCGCTACGAGGGCGAATTCTTCGCGCTCGACAACACGTGCCTGCACCGGCAGGGCAAGCTGGGCGACGGATGGATGAACGGCCCGAACGTGATCTGCCCGCTGCACGGGTGGGACTACGATGTGCGCACCGGTGTCAGCCGCTGGAACCCGAACGAGGTGATCGCCACCTATCCGGTGCGGGTCGACGGCGAACAAGTTCAGGTTGACGCCGATGCGGTGCCGCCCAAGCCGCGTTTTAAGAACGAATACCTCGGCCTGTGGGCGCGCCGCGACGATTCGCTCGAACACGAGATGCACGACATCCACGCCTATTCGCGCGGGTCGCACGAGATGGTCGAGCCGATGGGCAGTGAACGGCGCAACTATCCGTCGTTCGACGAGCTGTACTTCCTGCCCGGCCAGCTTGCGCGCCTGCCGCTGTTGGACGACGAGCCGGTCGACACGTCGGTCGTCATCGGCGAGAAGCGCGAGAAGCCGATCGCGCTGCGCGCGCCGATCTACGTCAGCCATATGAGCTTTGGCGCGTTGAGCAAAGAGGCGAAGATGGCGCTCGCTGAAGGCGCGTCGATGTTCGGTACGCTGATGTGCAGCGGCGAAGGCGGCATGTTGGATGAGACGCGCCGGATCGCCAAGCAATACGTGTTTGAGATGGCGTCCGGCTATTTCGGCTGGACCGAGGCCAACATCGCGCTTGCGGACGGCATCGAGATCAAGATGGGCCAGTCGGCCAAGGCCGGGCTGGGCGGCCTGCTGCCGGGCCACAAGGTGACCGCGGACATCGCAAAAGTGCGCGGGTTACAGGAAGGGCAAGAGGCGCGCAGTCCGGCGCGCTTCCGGGACATCAACTCGGTCGAGGACATGAAGGAACGCATCGCTTGGATTCGCTCGGTCAACCCGAGCATCCCGATCGGCATCAAGTTCGCCGCGAGTCGCATCGAAGCCGATCTCGCCGCCGCATGCGAGTTGGACGTGGACTGGATCACGCTGGATGGGCGCGCTGGCGGGACGGGAGCGGCAGGCAAGCACGTCAAGGACAACATCTGCGTACCGACCGTGTACGCCATTCCCCGCGCGCGTAAGTGGCTGGACGATCACGGCGTGACCGGCGTCAAGCTGCTGGTGACGGGCGGGTTCCGCACTGCGCCGGACGTGGCGAAGGCGATTGCGCTGGGCGCGGATGCCGTGGCGCTGGCGACTGCGGCCATGATGGCGATCGGATGCCAGCAGTACCGCGCGTGCGGCAGCAACAACTGCCCGGTCGGTATCGCCACACAGAAGATGGAACTGCGCCAGCGTTTCGACTACACAATCAGCGCCAAGCGCCTGAACAACTTCCTTGAGGCGTGGACGGCGCAGATGACCGACTTCGCGCGTATGTGCGGGCGGCGCAAGCTCTCCGACCTGACGTACGAGGATTTGGCGACGACCAACCACGACATCGCCACGTACACACCGGTCGCGCACGTGTAGGGGAGCAGCACGCGGGATGTGGCAGTTCGCTCGCATCCCGCCTGAGCCTAAGTTCAGAAGCCGCGCTGCGTGTTACTTGGGAGCCGCCGGCACGCCGAGCAGTTTATCCTCACGTGTCGATGAGTTCGCCATGTAGTAGGCGTAAATTAGGTCGAGCAGCAGCGATCCAGTTTCCGACTTGAACACGACTTGAATCGAGAGACTGCTCAAGTTCTTGCCCCCCATCGGCAAGAGTTTCTGCACGTACGAGTAGCCGCCCATGGTCGCGAGACCCGAAAGATCCGACACTACCGTTGTCGTCGGCTTGCCGTCCGAGTACTTCGCTTTGAATTTGACTTTCGCCGATCCGATCGGCGCGTCCATCACACGGTAGAAGAAGATCCACATGAAAACGCCGTTCTTTCGGACGCGGAAGCGATCGTCCCACGGAATCGTCTGCTTGAGCTTCGACTTCTCGCCAACGCTGCCGATGAACCGGAAGGCGCAGTTTCCCGCGTAGGCAGGGTAGGCGCCACTCCCGCACGAACGCTCGTCGCTGGTGCCGTTCACGACCGTCCAGTCGGCCGCGGCAAGGGGCGATTCAAAGCTGCCATTCAGGGCGTTCATCCCATAGTGGAGCATGCGGGTGTTGAGCTTGAGCACGGACGTCGGGTCAATTGCGTTCGGGTCGTATGTCCCGACAAGGACGTAATAGGTCGTGCCGTTAGTCACCGCGAGGCTCAGCTCGCTGGAATAGGAGCTGAGGGACGCGTCGTCATTGCAGGCGACTTCCGTCAGCGAGTTCAACGCAGCGCCTGTAAACACGGCCATGATCGTGTCGGGTGTTTCAAACAGCCCTTTATAGATTCGCGTTCCCGACGTGGATAGGTGAACGTGCCCGCCCGGGGGCAGCGAGAACTTGTACCATACCGAATGACTGATGATGTCCCCTGCCGTAGTGGTGCAGGATGGCGTTACGGTTGGCTGATCGACCTCGACCGTGGCCTCGCTGATGTTCGGGACCGTGTAGTCGTAGCCGATGACGAGCTGTGTGGCGTTGACCCAGTCGTCGTTATCCGGCGGTAGGCGCGGGGCGGACTGGGCGATGGCAGGGGCCGCGACTAGTAGGGCTGCAGCGCACACCATAATCAGCAAAGCATGAACTTGGCGCATGGGTTAGTCCTCGTCGCATCCATATTATTAGGTGCAGTCACTGTACAACAGATTGTGACTTCGCGCTGAAGTGTGCCGGTGGATGCCGAGCTTATGCCGGTTTCTGACGCTCAAGAGCCGCGCGGATCACGCCGACATCCGCCGCGAAGATATCCGCCACCGCTGCTGGTACGTCCGCGGCCTGCGCATCCGTCCACGGTACATCGGTTTCGGCCCCATGCGTCCGCTCGATCAACCCTTTGACCTCGTCGAAGCGCAGCATCCGGCCGTCCACGACACGGTGGATGATCACATTATCTAGGAACAGGCCGTCATCGTGATGGTCGCGTACGAGGCGATTGCGCAGGGCATCCGGCGATACCGGGTCGCCTTTCAGCACGAAGCACTTGCCGGTGAACTGACCGCTTTCGCGCCAGATGCGCCAGCGCTGCTCCGCGACCGGCTCGACGTGATAGCGATAGACCATCGTCATGGCGGTGCGTGCCTCGCCGCTCAGCGGAATGGCCGCGGGGATGGGAAAGCCGACGTCGGCCAGATAGCGCGCGCCGTCGAGCGTCACGCTCAATGCACAGTGCGGGTCGACGTGATCCTTGCTCATGTCGCACAGGTGGCGCGTGACATCATAGCCGAGTTCGGCCAGCAGGGCGGCGGCCGCGGTATTGCTTTCGAAGCACGTCCCGCCTAATCCGCGCTCGAGGGCATCCGTAAAGAACGCGTCGGGATCGCGGGCGTACTGCTCGGGCGAGGCGGGGCGGGTGTGTCGCGCGATGCGTGACGCGCTTTCCCACGGGATTCGCTCGCTCCACGCGACGAGGAAGGCGTGCAGCGCAGCGGGGGACGGCTCGGCGCGATCGAGTCGCAGATGGCTCAGGATGCGGTCGACGTTCATTCGGCGGAGATATTCGGGAAGATGTCGCGAACGGCGAGCGTAAGTCCGGGCAGGGTGCCCGCGCCGGAAAGCGAGCCGTCGATCCCGACGACGGAGACGTCCAGCTCCGGTTGATAAACTTCGACGGCGCGATCCTCGGTGAAGACGAGCCAGACGAGGCGCGTTCCGGCCGCGAGATACATCTCGGCTTTGCGCCGCATCGCCCGCTTCGTGTCGCTTTGCGACTGAACCTCCGCTGCAAAATCGGGCGCGCCTCGGAAGAATCCACTGGTGATCTGCGATAGCCGCGGCTTGAGGATGACGCTCACATCGGGGGCGACGACCGTGGACTCGGAGAGGACGTAACCGCCTTCTGCGCTCACCACCACGCCGAGGTCATGGGTTGCGACAAAGTCACCGACTTGGCGGGTCAGAAGGGCCGTGACAATCGATGGCAGCGTACCGGACGGCGACACCTCAAAGACCTCTCCGTGGATGAGTTCGTAGTCGTGCACGGAATCGTCGCGCCGCGCGAGCAAATCCTCGAACTGTGCGATGGTCAGGATCTGACGATCGATGCTGGACATGGTGCGACTCCCGGCCGGTGGGCTGGATGATGCGATTGTATCACGGGGCTGGTGTGATCAGAGCGTCACGGCCCCGACACGTTCGAGGCGGCCGACGGCTGGGTAGGCAGTGGTGGGTGCGGAAGTTGCGCGAGCTTGTCCAGCGTGCGGCGGGCGAGCGGCAGCGTCATCCAATGATATGCGGCGCTGGCGAAGGCGCGCGGGCTGACGAACCGCCCATGCCTCAGGGCGGCCCACGTTTTGCGGGCGCGGTATTCCTTGTGCACGACGGTGTGCAAGTGCCGGTAGAACGCCGTCGTGAACGGGCCGCGGTACAGCATGGCGAGATCTTCGCTGTCGACCCAGTTGGCGCGCTCGCCTAGTTCCAGCTTGACCCGCTCGTAGAACGGCGTGCCGGGCAGCGGATAGCTGACGCTGATGCCGATGTCGTCCGGCATCAGGTCGCGCACCATCTGCAGCGTCGCTTCGACATCCTCGCGCGTCTCGCCGGGATAGCCGAACTGCAAGAAGAACGCGACCTTCACACCGTGCGCGTGGAGCTGCTTGGTCGCCTCGTAGATTTGCGTGACCTGCGTGCCTTTGTCCATCGCATCGAGGATCTTCTGCGACCCCGACTCGGCGCCGACCCACACGATCTTCGCGCCGGCCCGCGCGAGCGCCGGGATCGTCCGCCCGCGCAGTAGGAGGTCGACGCGATTGAGCGACTTGAACGGGATGTGGACGCCCTGCGCGTCGAGCTCGTCGGCGAACTGCTCGATCCACTTGTCTTGAATGCCCATGATATCGTCCATGAACCAGATATGATCCGGCTGGACGTGATCGCGCAGCCACTTCATCTCGGCAACGACGTTCTGCGGGCTGCGGACGCTGTATTTCTGCCCCCAGATCGGCTTGGCGCACCAGTTGCAGTGGAACGGACAGCCGCGAGTGGTCACCATGTTGACACTGAAATAGCCGTGATGCTCGCGCCAGACGTGCTTGTAACGGTTGAGGTCGACGAGATCCCACGCCGGGAACGGCAGCGCGTCCAGATCGCGGATCACCGGCCGAGGCAGCGTCCTCTCCACGGCACCGTCGCGCAGAACGGCAATCCCTGCGGGAAGAAGTGATGAGCTGACCTCACCCCGCGTCGCTGCGCTCCGCTGCCCCTCTCCGGGGGGAGAGGGGCGATCCACCGCAGGCTTGTGATTCTCCCCTCGCCTTGAGGGGAGGGCGGGGGTGAGGGCTTCGCCAAGTGCTGAGTCACCACCCGCCGCGGCATCGTTTCTCCCTCGCCCCTTGTGGGAGAGGGGGCTAGGGGGTGAGGGGGCGACTTCCTCCCCTCGCCCTGAGGGAGAGGGGCTGGGGGTGAGGGTTTCCGGAGTGAGGGTCCCCAACACCTCCAGCAGCGTTTCCTCACCTTCACCGAGGATCACGACATCCGCGCCGTGTTCGAGGTATTTGTCCGGGTGATCGGTCATATCTGCGCCGGCAACTACGACCACGCATCCGCGCTGCTTGGCCGCCGCAATCATCGCAAATGCCGCCTCGCGCATGCGCAGCAGCGACATCTTGCTCAAGTAGTTGAAATTGTCTTCGTACAGCACGGCGATCCGCGGCCGACGCTTGTCGAGGGCGTCGATCCACTCGGCCGGACCGCTGGCGAGCATGGCGTCGAACAGCGCGACGTCATAGCCCGCATTGCGGACGACGGCCGCGGCGTACAGCGTTCCGAGCGGCGGATAGGGCTGCATCGCCTTGTGCAGCTTGGGGTCGAAGATCAGGTAGTACGACTGGCCGAAGAGGATATCGGTCATGGGGCAGCCTTCAACTCGCTAGACCGCCATTGTACACGATCTCCCCGTGTTACTCGCCGCATACGATCGTGAGCGTCACCGTATCGTCATGTGTGCCTGCGAGGTTAACGAAGTACAGCCCGTCTTCCTGAAACGTGAAGGTCAGGCTCTGGGACGCGCCGGACTGTGCCAGACGTATTGGGGTCTCATTCGCGAAGTCTTCCGACAGATACTGCGACACGCGAATGTAGTCGGAGTAGCTGTGAGTGAGTCGGCTCTCACCACCCGCGGTAAAGGTCGCCGTCGTTCCACCGCGCACCTCGAAAACGCCGCCAACGGTCATACCTGTGACGTAACTCCTGTCATTGGGGTCCTCGTCTGGTGGGAACGTGTGCTCGATAACGGTACCTCCCAGCACACACAACTGTTGACCGTCACGGTCGACAATGCTGCCAAGCAGGTCGGCTTCGGTCAAACCGACTGCAACACCGACCGACTCAGGCACGACGTCATCGAGGAGGGGCGCCAACGCGGCGAAATCGGCCGCGTCGTAGCCGGCAACGGTCGGATCGCCGCTCGGCAGGCCTTCGGCGTTGAGCGGGATATCGACCTGTGCGCCGGCAGGCACGTTGACGGTTCGATCGCCGACGCCGACACGGGCGGTACCCTCCAGTGTCGAGAGTGTCATCACATTGCCCCAATGGGCGGTCAAGAATGCGGTCGACCCGAGTTCGACACGCACTTCGTTGATGAGCAGGTTGACGCGCCCTACACCTTGCGGGGTCTGGATCAGAACGCCATCTGGCGGGGCTTCGGCGCACTGCGGGCGGCCAATGCCGGTGCGCAGCGTGATCGCCTGCATCGGACCGAAGGTTGACCCGCCGACCGTCGCGGTCGGGTCGAGTTCGGGAAGCTCGGCCGGGTCGCCTTCGGCTTGCGTGACGGACAGGGCGACCCATCCGGTCGTCTCGTCGTTGATGCGGACCAGCACCCAATCGCCGGCGGCGCTACGACCGAGCGCGACGTACGACTCTCCCGGAGTCAATGTGGTGATGACGGCGTTGCCGGTGCTGGGGCCGCTTCGAACGTTGACGTTGTTTTGTGCTGAGATTGATACGTCGGGCAGCGCCGTGTCCGCGCCGCGATTTTGCACCACCACATCGCCGATCAACACCATCGTAACGTTCTGGCCGGGCAGCGAGCCGGGGAGGTTCGCTTGTAGGGACAGCACGGCGATCCCCCACTCGTCCGGCGTGATCATCGGGCTGAGGTTCAGCGCGTCGATGTCGAACAGGGCGAGGACGTCGCCGGGACCGTTGAACGGGGCATCCGCGCTTTCAGACTTGAGCGAAACGTCGATGAGCCGGTTGCCATAACACGCTTGGTTGCGACCCAAGCCCTCGCAGGCGGAGTCGGTCTGGCTGAGCGCGCGTTGGACCAGCGAAACGCATTGGTCGGCCGGCTGAGCGAGAGCGGACATCACAGTGAGCAGGGCAATTGCGATGCCGACGAGGACGAGTCGCATACGACCTCCTGAGCGGTCTAGTTAGCACCTGAAACTGGGTGATCGCGTGGGTTGACGACGATGCGCAGAGACGCCACCGACGACTTGTCTCAGTATAGCGCGAATGCTCGATCGCAGTTGAACGCTACTGCGAGGATTGCTGTGGGACCTCCGGCAGCGGCGGGAAGATGTCTTTGACCGCGAGTTTGAACCCGGGCAGCACCGGCGCGCCATCGAGGGTGTCCGCCTCAGTGAGTGTCTTGTGGGCTTGGCCCGGCACGTAGACCTCGACCGTGCGAGTCTCCGGGAAGACCAGCCAGCATACCGTCCCCGCGGCCATATAGGTCGTGACCTTGTAACGCAAGCGACGCTGCGAGTCGAAATCCGACGGGTAATCCACTTCGACGGCGAGGTCCGGAGCGTCGGGGTTGTAGCCGCGCGTGGCGATCTGCCGGTCTTTGCGGATGAACGCGACATCGGGCGCGTAGCGGTCGCCCTCGACGCGGTAGCCGCCCGCCTCGCCGGTCACGAAGCCCAGATCATGGGTCTCGACCCACTCACCGATCCGGCGGTTGATGCGCGACGAAATGATAGATGCAACGATATTCGACGGCACTTCGACCACCTCTCCAGCGATGAGTTCGAGAATCTTGTCGGCGTTTTCCGGTTGTTCGGCAACGCGCTCGAACTCCTCGGCCGAGGTCAGTGCGGGGATATTGAGGGCCATCCCGTCACCTCCGTGACGTGCTTGTCTGTGATCTTTGATTATAGACGATGCGGCGCGCTACAATCGACCGTATCTTAGCGAAAGTCGCGCCGTAGGGGGAACGCCCGTGAACGTACTATTTGCGAGTGTCGAGGCGGCGCCGTTCGCCAAAGTGGGCGGCATGGCAGATGTCGTCGGCTCGCTGCCGGCGGCGCTGCGCAAGTTGGGGGTCGACGCGCGTGTGCTGCTGCCCGGCGCCGGGGTGATCCAGCACGCGAAGTACAACATCCGCCACCTGTTCAATTTTCCATTTCAGCATAAGCGTGGCGAGACGGACGTGCACGTGTACGGCACCGAACATCAAGGCGTGCCGATCTACTTTGTGCAAGCGTGGCCATTTATCGGGCAAGAAGCCTCGGTCTATCAGGACATCAGCGCCGACTATCCGCGCTTCATCTTCTTCAGCCAACTCGTTCAGGCGGTCGGATATCAACTCGGCGTGCGCGAAGACTTCGCGGCGGACGTGCTGCACGCGCACGACTGGCATACCGGACTGGTCCCGTTCCTGTTAGAAGTCAGCCGCTGGCAGAAGGAATGGCGCAACGTCGGTTCGTTGATGACCATCCACAACATGGTGTATCAGGGCGACTGGTCAGGTCCGTTCCTGTACGAGGCCGGCGTGCCGCCCCGTATGGATCCACGCTTGTGGTCCGGCGGAAAGGACAACAATCTGCTTGCCCTTGGAATCAACTACGCCGACTTTGTGACGACCGTTAGCCCACGCTACGCCATCGAGATTCAACACGAGCCAAACGGATATGGATTGCAGGGGCTGGTGCGCGCGCGCCTACCTGATCTGCGCGGCATCCTCAACGGGATCGACATGGACTATTGGAACCCGGCGGCCGACCCGATGATCGCGCAGCACTTCGACGCCGACACGTGGGAGGAGTACCGGCCCGCTAACAAAGCGGCCTTACAGCGCCGCGCCGGCCTGCCCGAACGCGATGACGTCATGGTGATGGGCGTCGTCAGCCGCTTGACTCAGCAAAAGGGATTCGATCTGCTGCTGCCGGCGATGGAGGGTGCGCTGCACTCCCACGACGTGCAGTTGATCGCGCTGGGAAGCGGTGAAGATGCCTACGAATACGGGTTCCAGCGCCTGTCGCAGATGTTTGGAAGCAAGTGCGCATACATGAACGGATATTCCGAGGAGCTGGCGCATCAGATTTACGCTGGATGCGACCTGTTCTTGATGCCGTCGAATTTCGAGCCGTGCGGCACATCGCAAATGCTGGCGATGCGTTATGGCGCGCTGCCACTGGTGCGCGAAACAGGCGGCCTTGCGGACACCGTCCAGAACTACGACAACCTGATGGCGGATTACGGCACCGGCTTCACGTTTTTGTGGCAGCAGCCGTACGCGCTGTACAATACGTTCAGGTGGGCGTTAGAGACATTTCAACAGCGGCGCGAGGCGTGGAACCGCATGGTTCAACGCGCAATGCAGATCGACTTCAGTTGGGACATCAGCGCGCGGCAGTACGCCGACCTGTATGCCGAGTCGAAGGAGCGCCATCGCTGATTCCCCGTTCGACGGACATTGTTTGCCTGGACCCGAGCGCATCGCGCCCTGTTTATGTACCTGTTGATGGATTAAAGGAGGAACTCTGTGAGAGTTAAAGCGATTATCCTCGCTGGTGGGGAAGGTACCCGGCTAGCCACATTAACGGCGAAGCGCGCCAAGCCGGCCGTCCCATTCGGCGGCAAGTACCGGATTATCGACTTCACGCTGAGCAACTGCGTCAACAGCAATATCTTCGATGTCATGATCCTGACTCAGTACCGTCCGCACAGTCTCAATGACCACATTGCACGCGGCCGGCCATGGGATCTCGACCGCAGTTTTAGCGGCGGTGTCCAAATCCTGCAGCCGTACAAAGGGCGCTTCGACACCGACTGGTATGCCGGAACGGCCGATGCGGTCGCGCAGAACATTAACTTCGTGCGCAACGGCCGCCCCGAACACGTGCTGCTGCTGAGCGGCGATCATATCTATCAGATGGACTACGACCTGTTCATCCAGTATCACCGCAGCAAGGGCGCCGACCTGACGATGGCGACCATTCAGGTGCCGCTGGATGAAGGCTCGCGCTTCGGCATTTGCGCGACCGACGACGACAACCGCGTGACCGAATTTGTCGAGAAGCCGGCTAACCCGCCCGGCACGCTCGCCAGCATGGGCGTCTACGTCTTCAACTACGACGTGCTGGAGCGCGTATTGAAGGAGGATCACGACGATCCGAGCAGCAGTAAGGACTTTGGCAAGAACATCATCCCGAAGATGATTCGCGAAGGGATGAACGTGTTCGCCTATCCGTACGGCGGTTACTGGATCGATGTCGGGACGATCGACAGCTACTGGGAAGCGCACATGGACTTGCTCGAGTCTCCGCCGTCGCTCAATTTGAACGACCGGACGTGGGTCATCCACACCCGCTCCGAGGAGCGCCCGCCGGTGCGCATCTACAACGGCGCGCAGGTGCGCGACAGCCTGATCACCGACGGCTCGACGATTAGCGAAGGGGCGGTGGTCGAACGGTCGGTGCTGTCGCCTGGCGTGTTCGTCGGCCCCGGTGCGGTCGTGCGCGACTCGGTCATCCTGAACGATGCGTATGTCGAGGCCGGTGCGGTGGTCGAGCGGTGCATTCTCGACAAGATCGTGGTCGTCGGCAAGGGCGCGCGCGTCGGCAAGATCGCCGAGGTTGGCGACCTCGGCATCACGTGCGTCGGCAAGAACACGCATATTCCGCCCGGCTACACCGTCGGGCACAGCGTCATCCTCGGCACCGATCTCAACCCGAGCTACTTCGAAGCCTTCCCGGACAAAGTTATCCCCCCGGGAACGCACATCGGCTACAAGAAAAGCTAGTGCCGCGTGCCGGCACTTTACGGGAGGCTTCGGCCTCCCGTTTTCGTTGAAGTGCCGGACGCCCCGGATAATCCTACGCCTGCTCTACGGCGACAAAGAATTGTCGGAAAGTTGATTCTTTACCGTTTGCATAACGGGGATAGCGAATACACTAGAGTGTGACCGTCTGTAAATTGCGACGAGGATGGACGTCATAATGAGCCGTACACTCGCCCCGATGACCCGCGCCGTATTGGCGCTGTGTTTAGTCTGCGTACTGGGCTTCGCGTCTGCGCAAGATCGCCTGACCGTGCCGCAAAGCCCCGATACCCAGACCGACCCGATCCCGACGGTGCAGCCCATCGTTCCGCCGGACAACGGGCTTGGACGTTTCGACCCTAACAGCGCCCTGCCACCGGCGGCGCCGAGGGCCGTGGACGGGCTCGGGCGTTACGCTTTCGACACCGGCAAGGTCGACCCGGCGCTTGCTGCAGCGATCACGCCGGCGCTGATGGGCGATACGGTCGCTGCCGAGGCCGCCGCCCGCAACGCGTTCCTTCCACAGGACGGCAAGGGACGCTTTGAGGTCGTCGTATGGGGCGGTGAGATTGGAGGCGCGCGAGTCGCCAACAAGGTGCTTGAAGCCGGTGGCGTCGTGCAGGCTATCGACGGAGCCGGGGTCTATGCCAAGCTAACCGCGGTGCAGATCGTCATGCTTGCCGCGCAAGACAAGATCGACTTGATTCAGCCGCAGGCTGTCGGGCGGGTCGAAGAACAGGCCCAGTCGATCGTGCGTTCGCCGACGGGGGTCATTGTGGCCGAAAGCTACGATGTCGCCAACGCGCAGGCGTGGCACGATGCGGGTTTGACCGGCACCGGCATCGACATTGCGGTGATCGACTTCGGTTTCGGCACCAGCACATCGGCCAGCACCGAGCTGACGTGCCTCAAGAACTACCCGGCGGTGCAATTGACGCTCGGCACCATCGGCCCGAACGATATTCGGCGCGGGCTTGATCTGGCACAAATCCTTTGCGACATCGTGCCGGGTGCGCGCGTTCGCCTTTACAAGGTGACGACCGCCACCGACCTCTACAACGCCATCACACAGGCCGACAACAACAACGACTTGATCGTGATCGGGGCTGAATTTGGCGTCAACACCTCTCCGGGCGACGGCACATTCGGCCGCGCCAGCGGCAGTGACGTGTATCAGGCGCTCGCCAACGCCCGCCAAGCCGGAATTCCGGTCGTCGTGGCGGCGGGTAACACGAACGTAGCGTACCGGACCCTCACCTATGCGGGCGGCGGCGCGACGATCACGATCAAGGCCAAGCCCGGCGATCAGGTCAACATTAGTTGGAACGACTGGCCCGACGATCCGCACCCGAGCGGCGGCGCTCAGGACGATCTGGCGGTCAACCTGAACACTGCGGGCGGCGGCACGCAGAACAAGCCGGCCCGGGCCGGCGGCGTTACGCCGACGCACCAGTTCATCGTACCGTCGAACTGCTCGCTGACCGGCGATTTCTGCTCGAGTGTCACCCTCAACATCACGGGCTTTGCGTCCGGCAATGCCACCAGCGTGACCGTGCAGGTTAACGTCGCTGGCGGCCTCGACCGCGAAATCACCGGCGTGAGCGGTGCGACGGTGCTCAACGGCCACGGCACGCTCAGCCGGCCGGCCGATTCGCCGGACGTCATCACGGTCGGTGCCGTATGCGTCGATTTCATCAATCAGTTTCCGGGGATGGACTACAGCGCGCGCGGCCCGGTATATGACGCGGGCGGCAACTTCTCCGCTCCGCCTGCCGGAACCCTGACCGCGTTTCAGGTCAAGCCGGATGTCGTCGGGCCGACGCACGTATCCGTGTCCGGCAACGAGATCTTCGCCATGGAGGCCTGCGATGCGGGTGTCGGAGGCACGCAGGCCAGCGCGGCGTACGTCGCCGGCATGGCAACCTTGCTGCTGAACAACAGTGCGCTCGTCAACGGCTTTTCCGGCAACGCCGCGCCGCAGAACCTCATGCACTACTTGCGCACGCACAGCATCGACCTGCCGCTGGCGTTCAACGCAGGAGGCTACGACCTGACCTACGGTGCAGGCCTGCCGTCGTTGGGCTTGCCGACCTACGACTATGACAAGTCCCTGAACCCTGATTCGTTTGCGCCGGCGAACAACCTGCCGCCCGGCGCTTGCGTCAACGGCACGGTGTATGTCGGGCCGCGCAATGCCGGCGCTCCGGTCATGGACGGCACGTTGGACTTCCCGTATCAAAGCGTGATGTTCGCCGCCAACCTGATGGCGGTCAGCCCGGGCGCCGGGCGATGCGTCATCGTGCTGCCGGGCGAGTATGTGTCGCCGTGGTATTTCGACAACCTCAACAACGGCGTGAGTATCTTCGGCTATTCCGGCGTCTCGTTGGCGACGACACAGCCGAGCAACGTGGTAGTGCACAACAAGTATTGGGGGCTCCCGGCCGTGTACTGGCCCGCCGCGGGAATTTTCGCGCAGGAAGGCGCAAACACGACCGTCGGCGGGTTCACGTTCCAGGCAGGCACGGCGTTCAACGACAGCGTGTTCGGCCAGCCGCAGATTCTGGCGGTCGACTCGGTGGACAACTTCACGTTGACGCGCTCGACCGTCGCGAACTTCGACTCGAACCGAACCTTAATCGAGTTCTTCGCCGACGCCGACGGCGGCGCCGTGACGGAGAACGTGTTCGTGGACAACCGTGGGCGCGCGGGCGCTGGCCTGATCGCCTTCTTCAACTCCGGTACATCCGGCAACCGCATGACGATCTCCGACAATTCGTTCGAGGACAACCGTGTGACCGAAGGCGGTTGGAATATCGAGGTGCCGGAACCCGAACCGAACAACCTCGTCACACTCACATGGGCGGGGATGATCCGGGCGGTAGATGGTTTTACGGATGTCGTCAACAACGTGTTCAGGTCGAACGAAGTCGAATCGCTCATTCAGAGTGTTACGGTTGACAAAGTGTCATCGGAGGAACTGCGCATCCTTGGCAACGTCATTGTCAATACGACGGTGCGCACCGACGATCTGGGTTTCACGTCCGGGCCAATGATTCACGGTTTTCATCAGCCGAGGATCATGGTCATAAACAACACCATTGCTCTCACGAATTTCCAGCAGCAGCCCCCGTTCAATTCGCTAATGGGGCGTGGCGATGACACCCCACTCAATGGCGTTGCGACGTACAGCGGCAGTCTACAACCGTACAATCCGATTACTGGTGAGGGCGCCCTCTGGGATATCTACAACAATCTACTGCTCGACAACAACGCCGATCAGATCGTGCGTGAGTTTGACGGGCAGTTCGGCTCGGGCGGTGGATGCTGGTCGTTTAGCCTCGTGGAGGATGAGGGGTTCAAGCATAACTGGTACTGGGACAGCGGTTCGGTGGGCAACTGCGGCACCTCCGCCAACAATCCGGCGTTCAACAACATCGGCAACCTCGACCCGTACCCCGACGTCGGCGACAAGTATCTGATCGGCGGGGCCGACCCGACCGTACCGGGCTTTTACGCGCTCAACAACCTCGTCGGCGGTATCGACGGCGTGGACGATGGCTTGGATGCGTACGTCGTCGTGAACCTGCCGACCTTTGCCGCGGGGCGCGACGCGCGCGGTGTCAGCCGCCGCGTCGATGGCGACACGGACCCGTCGGTCTTGATCGACATTGGCGGGTACGAGTACACCGCGTTTTTCCTGCAAGACCCGATCGACCTGACCGTAAGCGAAGACTCCGGTGTCATTGAGTTCGACATCATCGACCCGGCGTATATCGAAGGCGGTTTCCCGCCGTATACGGCCGAGGTGCTCGACCTGCCCGGCTACTTTGGCACGCACTGCGACAGCCGTTTCGGTTCGGAGTCGGTGCAGGGCCTCGCCGTCGAGTCGATCAACCTCAACACAATGACGGTCGCATACTGCCCGCCGCGGGACTTCCATACCGATACCACCAATCCCAGCTTTGATCCGGGCGGAATGTCGGTCGAACTGCGCATCACCGACGGCAACGGCGGCACGGCAACAACCACCATTACCTACACCATCAACCCGGCCGACGATGCCATCATCGCGACGGTCTTGGGTGATGGGTCGCCCGCCGGCGATACCAACACGGTGCCGGTGGCGATTCAAGAAGGCCCGGCGTTCAACAAGGTGCGCCTGCGCCCGTACGTCGACTTCTCCGACAACTTCGTGTTCAGCGAGCGTGGCAACACAGTCGAGCCGACCGCCGAGATCGAGGTCGACTACGACTACGAATACCCGGCACTTCCGGTGCTGGTGGCCGACCCGGGCAATAACAACGAGGCAGCGCTCGTGAGCGCACTGGCGTGGAGCTCGCAGGCGCAGGGCATCCTCGAACTCGACCTAATCGGGCTCGCAACGCCGGCACAGGGCAAGTTCTCGTATGAAGTCAAGGACCGCTACGGCTTCTCGGTGACGAACTTCGTCACGATCAAAGCTGTGGTGGCGCCGTCGCCGTTCAGCCAGATCTCGCCGATTGACGACGCGGCGATCACGAGCCTTGACGGCTTGGTGTTCACGTGGGGCGTTTCCGCCAACGCGACGACTTACGACTTGACCATCGAAAAGCTGGTCAACAACATCTATGTCGATGCGCTGGTTTTGTCGGGGCTTACGCCTGCCAGCGACGCTGACGGGCTGACCTGCGCCGCCGATTGTATCTTCCAGCCGACCGGCGGCCAAAAGGCGCTGATCGGGGGTGGAACGCTGCGCTGGACGGTCAGGGCCGACAACGAAGGTCTGAAACGTACCGCGAGCAACGCACCACTCGACTTCACCGTCGTGATCGGGAAAGAGCTGTTGAGCAACGGTGACTTCGAACTGGCCGGCACGACCAGCAAGCTGGCGGCGGACTGGTCGCTCAAGGAAGGCACAAAGGATCAGCGCAAGTGCGGTATCGGCATCGGTAATTCGTGCGCGTTCCGCTTTACCGGCAACAGCACGTCGGCGTCAATCAAGCAGAAGCCGGATCCGTTCGGCCGCACCGGCGACATCGTGACGTTCAGCGCATTTGTGGCGCGGGACAACCTCGGCAGCGGCGGCGGCACGATGAAGGCAAAAGCCAAGTACATCAACGGTGACAAAGACAAGTTGACGCTCAGCATCAACCCGGGCGGCAGCGGCGCGTTCCCGGACGATCCGATTGCTGGCACGATCGTGCTGCGCTATCCGGTGACGAAGTACGTCGTCAAGATTCAAATCAAGGCGACCAGCGGCAAGTTCATCGTGGACAATGCCAGCTTGTCGCTGGACGAGCGCATCTCGTTCCGTCACATGTCGCCCACGGACGACGACACGGAAGTCGCCGACCCGAGCTACATCACCACACTGACGTGGGAGCCGGCGGCGCTTGCGACGTCGTATGAGGTCGAGTTGACTGAGCTGGGTGGTCCGACAACAGTCATCGACAATGCATTCACCGCCATCGCGGACGGCGACGATCTGACTTGCGGATTCGGTCTGTGCGTGCTGCAGCTTCCCGGTCCGCTAGGCGATGGTAACTACTCGTGGACCGTCACCGCATCCACTGCGGAGCAGGGTTTCAACGCGCCAACCAACTTTACGGTGGACGACCTGAACGGCGACGAACTCGTCGTCAACGGGACGTTCGAGGACAACAACGGTGCGAGCATCCCGAAAGACTGGACGACGGGTGGATTGAAGACAAGTGCATCGACGTGCGCGTCCGACGGTCAGAATCCGCAGTATCAGGGTGCCTGTGCATTCAAGTTCGTCGGTGAATCCGGTCTAAGCGCGCAGCTCAAGCAGAAACTGCCGACCGACGACCTCAACCCCGGCGACACGCTGACCCTCCGCGCCGTCGCGCAGCCCGGTCTGGCGCTGGCACAGGCGCAGATCAAGCTGCAGGTCAAGTACAATAACGGCACGAAGGACACCCGGACAATCAACATCCCAACCGGCTCGACCGAGTGGATCACGTATGACGAGGACCCGATCACGCTGAACAACGGCATCAAGAGCGTGCAGGTCAAGCTGACCTATAAGGGCGGCGACGGCGACGTGCTGATCGACAACGTCAGCGTTATCCGCCGCTGACAATCGCGACGCATCCGTAACACAACAGCAGGGCGATCCGAACCGGATCGCCCTGCTGTGTTTCTTGGGGCGCTGCCCCAAGCCCCGGCAGGAGTGCAAACTCCTGCACCTCGCTTCTCGCGCCTTGATGCCGCATGCAGCATCAAGGCGCAGATAAGGGAGTCCAGAGGGCGCAAGCCCTTTGGAAGCGTCTTTACTCGACTTCGACGCACATGGCGACGGCTTCGGCGCCGCCGAGGCACAGGGCCGCGACGCCGCGCTTGAGGCCGTTGGCCTTGAGGGCGTGAATCAGCGTGATGAGGACGCGCGCGCCGCTGGCGCCCAACGGGTGACCGATAGCGATAGCGCCGCCGTGAACATTGACCTTCTCGATGGGCACCGGATGCCCTTCGCGTTCCAGACCGCGCAGATCGGCCAACACTTGCGCGGCAAATGCCTCATTAATCTCGAACAGATCGACATCGTCCACTGACCAGCCCGCACGTGCCAATGCGACGGGGATCGCCTTGACGGGCGCGTAGAACAGCCAGTGCGGATCGACGGCTGCCTGTCCATAGCTGACGACGCGTGCGATCGGCGTGTGGCCGTTGCGCTCGGCATACGACCGGCGGCTGACCACGACTGCGGCGGCGCCGTCGTTCATGCCGGGGGCGTTGCCGGCGGTCACCGCGCCATCCGGCTCGAATGCCGGTTTGAGCGCTGCGAGCGCCTCGATGCTGGTATCGCGCCGGATCGATTCATCGGCGTCGATGGTCACCGGCCCTTTGCGGCCGTTGATGGTCACCGGCACCATCTCGGCGGCGAAGCGGCCCTCGTCGGTCGCGCGCGCGGCGAGCGTGTGACTGCGCAGCGCGAAATTGTCCATCTCTTCGCGGGTCACTTCCAACTGCCTGCCGATGAACTCGGCAGCGTTGCCCATCGCCCAATCGACGAGGCTGCACCACAGTCCATCGATCTGCAGCGCATCGCGCAGGTGCACTGCGCCGTATTTGTTGCCGGTCCGGATCGAGTCGTTGAGGTAGGGTGTGCGGCTCATCGACTCCACGCCGCCGGCCAGATAGACGTCACCATCGCCGGCCCTAATGCCGTTGGCGGCGAACATGATCGCCTTAAGGCTGCTGCCGCACACCTTGTTGACGGTTGTCCCACCGACACTGTCGGGTAGGCCCGCGCCGAGGCTGATCTGGCGCGGCAGGGCTTGGCCGGTGCCGGCGCTCACGACGTTGCCGACGATGACTTCGGCCAGATCGGCCGGATTGACTCCGCTGCGGTCGACGGCGGCCTTAAACGCGACACGGCCAAGTTCGCTGGCGTTCAGCCCGCTGAGGCCGCCAAGAAACTTGCCCTGCGGCGTGCGCGCCGCCCCCAAGACGACGACATCGTTTTCACGCGAATGGCTGGACATACTGTGTTTTCGATCCTCTAGTCTGGCCGGATTGAATGAGTCCATCGTAGCGCAAGACGCACGCGAATCAAACGGTGCGCGCCGTAGACTGCCGTTACAGCGCCGCCCATGCGGCGGACAACTTGGACTGCGCCTGTTCGTGCGATTCGGGGATGACGCGTGTGTCACCGACCGTCGTCATGAAGTTGGCGTCGCCGAACCAGCGCGGCACGACGTGGAAGTGGTAGTGACCCGCGATTCCCGCGCCGGCCGCATTGCCGAGGTTCACGCCGAGGTTGAAGCCGTGCGGCTTGTACACCGCGCGCAGCACGCCGACCGCCTTGTTGACCGTTTGCATGATGTCGAGCAGCACCGCGTCGGGCAGATTTTCCTGCGTGTCGATGTGGTTGTACGGGATAACCATCAGGTGCCCGCTGCTGTACGGATAGAGGTTCATCATGGCGTAGACGTGGGTGCTGCGCCCGACGATGAGGTTGGCTGCGTCGCTCTCTGCCGTGCCGTGGTGCTTGCCGCAAAATACGCACTCGCCAGTCGTCTCGACCGGTCCGAGCGCAGAGATGTACGCGAGTCGCCACGGCGTATAGAGATGATCGTTCGGCATCGGTTCATAGGCTCCGTCTGGCAGCTAAGCGCGGTCAATTATACGCCAACCGCAATCCAATACGGCGTTCGATTGACGCGCTGGCGCGTTCGCCATACACTGCTATGGTAGTACATGTGTTCTGTATTTGAGGGGCGGGAGGGAACAATGCTTCAAATCGTGTGGTTTGAGATTCCGGTCCATGACATCGAGCGCGCCGTCACGTTCTACGCGGCCGCGTTCGGCCTGAGCGATGTGCAGATCGTAGCCGACGGCACCCGCAAGACGGCGACCCTGCGCAACACCAGCGAGGGCGGCATTCCCGGCGTGTCTCTGACGCAGACGCCCGGCTTCGAGCCGAGCAACCAGCGCGGGCCGTGGGCATACATCGGCGCGTCCGACGACTTCGACGGTACCGTGGCGCGCGTTGCCGCAGCAGGCGGCACGATGGTGTCCGGCAAGACGTCGATGGGCGAGGCCGGCAGCTACGTCAGCTTCCTCGATACCGAAGGCAATCTGCTGGCGTTGTACACCTATCCCTAGCTTGTAGAGGCGTCGCCTCCACAAGGGGTTTGCACCCCTTGACCCCATGACTGCGAAATCGGCACCCTAGCGTGCTGATTTCGCGGGTAAGGGAGTCCAGAGGGCGAAAGCCTTCCGGCGGGGTTTGGAGCAGCGCCCCAACAAAATCGGTTGTGATGTCTGCGCGGCGGCGCGTGGTAGAATAAACCCACGTTCGCCACCCGTGGATTCTAGCATGTCGGAAAAGAAGTCCATTCGTATATTGATCGCCAAGCCGGGCCTGGATGGGCACGACCGCGGCGCAAAAGTGATCGCGCGGGCCTTGCGTGACGCCGGGTTCGAGGTGATCTATACCGGCCTGCGCCAAACGCCCGAGATGATTGCCGAGGCGGCGCTGCAAGAAGACGTCGATGTGGTCGGCCTAAGCCTGTTGAGCGGCGCGCACCTGACGCTGGTGCCGCGGATTCGCGAGACGCTCGACCGTTACGAGCTGGCCGACGTCCCGCTGATCCTCGGTGGAATCATCCCGCAGAGCGACTATGACGCGATGCAGCGGGTCGGGGTGAAGGGGATATTTGGCCCTGGCACGCCCACCGAGGAAATCGTCAAGGCGATTCACGCCATCGTGGGCCAGCGGGGCGAGCGGTCGCCCCAATGAATCCATTAGCCGAAAGCGTGGTCGGCGGAAGCCGGCGCGCGCTCGCCCGTGCCCTGACTTATATCGAAAACCAATCGCCGGAAAGCGAGAGTCTGCTGTCGGATCTGTTTCCGCATACGGGTCGCGCGTGGGTGATCGGCGTTACCGGCGCGCCCGGCACCGGCAAATCGTCGCTGGTGAACACCATGGCGCTGGCATATCGCAAGGCCGGCAAGACCGTCGCCATCGTGGCCGTCGATCCGACCAGTCCCTTCACCGGCGGCGCGATCCTCGGCGACCGCATCCGCATGCGCGACCTGTCCGGCGACCCCGGCGTGTTCATCCGCAGCATGGCGACGCGCGGCAGTCTAGGCGGATTGGCGCGCACGACCCGCGATGCCGTGCGCGCGCTGGATGCTGCCGGTTTCGACTACGTGATGGTCGAGACGGTTGGGGCCGGACAGAGCGAGGTCGAGATCGTGCGCACGGCGCATACGACGATTGTCGTGGAAGCGCCCGGCCTCGGCGACGACGTGCAAGCGATCAAGGCCGGTATTCTCGAGATCGCCGATATTCTGGTCGTCAACAAGGCTGACCGCCCCGGCGCGGACAACACCGTGCGCGCCTTGCGTGCGATGCTCGAGCTGGGGCATCCGACGCGCGTCACGGCGATGCACCACGGCCGTGTGATGCAGGTCGAGACACCCGGCGGGCCGGAGGTCGTGGAGCACGACCCGTTCTTGTGGCTGCCGAAAGTGCTGCGCACCGTGGCGAGCCGCGAGGCCGGCACCGAAGACGACGGCATCGCCGCGCTGATCGAAGAGATCGCACGGCACCGCACATTCCTCAACCGCAGCGACCACGGCGCCAGCCAAGCCCGCGAACGGATTCAGATCGAGCTGTACGACCGGCTCAGGCAAGCCGTATTCGAGCGCGCGCTCGCCGCTTTGCCGCCCGCCCACTTCGACGCGCTAGTCGACGCCGTGATCGCGCGCAAGATCGACCCACAGCAGGCCGTCCTCCAAATTCTCGACGCATAAGGGATCTACATGGGTGCGACATCGCTTCCGTTAACGCTGACCGCCGCCGGCCTGACCTTCCTGCTCGGCGTGATCTGGGGCGGGCCATTCGTTGAGATTCTGCGCCGGCTGCGGATGGGCAAGAACATCCTGCCGGAGGTCACCCAACACGCGACCAAGCAGGGCACGCCGACGACCGGCGGCTTGATGATCGTCGTGCCGACGCTGCTGGTCGTGCTGGCGCTGAACGCGGCAAGCATCCTGCGCGGCGGCCCCGGCGGTTCGACCCTCGTGCTGCTGGCGGTCATGGTCGGCTTTGCGGTGCTGGGCTGGCTGGACGATTTCAGCGGAATCCGCCTCAGCCGCGGGCAGATGGGTCAAGGGATGTCCGAACGGGTCAAGCTAATCGGCCAGATTGTGCTTTCCGGCGCGGCGGCGGTGGTCATTTCGCTGTACGACGGCGGGTTCGCCGGCGCCAACACCGTGACGATCCCGCTGCTTGGGATCACACTTGGCCTGTCGCCGCTGATCTTCATCCCGGTCACGATGTTTGCGATTGTCGCCACCGCCAACTCGGTCAACTTCACCGACGGCCTCGACGGCTTGTGCGGGATCATTAGCGCCAGCGCGTTCGCCGCCTACGGCATCATCGCCTACTTGCAGGGCCAGATGTTCGTGACGCAGTTCTGCTTCGTGCTGGTGGGGGCGTGCTTCGCGTTCCTGTGGTTCAACGCGCACCCGGCGCAGTTGTTCATGGGCGATACGGGGTCGATGGCGCTCGGCGCGTCGCTGGGGCTGGTCGCCGTCATGACCGGCCAATGGCTGTTGCTGCCGATCATCGCCATCGTGCCGGTGTCGGAGACGATCAGCGTGATCTTGCAGCGCTACTACTTCAAGGCGACGGGCGGGCAGCGGCTGTTCAAGATGGCCCCCTTACACCACCACTTCGAGCGCAGCGGCTGGAGCGAGACGCAGGTCGTTCAGCGCTTCTGGCTGGTCGGCCTGCTGAGCGCGATCATCGGCGTGGCGCTGGCACTGCTTTAGAAGGAAGTGCTGAGTGTTGAGTGCTGAGTGATGAGGAAGCGCCGGTTTGCGGCACGGTAAGGTCCTGCCCCTTCCACCTATCCCCTTACACCTCGTAGTAGTGCTGTCGTGCAACAGGCGTCGTGGTGACGTCCATTCTGAAGCGATGGCGAGGTGCTAGACTGAAATCGTGATGTACAGCCACGAGCAGAATGACCAGGTAATGACGAAGCCGCTCTTGATTTCGCACAAGTGGATGATTTCGATCGTTGCTCTGCTGGTTGGGTTCTCACTTAGCAACTTCCCTGCGAAGTTGCAACCTCTTGCTCCCGGAGAGTACATCACAGCCTTGGACTGGGATTCGGACGGATCGCGCCTGGCTTACGGTACCGGACAGGTTCTGCTGCCGTGGGCGGACATTAAAGCTGGTCTTTCTCAGGCTGCTTTAGTCGAACGTGGCGGTGACGAGCAATTTGCTTTGAGCTTTTCCCACAGCATAGTCAACGTCGAAATTGATCCCACGGGACAAACCCTATTGGTGTTTGACCTGTTTGTGAATTTGGTAGACATGCAGACGGGTCAGCTAAACCTTCGCAGAAACCCGGGAAGCATTGCATTCCAGACAGGAACGTGGAACCCGTCAACGGGCAGCCTCCTAATCACCACGATATATGGGTCGCTTGTCTATGACACTACAACGTGGGAAAACCTGAGCTACTTTGGGGATTTCCTACTCCCCTCAGGACGATTCTCAGAGGGCCAGCGCATGGCCGACAGCATATGGAGTCCGGACGGAATTCACGTCGCAAGCAGCACGACTTTTGGCCCCATCTATGTCTGGGACTCCAGCAACCTCGAAGGCGTGCTGAAGGCAACTTTCACCGGCCACTCGGCATCGGTTCAGGACGCGGTTTGGAGTCCAGACGGCACTCTGATTGCCAGTGGCGATGCGGACGGACGCGTCTTCGTGTGGAATGCGCAGACTGGCGCGGTAGTCACCGAACTTGTGGGACATACCGATGTAATTCTAGATATTGATTGGAGGTCGGACGGACAACGGGTTATCACGACGAGTCTGGATGGCACGATGCGCGCATGGACGTGGCCGTCGGGCGCAATGACCATCGTTCAATCAGGAGCAATCGTATCAGCCGTCGCCTACAGCCCGGATGGAACTGAACTTGCGTATGGCGGTTTGGTCCCCCCCGACAGCCCGCCTGAAGTTGTCATCACCGACACACCGGAGATTTTGCCGGCGGAGGGGACTCGCTAGCTCAATTCGCGCAGGTCCATATGTAGCGGCAAGCGTTCCAGATCGCCGCGTGACGATAGGTTTGGCACCGTCAGGCCCACAATTGCGCCGGAATCCGGGTCGATTCGGAGCAGGACGTCGTCACCGATCTCGCGCGAAATGGCACGGCGCGGCTCACCGACGGAGATGTACAGAACGTCGGCATCCTGATCGCAGGCCAGTTGCATTACGGATTCCTGGTCCATATCACCTCGCCCGACTTGATTTGATCGGTCGAATACGGGGTGGAGATGTAGTGTTGCATGTGAGCGAGTACAAGCCTCTTGATCGCCAGCGTACCCGATCCCCAAGTATAGCGCCCTTATCCCTGTTCTCTTGACCCTGTTTTCTATACACTGACTGCTGAATCCTGAACACTGACTCCAGCCAACGGGTATCTCGCCCATGCTCAAACACTTCGACGTATTGAACGGCCGGCGCGTGGTGATCGTGGGGTTCGCGCGGCAGGGGCAGGCGCTGGCGCGTTGGCTCCCGACTGTCGGCGCGCGCCCGATCGTCACCGACAGCAAGAGCGCCGAGCAGTTGGGCATCGACCCAGCTGACTTCCCCGGCGTGCGTTTCGTGCTGGGCGAGAACCCGCCCGACCTGCTTGACCGTGCCGATCTGGTGTGCGTATCCGGCGGCGTGCCGCTGACGATCCCACTGATCGTGGACGCCGCAGCGCGCGAAATCCCCGTGACCAACGACGCGCAGTTGTTCGTGGACCGCTGCCCCGCGCCGCTGATCGGCATCACCGGCAGCGCCGGCAAGACCACCACCACCACACTGGTCGGCCAAATGATAAAGGCCGGCGGATTCCAGACATGGATCGGCGGCAACATCGGCAGCGTGCTGCTCGACGTGCTCAACTACATCCAGCCCAAAGACCGCGTCGTGATGGAACTGAGCAGCTTCCAGCTCGAGCTGATGCACTCCAGCCCGGCCATCGGCGCGATCCTGAACGTCACGCCCAACCACCTCGACCGGCACGGCACGATGGAAGCGTACATGAACGCCAAGTCGCAGATCATCGCGCATCAGAACAGCGAAGGCGTCGCGGTGCTGAACAAGGACGACATGGGCAGCATGGTAATGGAGGGCCTCGCGTCCGGCGACGTGTGCTGGTTCACGCGCCGCGAGATCGTCTCCGACGGGGCGTTCCTGGCCGGCGAACGGCTGTTCGTCAGCGGGCGCAGCAGCACCACTGGCGACCCGCAGTACGTGTGCGACGTGTCCGACATCCCCCTACGCGGGACGCACAACGTCTCGAACGTATTGGCCGCCTGCGCGATTGCCGGGGCGGCGGGCGTCGCTGCCGAGCCGCTGGCGGCGACGATCAAGGCGTTCAAGGGCGTGCCGCACCGGCTTGAGACCGTGCGCGTCGTCAACGGCGTGACGTGGGTGAACGACTCGATTGCCACCGCGCCGGAACGGGTGCTGGCGGCGCTCGACAGCTACACCGAACCCATCGTGCTGCTGTTGGGCGGCGCGGACAAGAAACTGCCGTGGACCGAGTTGATGGCCGTGACCATGCGCAAGTGCCGGCATATCGTGTGCTTCGGGCGCGACGGCGACATCCCGCTGCAGGCGATGGAGCAGGTGAGCGGCGACACGGGGATCATGTCGCGCGTCGGCACGCTGGACGAGGCGGTGGCGGCGGCGGCACGCGTGGCGCAAGCCGGCGACGTCGTGCTGCTCAGCCCGGGCATGACGAGTTACGACGCCTATCTCAATTTCGAAGTGCGCGGCGAAGCCTTCCGCACGCTGGTGGCGGGGCTGGCGGGGGAGTAGGACGCCTTGTCCACAGGGCTTTCGCCCTCTGGACTCCCGTATCTACGGATATGGGACACACGCGTCTCATATCCACGAGAAGCGAGGTGCAGGAGTGCAAACTCCTGCCGGGGTTTGGGGCAGCGCCCCGACGCAGGAATCGAAACCGCCCGTGGAGGACATCCGCGGGCGGTTTGTGTTCTGATGGAGCGGACCAGAATTACTTCTGGACGACCGTCACGGCGCTAGCCTGCTTGCCCTTCTTTCCATCGGTCACCTCAAACTCGACCTCGTCCCCCTCGTTCAGGGTGCGGTAACCGCGCGACTGAATTTCCGAGTAGTGAACGAAGAGGTCCTGACCGTTGGGCTGGGCGATGAATCCATAGCCCTTTTCACCGTTGAACCACTTCACCGTACCGCGAACACGATCACCCATTGCTGCAACTCCTGACAACTGCGAATTTGCTGCATCCTGCAAAGTGCACCCACGTCTTCTCTTAGTTGCGAGGAGCTGTTCGAGGTACTTCTAAGCGGGGCGAGCATCGCTCGAGCTGGGGCCACAACACCCCGAATCACCCGAAGCGCACGATCAGGTTACTCCCATTTCGTTTGGCGCGCAAGTGATATGTGTTAAGAAATGTTAATCACTGTAATAAGGCCCGGGCGTTCCCGTGAACTGCGACAACGCTTCCAGAATTCTCACCGTCGCGGGATCGGGGTCTTCGTAGGTCGGTAGATGCGCGGTGTTCGGGCGTTCCCACAGCTGCGCGTTGGGGATTTCGTGCGCGGCGCGCCGCGCCAGATCCACGAAGCTGGGCGTGTCGAGCAGCCCGCCGATCACCAGCGTTGGCGCCATGATTTCGCGCAGGCGGGTGGTGGCCGGCGGGTCGAGCTTGATCGACCGGCAACCTTCGGGCACGGGAACGTCGAACGAACCCCGCTGCATCGTGAATACCGCCTGCCGCAGTGCCGGGTTAACGTCCTTCGCCGCGCGGTGTTGGCCGACGAGCCAAAAGTCGACATTGAGCTGTGCCGCCGCATCCAGATCGCCGCTGTCGATCAGCGCGTCTTCTTGATCGCCGAACGCGTCGACCTCCCACCCCGTTATGGCGCCTCCCACCGCCGGCGCGGCGAGGATCAGCCCGCGCACGCGGTCAGGCGCCGCCAGCGCGACATCCAGCGCGACACTCCCGCCGAACGACGCGCCGATCAGCACGGCCCGATCTATCGCCAGATGATCCATGAGCCGCAGCACGATGTCGTGGTAGGCGAACGCATGCGGCGGTAGGGTCGACTGTCCGCAGCCGGGTAGATCAAGGCGCACGGCGCGATACTTCTCCGTCAGCGTCGGCCACTGCGGGTCCCACATGCGGTGGTCGCAGATGCCGGCATGCAGCAGCACGACAGGCTCGCCGTCCCCGCTTACGTCATGGAATAGCGTGATGTCGTCAAGTATGATACTCGTCATTGAAACGTCCTCAGTTTTCGCGGCGGCGTGGCCGGGCCGGCCATCACCAAATAGGTTCGCGTATGTTGAAGTTCGATCATATCATCCTTGCCGTTTCGGATCTCGCCGAAGCCTCGCGCGATTTCGAAGCGGCTGGCTTTACCGTCTCGCCGGGGGGCGTCCACAGCGCCGGCACCACCCACAATGCGCTTGTACTGTTGTCGGACGGCGCGTATCTCGAACTGATCGCCCGCACCGGCGCACCCACCCCGGAGGGTAGCACGGATTTGACCTTCTTGCTGGAGCACGGCGAAGGGCCTGTCGGCTTGTGCTTGTCCAGCGACGACCTTGACGCCGACGCCGAGAAGATTCGCATGCGCGGCGCGTCGGTCAACCCGCCGCTGGACGGCGGGCGGGTGCGACCTGACGGCGTGTGGATGCAGTGGCGCATCGCGTGGGTCGAGGAATTACAGCTTCCGTTCATCATTCAGGACGTGACACCGCGCGAACGGCGCGTGCCGGACGACGACCTGACCGCGCTGACGCACATGAACGGCGCGCGCGGCCTGCGCGGCGTGAACATGCGCGTCGGGTCGGCGAGCACGATGGCCCGGCTGCATGCCGTGTTTGGTGAGCCGGTGAAGGCCGGAGCGCGAACGGTGGCGTTCGACTGCGCAGGCGGGATCGTGCATGCGGAAGTGACCGGAATCACTGACGCGATCGAGTCGATCGTCCTCAGCGGGATCGACACGCCGTTCACCGTGCGCAATTCGCGCTTCGTGCCGGTGGCGTCCGTAAGCGCCTAGACGACGATCTGTTCCAGCGCGACGACCAATGGCAATTCGACCGTGACGGTGGTGCCTTTGCCGACCGTGCTGGCAATACGAATCGCACCGCCGTGGGCCTCCACCGACTGCTTGACGATTGTCAGGCCGAGGCCCGTGCCCGGAATTCCGCTGGTTTCGGCGCCGCGGAAGAACGGCTGGAAGACCTGTTCAAGCTCGTCTTCGCCGATCCCCATGCCGCTGTCCTCGACGGCGACGAGAATCTTCGAGCCATTCACCGCAACGCGGACGTTCACCTGCGTGTACTTGCCGGAGTATTTGAGGGCATTGGAGATCAGGTTCGAAAACACCTGCTGCATGAGCGTTTCATCCAGTGCGGCGGTGATTTTATTGGGCGTGGATGTGATGACGACGCGGCCTGCTTCGCCGCGTACCAGCTCGGTTTCATTGGCGATGGCCCGCAGGAATCGCGGCAAGTCGACCGGCGTGACACGTAGGGTGAACCCGCCCGTTTGCAGCCGATGGATGTACCCGATCTCGTCGATCAGCGCGCCAAGCCGCTTGAGCTGGCTTCGCATGCGTACGATCTGATCCTGCCGTTTGTCGGGCGTCATGATGTCGAAGTAGCTGTCGAGCAGGTCGATCGACAGCGAGATCACCGTCAACGGTGTACGGAACTCGTGCGCGACGACCCACAGGAATCGGTTCTTGACGTGATGGAGTTCGCGCTCCTTCTCAAGCGCGCTCTCGGCTTCGAGCTCCGCCTCGCGCAGGGCGTGGTTGATGCGCTCGAGCTCGGCGGTGCGATCGGCCAGCGCGGTGCGCGTGTCGATCAACTCGGTGATGTCGCGCGATGAACCGACCAGCGCGATGACCTCGCCGTCCGACCCGATCAGCGGAATCTTGTAGGTGTCGGTGTGGATACGGCCGCCGGGCATGTCGAGCGTTTCAACCAGATGCAGCGGCTCGCCGCTGGCGAACACGTGCTGCACCTGCGACTTGAAGTAGGCCGCCAAATCTGGCGCCATCACGTCGTCGATCAAGCGATCTTCGACCTCCTCACGCCGAGTATAGCCGATGATCTTGGCGAACTCGTCGTTGCAGTAGGTGATGGCCGTGCTGCGATCGACCACGAAGATGAAGTCCGGCATTGCGTTGACCAGCGAGTCGAGGAAGTCCTCGGCCTGTGCGACGCGTGTCTCCAGCTCGGCCTTCTCGCGCAGGACCGTCTCGCGGGTGGCGCTTCGGTCGTACTCTTCACGCGGCAGCAGCTCGCGCCCGGAGATGACCGTGTGGCCCTCGCCATCGTCGAACCAAGCCCACGACAACGCGACGCTGGGACGCGTCGCTAGCCTGCCCATCATCGGTCCGCCGCTTGGCGCGTTGCTTAGGCGAGCAAAGAGCTGTTCCCAGTCTTCGTCGTGGATCAGATTGTCGATTCGTTGACCGATGATGCCCGGCACGACGGACGTCATTGCCGGGTTGGCCGCAACGATTATGCCATCAACCAGAATCGCCACGAGATCAGTCGTGCGCGCGAACAACGGGCTGTTGACGAATGAAAGCTGCATGCCGGATTGGTGCATGGATGATGACGTGAAATGTGATGGTGACACCAGTCAGTGTACCCCGTATTGGCGTACTATGCGCTAAGTGTCTCATCAGGTGCTGATCAGAGTGCTTACCAAGCCACTGGCAAGGCGCGCAAACCGTGAATCAGCAGGTTGTCCGTCCACGCTAATGTATCGACGTCGGCGTTGAGTCGAAGCGTCGGGACGCGCCGAGTCAAGGCGTCAAGGGCGATCGCACCTTCAAGCCGTGCTAGCGGCGCGCCGAGACAGAAGTGGATGCCAAACCCGAAGGCGACGTGCGGATTTGGACTGCGCGTGATGTCGAAGCGCTCCGGGTCGGGGAACACTGCCGGGTCGTGGTTGGCGGCCATCAGCGCCGGCACAATCATGTCGCCGGCCTTGATGTAATGCCCGTCCCAGTCGACGTCTTCCAATGCGTAGCGTTCGGTGGGCGTTTCGAGCGGGCCGTTGAAGCGCAGCATTTCCTCGATGGCGCTTGGCATCAACTCGGGGTTGGCCTTGAGCAGGTCGAATTGATCGGGATGAGTCAGCAGCGCAAGCGTGCCGTTGCCGATCAGGTTGACGGTCGTCTCGTGGTCGGCCACCAGCAGCAGGAACAGCATCGACAGCAGCTCCATGCGGTCGAGGCGGTCGCCTTCTTCTTCGGCATGGACGAGGTTGCTGAGGATATCGGCGCGCGGGTTGTCGCGGCGTTCGTCGATCAACGCGTTCATGTACACGCCGAATTCCAGCGCGGAGTTTCGGGCGTCGTCTTCGCTGGTGCCGAACAGCAGGTTGGTCGTCCACATGCGGAACTTGTCGCGGTCGGCAGCGGGGATGCCAAGCATTTCAGCAATGACGGTGATCGGTAGCGGGAACGCAAAGGCGTCGATCAGGTTGGCTTCGCGCGATTGCGTCATCGTGTCGAGGAGGTCGTCAGCGATCTCACGGATGCGCGGCTTGAGGTCGGTGATCATTTTGCGCGTGAACGCCTTGTGCACCAGCGCGCGCAAGCGGGTGTGGTCGGGCGGGTCGAGGTTCAGCATGTGTCGGCTGACGGCATCGAAGACGGGGTCCGGATCGTTCGTGCCGACGTGCTGCTGCCTCAAATCGGGCGGGAGCTTCGTCACGTCCTTACCGAAACGCGGGTCTTTTAGCGCGGCCTGTACGTCGTGATAGCGCGTGAAGAACCAGAACGTGCGCCCAGAGACTGGGCCGATCCCAGCGTAAATCGGGTCGTTTTTGCGCATGAGCTTATAGACAGGCTGAGGATTGCGGCGGACCTCAGGCGACCACAGTTTGTACGTGTTGACGGTGTCGGTGATTTCCGGCATGGAACGGCCTCGGTGTGCATCGGACTTCTCAATTTTACGCGAAACACCGGCATCGCGTTGCAGCGCATGAATAGAAAACGCAGGATCAGCTTCGACCCTGCGTGTCGTGTGCCATGCGGGTAGGGCAGCGTGGCTATGCGTGCTGGGCGATGTTCTTCCACTGGGCGAGGTTATAGAGCTGCCCATCCAGTTCGAGGTGCAGAAGATGCGCGTGCATTTCGATGAGCTGTTGGCTCAGGATGCCCAGAGCCTCGGTACCGAGCACGTCGCCCATGGCCAGCGTCAGCATTTCACCGTCGACCGCCAGTAGCTTGAAGCCGAACGCGCCATCGGCATAAGGCGGCAGATCGCGGACGGCATCCGCCGGCATAAGCAGGGTATCGAGCAGCAGATGTTGATTTTCGCGGCGCAGTTGGCGGACTTGGGTCGCCAGCGGGCTGTCATCGAGCGAGAGAAGCGAGTCGAAACCATCGTTGCGGGTGCGCACCGGCTTTTGCACGATTCCGACCAGCGAGTTGGCGATGTCGGCGGTGCTGATCGCGTAGAGCGTCGGCTCGACCAGACCGGCGTTGAGTAGTTGATCCAGTCGGTATGCGGCGATCATGCGATTGGCATCGGCGGGCATGACCCAGCGAACATCGTCTTCATGCGCTTGATCGACCGTGTGCCAGTCGAACGACCCCAGCAGGGACATCAAACGCGGGCGGGCGGTGCTGTACTGCGAGGCGTTTTCGACCGCTTGCAGCATCGTCCCGATGGCGTTGGTCTTAATGTTCTGGGCGTGCAGCTTGAGCCGACGGAAGTAGGCCGCCTTCTCGCCTTCATATTCGTCGCAGGCCTCGATGATGGCGTCGAACTTGCGCATCACGTCCTTCGCCTGTGCCAGGATCTGGCGCGGCGATGCCGCCAACACGCCGTGAAGCATCACGTCGAAGTCGCGCAGCGCCGTATAGAAACTCTTGGTCTTGGGCTGTGCGCTCAGGGTAACCGGACGCGTGGACAAGGTCGGGGGCTTCACGATAGCCATCTCGTACTTTAGCACTGCCTCAATGTACATCGGAATCGACCATGAAGATTGAGTTGTGAAAGAACCCTGACATCGCCATCGCATTGCTCACGCCATACTCAACTTTTCAGGCGAAGAACCCGAGAATCGGCCGCGAAATGAGTACTTGTTGGCCAATGTTATCTTAATGATTAAGAACCCATGTTCCCTCAACGGCGGCCTTGTGCATTGTGTGATGAGCGACTCACGTCAAGGAAGGTATGACTCGCGTACCATATTGCGACAGCGCAGCGCCCGTTGAGCATCCGGCAAACGTCCCCTACACGCTCGGCCCCATACCCCGTAGAATCATGCGACTTGATTGCCACGCAGTACATCTTTGGATCATCATGGCCCGCACGACCACGCGTCTCGTCGTCAAGATCGGCACCAGCAGCCTCACCGGCGGAACGCCCGCGCTGCAGCGTCCGCGCATGCTCGAGCTGGTCCAGCAGATCGCGCGCATCCACGCCCACGGTATCGAGATCATTCTGGTGACGTCCGGCGCGCAGGCCGCGGGCCGCGAACGCTTGGGTTTTCCGACGCTTGATCGTTCGGTGCCGGCCAAGCAGATGCTCAGCGCAGTGGGCCAAAGCCGTCTGATGCACTACTACAGCCAGTTGTTCGAGATCTACGAGATCGTCGTGGCGCAAATCTTGCTTACCCGCGACGACCTGACCAACCGGACGCGCTACCTGAACGCGCGCGACACGATTGTCGAACTGATCGGCCGGCGGATCATCCCGATCATCAACGAGAACGACACGATCGCTACGAAGGAATTCCGCGTCGGCGACAACGACAATCTGGCGGCGATGATCGCCAGCTCGCTCGAGGCCGACCTGCTGGTGATGCTGACCGATCAGTCCGGCCTATTCACCGCCGACCCGCGCCGCGACCCGAACGCCCACCTGCTGCGCGATGTCGAACGAATCGACGACTCGGTTTACGCGCTGGCCGGCGGCACCGCCTCGAGGCTTGGCACGGGCGGTATGGTCACCAAGATCGAGGCGGCACATACCGCTACCCGTGCCGGCGTGACGACGATCGTCGCCTCCGGCACCGAGCCGGACGTGCTGGCGCGCATCATCAGCGGCGAGAAGATCGGGACGCGCTTCCACCCCAACGAGGTCGACTTGCAGAGCCGCAAGCGTTGGCTGTTGACCGACAAGCCGCACGGGTCGGTGTGCGTCGACGCCGGGGCCAAGCGCGTGCTGGTCGAGCGCAAGGCGAGCTTGCTGCCCGTCGGCGTGACGCGCGCAATCGGGACGTTCGACCGGGGCGAGACGGTCACGATTATCGGGCCGGATGGCGAGAAGATCGCGCATGGGTTGAGCAACTACAAAGCCGAAGACCTGCGCCAGTTGTGCGGGGTGAAGTCGCACCGGATCATCGAAATCCTCGGCTATACCTACGGCGACACGATCATCCACCGCGACAACATGGTGATGTTGTGAGGCTTCCATATGCGGATCGGGCTGTAGTGGAACGTCGCAAACTTGAACTGTACCTCCTCAATGGCGATCACCCGCAGAATGGTGGAAAGGCCGAATTCTGGCATCGTCGCGGGTTTTCTGTGGCACAATTGCAGGTACTGATTGATGCGCTGCTAGAGCACGCGCTCAACGGTACGGTCGAAGGAACTCGCAACACGCCCGTTGGCATACTTTACGCGATTGCGGGACCTATCACGGTTCCGAGTGGGGCTCCCACAAACGTATTATCAGTATGGGAACTCGCCTAGGGCAGCGATAGACCCAGACTTATCACGGCCTATCCTGCAAGGTAGGTTGGAGGACGAGTATGATAAACGAGTACGATGTCGTAGTCGTGACCGACGACCTAGACGAGTTCGATATCAGGGCAGGCGATATTGCTACTGTGGTCGATCTGAACCCGGACCACGAGTATGCGTTGATTGAAGTCTTCAGCGCAACAGGCGCGACGATCGGTGTATATCCGGTCGCTTTGAGTGCGATTCGACCGCTCCAACCCACCGACATTCCGAGTGTCAGACTGGCATCATCCGGGAAAGCATAAGTGGCGTAGTTCTCACTCCCCGAACCGCAGCTCGAGCCAATCCACTGCGAACGAAACGAGGTCCGCGGCGTCGAACAGGTACGATTGCGCACTGCCGACGCGACCCTGCCGGCCACCGCCCGCCGCCAAATGCGCCCGCGCGATCTGTTCAAGCGTGTACGTGTCGTGCGGGTCGCCGGTGTCGAAGTCCTCGACTTCGACCCATACCGTGCGCCCGTCACGAAGAAGCGGCACGGCATAGCGGACAACGCGTTTGCGGCGCATCCGGGCGCGATTTTCGGCATGGTGCAACAGCGTGATCGTGTCGAGCGGCGCGCCGAGCAGCAGCACGCGCCCGCCGGCCTCGACCAGTTTGGCAAACGGCGATCCGGCCCCATAACCGTAGTTCAGCGGATGATCGCCGGTGATCCACGCGGCGCGCGCACCGACCGCGCACACCGACGCCTCAGGGTTCATGCTGCGACGCGCGCCCGGCCACGTCCTCACGCATTCGGCCAGCACGCCGTGATCGCGGACAGCACGCGCGGTCAGAGGCTCGAACGGCGGGTGATGCGCGCGGTACGCCGCCTGCGTTGCCTCGGGAAGTTCGTGCAGAAAGTCGGGGATGTCGTTCCAGCCGACGTACATCATCACCGTGCCGGACGGGGTCAGCGCGTCAAGCAGGGCGTGGACGACCTCGTTGGGGCCGCCCATGACCGGGCCGATGGCTTTATAGCCGGCGTGCAGCATGACGATGTCGCCGGGGGCGACGCCGAGCGCGCGGATGTCCGCCGTCAACTGCGACCGGGTGTATGGAATTCGCGCTGCCAGAGTCATCGCAAACCTGTCAGGATCACGTGAGAAACGTGCGAAGTCGTGCGTCTACATATCATACTGGAGACCGGTTGACCACGCACAAGGAGCACGCCATGGCGGCCTACACCGACCGTACATCTGCAATGGAGCGCCTGCGCAGTTTCCCTGACGAACTGGAGTCGTTGGTCACGCCGTTGAGCGACGCCGACCTCGACCGGCACGCCCCCGGCGAGTGGTCGACGCGGCAAATCGTGCATCATCTGGCCGACAGCCACATGAGCGCCAACTTTCGCTTTCGCAAGCCGCTGAGCGAGCCGAACCCGGCGCCGCTGCCGGTCTACGATCAGGAGGCGTGGGCCGAGATGGCCGATTCGAGGCTGCCGATCGCGCCGTCGCTGCTGATCCTGCGCGGGCTGCACGCGCGCTTCGTGGCGCTGCTGGAGTCGCTCGCCGATGCGCAGTGGATGCAGACCGGCAGTCATCCGGACTGGGGCATCGTGACGGTCGAGAACGTGGCGTATCGCTACGCGGCCCACTGCGACGTGCATCTGGCGCAGATCCAGCGCGCGCTGCGCGGCGAGCCGTAGGCGGAACGCGCTGCGTCGGTGTGCATGCGACCGGAGCAGGACGGCCAACGTTAACGCGAATTCCCCATTCGCTTAGTTGGCACTACGCAATAACTCGACAGTGGCTCATCCATAATTCGTTTGGGATTAAACAATTCCATCCATGCTTAGGCCCAGTGTGCAGAGAGCACATGTGTTTATCGGTACAGTCAAAGCATGGAGATTCACAGTATGCGCAAGTTGATCGTAGTGCTCGTCCTCGCCCTGTTCGCCGTCCCCGTATTCGCTCAGGACGCCGAACTCCCCACCATCGCCGACATTGTCGTCGCCAGCACCGAAGCGGAGACCCCGGAGTTCACCGTTCTGTTGGCCGCGGTTGCCGCTGCTGACCCCGCCTTCCTTGAGACGCTGTCGAACCCGGATGCCGGCGTGACCGTCTTCGCCCCGACCGATGCCGCCTTCGGCGCGCTGCTCGAGGCGCTCGACATGTCCGCTGAGGACGTGCTGGGCAACGCCGACCTGCTGAACTCGGTCCTGGCCTACCATGTGGTCCCGGGTGTCTTCAACGCGGAGGCCGTTGTCGCCGCTGACGGCGCGATCCTTGGCACGTTCCTTGCCCATCAGGGTCTGCTCGTGTCGGTCACCGATGACGGCGCGTTCGTCAACGAGGCGACCATCGTCGCCACCGACATCGCGGCCAGCAACGGTATCGTGCACGTGATCGACGCCGTGCTTGTCCCGAACATGGACGACATGATGGGCGACGACATGGGCGAGATGATGGAAGAGCCGACCGCCTCGATCGCCGAGACCGTGGTCGCCGCCTCGAGCGCCGAAGCGCCTGAATTCACCGTGCTGCTGGCCGCCGTTCTGGCCGCCGACCCGAGCATCCTCGACACGCTGATCAACGGCGGGCCGTACACCGTCTTCGCTCCGACCGATGCCGCCTTCGGCGCGCTGCTTGAGGCGCTGGGCGCCACGGCCGAAGAAGTTCTGGCCAACACCGACCTGCTGAACACGGTTCTGGCTTACCATGTCGTGCCGGGCACCTTCGTCGCCGGTGACATCGTCGCCACGGCCGAGGCCATGGGCGGCGATGCCGAGACGATGACCAGCGGCTTCAGCATCGCCACGCTGCTGCCGGGCGGCCTGCTCGAGATCGGTGTGAACGGCGGCGCCGTCACGATCAACGAGACGGTCAACGTCATCGCCACCGACGTGTACGCGACCAACGGCGTGATCCATGTGATCGACGCGGTCCTGGTCCCGGCCGCGGACGAGATGTAAGCACCCTGCGCCCCCGCGCAGCCCTGATTACTGGTAGTCACACCACCCCCGGTCGGATCGGCCGGGGGTGGTGTGTTTTGGGGTGGAACGAGTAGAGTTGACCTTTGTGATCACATTTTGGGAGCGGACATACTAGTTATCAATTCTTTGACCTGCCGAACTGAATTGCTCTAGCACCTTCCAGTAGTATTGACCGCAGTGAATTTTCTCTCTTAGCAATCTGCTCGAGATGTTGCTGAGTCACGACCACACATATCGCGTTGTCTTCATGGTAGGCGCGTCGAATCAGGCTATCTGCAGCTCGATCCTTATCTTGTCCGGTAATGCCGTTGCGCGAGAAAATGGCACCAAATTTGGTGTGACTCAAGCGCATCCGATACAGAAAGTAGCCGACTTCACTTACCCCGATCGGCGTCGACCAATTCTTGCACTCAATTAGGAAGCTCCGACCAAACGTCTCTGTGTCGACTGTAGGTGACAAGTGACTGTTGTGAACTACTAGGTCATGCTCCCCATCTTGTGTCTCACTACGCACGTTTCTTCGCGGAGTCAGACCCGGCATTAGCATAACGAGATATGCTGCCAGCGTTTCGAGCGCATTCCCGATGGCTGTAGTGGTTTTGTGATGAGCATCAGTGTTTGCTAGGAGCGCGCGCAGGTATGCTTGATTAACCGGAAACTCCAACAGCGATGTCGGTAGGGCGAATAGATGAGAATGCTCAGGGTGCGTTATCGCGAACTTCACGATTGCGTCTTCAGGAAAGCCGGAAGAAAGCGCCCAAGAGTCATGTTTGCGCGCTCGGCCATGCATAGGCTCAATCAGGTGGTTGAACTGCTCAAGTGCCTGTGCACTCATTCCGAGCCTGTTGCGAACCCTCTGCATGCCTTCACCGACACGATGACCTACAAGATAGTCATCGCCGTGGGTGAGAATTGACCAGTAGAACATCGCTCCTTGGTCATTCAGTTTCTCGTAGAGCATGGAAAACCAAATAGTCAGTCCCGCTTTGTATGTCTTCACTTTTTCCTGAAGCTGGAGTCCATTGAGATAGTCCCAGCCGTTTAGGAGTAATTCAGTACCCGTGAATGGCATCCCTATCTCTAGGAACCTCATGGCGGTAGCTCCGTAAAGTCTGACCAATTCCTCCGCCCGAGTCTCATCTTCATACTCAGGACGCGGATCGAGAGGACCGCCACGCTGTGACGAGGTTTGCAGGTAGGCAATGATCTTCTGCAGTACTTCCTCTGAATGGAATCCATCGGACTGTTCTCCGTCAATGAAAAACTGATGGATCATCTCATTGTGTGTGACCAAGAATGCCCCCATTTGACAAATAGACGACTCGCGTGCGCAGGAATTTGGGATCAGACTGAAAGCTGTGTTAGCTACGCTCTCTGACCAATTTCCCGTACTCCTAACGTTGTAGAGACCGTTTTTGTGCTGGCGCGGCCCGCGTAGTTTCACGATTCTGGGCCTGAAGCAATTTGACGATTGCCGTCTGTAGCTTGATGATACGGTCAAGCATGATGGCCAGCCCTGCGGTGAAGAGAGCTCCGACCAAGAGCGCCAATGCGATCCCAAGCCAATTGAGATCACTACCACGGCTCAAGATTCCACCCAAAATAACAAACACCAGCAGCGCCAACTGTAAACCTACTGCGAAGATCATTGGCTGCATCGCATACTCCGCATGGTAATGAAATGGTTACAAGATACTATAAAGTATTGGCTGATATGACGCAACTAACTCGCGCGCGTTGAAACCCGCTTCAGCGGGTCTGCGGACTAGCGCGGGGCTTGAGCCTCGGGCGGCGGCACGCGCCGCACCCCGCAAGCTACCCGCCGAACACCGTGCGCAGCGGGATGCTCAGGCCGGGGAGAACGTCGCCGCCGTCGAGTGAGTCGTCAATGTGCAGCACGCGCACGGCCCGCCCGGGGGCGTAGATGACCGCCGCCTTGCGCTCCGGATAGATCACCCACACGGTCGTCCCCGCGGACAGATAATTGGCAACCTTCACGGTAAGGCGCTCGGCGGAGGCGGTCGTCACCGGATGCTCGACCTCCACGGCCAGATCAGGCGGCAGCCGATTGTAGCCCTCGCCGTCCAGCTCGGTCTGGCGCGACTTGAGGACCACGCCGACATCCGGCGCGTAGCGTTCCCCGAACACCCGGTAGCCGCCGTCTGCGCCGGTGACGTGGGCGATGTCGTTCTGCATCACGTGGACGTTGATTAGCGTGGCAATCATCACGGCGATTTTCGAGGCATAGGCGTTCGATGGCACGACGTGAATCTCCCCGCCGATGAACTCGAGTATCTTGTTGTCTTGATCCTCAAGGGCCAGCTTCTCAAACGCCTCGGCCGTGAGGGCGGTGACCTGCTCAAACATGCGGGGTCATCCTCGCCATGTGGACATGTCTAGTATAGCGGATCGCCTGAGTTGCTGCGCCCGGCGGGGGGCGGGGGGGGGGGGGGGGGGGGGGGGGGGGTGGGGGGGGGGGGGGGGGGGGGGGGGGGGGGGGGGAAAAGGGAGGGGGGGGGGGGGGGGGGGGGGGGGGGGCGGGGGGGGGGGGGGGGGGGGGGGGGGGGGGGGGGGGGGGGGGGGGGGGGGGGGGGGGGGGGGGGGGGGGGGGGGGGGGGGGGGGGGGGGGGGGGGGGAAAGGGGGGGGGGGGGGGGGGGGGGGGGGGGGGGGGGGGGGGGCGGGGGGGGGGGGGGGGGGGGGGGGGGGGGGGGGGGGGGGGGGGGGGGGGGGGGGGGGGGGGGGGGGGGGGGGGGGGGCGGGGGGGGGGGGGGGGGGGGGGGGGGGGGGGGGGGGGGGGTGGGTGGGCACAGCTACGCCGGTCTCCCGCGCCCTCACCACCCGCCGGCGGCAGGGACAGACAGCAGCGCCGGGTCGCCGCGGGCAATGCCGCCGGCGTACATGGCGAGCAGGAGGTAGTCGACATGGAAGATGTCCGCCGCTGTCGGGCTTTGCACGCTCGCGATCACCTTCTTGACGTTCTTACTGGCGAACTCGGCGTAGAACACGCCGATCGTCGACCACGTGTTTGACGTCGTGTTCGTGAACTGCTTCGTGGTGCTGACCTTGGTGGCCGGCGTGCCGTCGTTATAGGTGATCTTGATCGCCAGCTTCACGTTCGAACCGGACACCGGCGTGCTGTTGAAGCTTCCCGACATCCGGAGCAGGTCGCCGGGCTTGATCTTGAGATGGTCGAGCGGGAGCGACACCTTTTGCAGCAGCTTGCCGCCGGCAATTCCCCGGAACTCGACATCGCACGTACCGACGCACGTTCGTACAATTTTCGGCGGATTCGTGTCGCCTTTGCGCTTCCACGGCGATCCGAGCGCGTTCGTCTCGAAGCTGAAGTCGTCGAGCATATTGGTGAACGAATTGACCCGGATGCTCACGCGGGCTTGCGACGGTGCGAGCACCGTCTGCGGGTTCATGCTGGCGATGCGAACGCGGTAAGTCGCCGCTGTCAGCGGAACTTCGCTGAGCACGGGCCAAATGTCGTTGTCGCACATGATGTGATTTGGCAGCGGGACGTCAAGCCGGTACAGCGTGACAAGGACGTTGTAGTTGACCCAGTAGACTCCGGTGTTGAAGAACGTCCCGCTGGTGTCGATGGTCACCGTCCCGCTGTATGGCATCGTGAACGTGAACCACACGCTGTTCTTCGAAAAGTCGGACGGGTCGCAGGTCGTGTCTTCGATCAGCGAGCCTTCGAGCGTGGCGTCTTCGACTCCGGTGATGGTCGCGCGACCGTTGAGCTTAACGTGGACGGCATCGTTGGCGTTGTCGCCCGGGATCGGCGTGCGTGGGGCAGGCTGCGCCTGCGTGGATGTCATGGTGCTGAGGAATAGGAGGGCTGCGAGGATCCCGACACGGGCGGCGCGGGCGAGCATGGGCCGTCTCCTGTTAACCAGCGGTAGTTACAGGATATGCGATTCTGGTCCGGCCGCCAACTCACCGGGACGCGGGTACTGTGAACGTGTTTCGCCGAGTAAGGTTCGGCATGAGCTGGCTTATTCTCGCGCCCTAACCCGAGCCGCGATCCAATCGCGCACATCGGCTACCGTGCGTTCACCACGCGCAACGCTGATCGTGAAGTCGTACGCATCGTCTTCTTCCCAAGCTTCGGCAAGGCCATTGAGATTCAGGAACACGACAAGCGTAATAACGGCAGTACGCTTGTTGCCATCTACGAAGGGATGATTGAGGATTAACGAGTGAAACAGGGCCGCACCCTTGTCAACGACCGTCGGATACGCATCAGAGCCGAAAGCACTTGCCCGCGGTCGCATCACGGCAGACTCGAGCATGTTGACGTCCCTAACCCGTGCCGTACCTGCAAGGATCGCTGCATTGATCGCAGTGACCTCTCCGACGGAAACGTATCGCATTAGCTCTCAGCGAGTCGATTCAGGAGTGGCTGATGCTTCTCGATTGCCTTGTGCACGGCGTCAATGAACTCCGAACTGACGTCATCGCTGCCTTTGAGGTAGGCATCAAGAACGCGAGCTGCGAGCTCACTCGACGTCAATCCATGCTCGGATGCCATCTGTTCGAGTTGGGCGCTCTGCTGTTCATCCAGCGTGACGATGAGAGTGTTGATTTCGGCCATGTTCGATACCCGTTAACCTGATCACAGTATAGCTGATTGCCTTCGCCCACGTAACCTCTCCCCCGTACGGCGCGTCTGTTACAATATGCCGAGATCCCACCATTTATAGGAGTCCCGAGATATGGCGAACGAGTACGATGTCGTCGTGCTGGGCGCTGGCCCCGGCGGCTACGTGGCCGCGATCCGCGCCGCCCAGCTTGGCCTGAAGACGGCCATCATCGAGAAGAAATACTGGGGCGGCGTGTGCTTGAACGTCGGCTGTATCCCCAGCAAAGCCCTGCTGCGCAACGCCGAACTGGCGCACATTTTCACGCATCAGACCGAGCAGTTCGGCATCAAGGTCGACGGCACGGTGTCGTTCGACTTCGAGGCGGCGTACAAGCGCAGCCGCGAGGTCAGCGACCGGCTGACCAAGGGCGTCAAGTTCCTGATGAAGAAGAACAAGATCGAGACGTTCGACGGCTGGGCGACGTTCACCGACCCGCACACGCTGTCGGTCGAGCTGAACGACGGCAAGACGCAGACCGTGCACGGTAAGAACATCATCATCGCCACCGGCGCGACCACCCGCCTGCTGCCGGGCCTGAAGGTCACCGACAAGGTCGTGACCTACGAAGAGCAGATCATGACCGACAACCTGCCCAAGTCGATCGTGATCGTCGGCGCGGGCGCCATCGGCATCGAGTTCGCTTACGTGATGAAGAACTACGGCGTCGACGTGACGGTGGTCGAATACCTCGACCGCGCGCTGCCGCTGGAGGACGACGAGGTCAGCCGCGAGCTGGAGAAGGCGTACAAGAAGCTGGGCGTCAAGCTGATGACCGGCCACGGCGTCGAGAAGGTCGAGGAGACCAAAAACGGCGTGAAGGTCACAGTCAAGGCGACGAAGGACGGCAAGACGAGCGAGATCGAGGCCGAGAAGGTGTTGGTCGCGATCGGGTTTGCGCCGCGCACCGAGGGCTACGGCCTCGACAAGACCGGCGTCAAGCTGACCGAGCGCGGTGCAATTGCCATCGACGATCACATGCGCACAAACGTCTCGCACATCTTCGCCATCGGCGACGTCACCGCCAAGCTGATGCTGGCGCACGTGGCGGAGGCGATGGGCATCATCGCGGCCGAGGCGATCGCCGGGCACAGCCCTAAGCCGCTCGAATACAAGATGCTGCCGCGTGCGACGTACTGCCAGCCGCAGGTCGCCAGCTTCGGTTATACCGAGAAGGAAGCCAAAGAGGCCGGCTTCGAGATCAACGTCGCCAAGTTCCCGTTCCAAGCCAACGGCAAGGCGCTCGGCCTCGGCGAGTCGACCGGGTTCGTCAAGCTGATCAGCGACAAGAAGTACGGCGAGCTGCTCGGCGGGCACATGGTCGGCCCGGATGTGACCGAACTGCTGCCGGAGCTCACGCTGGCGCGCTATGCCGAACTGACGCCGGACGAGATCGCGCGCAACGTGCACGCGCATCCGACCCTCAGTGAGGCGATCAAGGAAGCGGCGCACGGCCTCGAAGGGCACATGATTAACCTGTAGGAGAAGACGTCAGCGGTCAGAAGTCAGTCGTCAGGCTAAAACACGGCCAGATTCGTAGGGCCACGGCACTGCCGTGTCCAATGCACCTCACCCCAAACCCCTTTCCGCACGGAGAGGGGTCTTTGCTTGCCGCGAGTGTGCTTGTCTCCCCTCTCCCTCAAGGGGAGAGGGGCCGGGGATGAGGGGAGTGGGGTGCGCGGATCACAAGGGCGAGCCAGCGGCTCGCCCCTACTGACGTCTGGTACCTGAAGTCCGCATTCTGACAACTGACTCCTGATACCTGAGAACTATCCTGCCAAAAACGCCCCGATCGCCGCGACGGCCTGCGCGCCGGCGCTCTCGTACAGCATCGTGTAGTGATTGCCGGCGACACGCACGTACTGGCAGTTGGGCAGCATCGACAACGTTTGCTGCGCGCCGTCGTCAGTCAGCACCGGCGGTGTGGGCGCAGGGCCGACGCCTTCCGTGCCGTGAATGAGAATTGCGGGATGGGTCGCACGTGGCATGGTCGCGTTCCAGTCGACTTCGAGGATCTGGTCGACGGCGGCGCCGATGACCTCGGGCCGGCTGCGCGGCAGCACTTGACCGTTCGGCAGGTCTTCGACATCGGCGCGGTAGTAGGCGACGATGTGGTCGTTCCAGATGCCCTGATGATATGCCGGGATCTGCTTCATGGCGGCGAGGTAGGCGTCGAAGCTGGCGACCGGCTGACCGAGCCGCTTGAGCGCCGGCGCGATCAAGTCTTTCACAGCCGGGTGCATCACGCCTGCGTCGAGGATCACCATCTTCTTGACCCGCTCGGGATAGTTCGCGCCGAGGTAAATCGTCATCAGCCCGCCGTAACTGTGCCCGCCGATGTTGGCGCGTTCGAGGCCGAGCGCGTCCATCATGCCGACGATGTCGCGAGCGTGATCTTCGGGGCTGTACACGGCGCCGGAAGGCTTATCGCTCAGGCCACGCCCGCGCAGGTCGACGGCCAGCACCCGCGCGTGTTGTGTGAGGCCCGCGGCGATCAGACCGTCGAAGTGGTGGCAGTTGGCGGATAAGCCGTGCATGAGGATCAGCGGCTCTCCGTCGCCGCCGTGATCGATGTACGCCAGTTTGATACCATTTGTCTGTACGAATTTCTGCTCGCTCACCGGTTTCCTCCGTTGGCGTAGGTCGCGCTAATGGCGGGTATTGTACCGCGCTGTGCGGCGCCAACCCGCACGGGCGCCTAAAGCACGAATGCCGGATTAGTGATGCAGTACCGGTCAAACTGTCCGAAGCGGTGGTCGCTCAACAGCAGGCCGAACGACTTGTCGATTTCGAACCCGCGCCCAAGCAGGTACTGAATCGCCACGCGGTTCGACATCGGCACGCGCACGGTGAGCGACTCATGGCCGTGCTGTGCGGCGAGCGTTTCGGCGTGGGCGAGAACTGCCGGCAAGTCAGCGGCGCTCAATGCTGCAAACGGCCCGCTGCGCTCGCCGACATAGCCGTAGCCGATAATTGTATCGTCGCGCACGGCCGCGAAGCCGGTGCGACTTCGCAGAAACAAGCCGTGTTCGGGATCGCGCCGGAAACCCAGCACGGTCTCATCCACCATGCCGAGCTGCTCCAGCAGCTCCGGCGAATCGGTCAGCGGCATGATGCTCAGGCCAACCGGCGGCAGCGGCACGACCTCAGGACGGCGTGTGTATGCGTGGACCGACAACTGCGCCGAGACGCCGGTCTTGAGGTAACGCACCAACGCCCGCGAGTCCATCGTCGCGAGGATGCAGCGATTGGTTGCACCGTCTGACGGGAATGCCCGCGCCAGAAGTTCACGCCCGATACCGCCCGCCTGTCGGCCGGGCAGGACGAACAGCTCGGTCAGTTCGCGCACCGATCCGCGCAGGATCGAGCGTGCATAACCGATCGCCTCGCCGTCTTCTTCTGCGATCCAGAAGTGTTCGCAGTGCGCGGCAAGGTGGTCGAAGATGGCGCGATAGCGCGGCCACTGGTCGGCGACGGCCTGTGCGTCGATGACCGGCGCATTGGGCGCGCTGCCGCTGCGGCGCGAAAGGTCGGTGATCGACGCGAGGAACACGGCATAGGCCGCGTAGGAGTCCGCCGGCGTGCCCTGCCGAACTATGGTCGTCATCGTCGTTGGCCGCCTTTCCGGGCCGTGCGCTTACACGAAGAACGGCGGTACAGTCAGCAAATACTGCTCGAACGCGCCGAACGGCGTGTCGCTGAGGAAGAACGTGTAGAACGGGTCGATATGGTAGCCGCGCCCGATGAGATAGCCGAGCGCCGAATGATTGACAGCCGGGACATCGATCCCGAACTCCTCGATGCCGAGCGACGCGGCGTGCGACTCGGCGTGGGCGAGGATGGCCGGCAGGTCGTGGGAATCCAGTGCGGCGAACGGCCCGCTGCGCTGGGACACGTAGCCATAGCCGACCGGTGCGCCGCCGCGCCAGTAGGCGAAGCCCTGCCGGTTTGCCGTCAGCCACGCCTGCTCGGGGTCGCGTCGGAAGCCAAGCAGCTTGGAGTCGACCTCCGCGACGAACGCGATGTCCTGCGCCGACCCGGTCAGAGGCGTGACGCTTACGTCAGGGTCGGGGGGCTCGACCGTCACAGGTTCCCGATACATCCCGAAGATCGTAAACTGCGGACGCACGCCGGATTTCATGTAGCGGCCCAACGCGCGCGTGTCCGACGTGGCGACGATGAAGCGGTTGGTCGCGCCCTCGGCTGGAAATGCCAGCGCCAGCAGTTCACGGCCCACCCCGGCCGACTGGTTGCCCGGATGCACGAAGAACTCGGTCAGTTCGCGCACGGTCCCGCGCAGGATCGAGCGGGCATAGCCGACGATCTGGCCGGCGTTCTCGGCGACCCAGAAGTGCTCGTTGTGCTCGGCGAGGTGCTGGAACAGCGGGCGGTAACGCTGCCATGCCGCATCGACCTCGGCCGGGTCGAATGCGTTCGCGGCGACTTCCATACCGATGCGGCGCTGCAGATCCACGACCGCGGCGCGAAACACGCCGAACATTGCGTATGAGTCGTTTGTCGTCCCGGGTCGAAATGTAACGTTCACAGCCACCTTCCCTTCGGGTAACCGGACGTGGTGCGGCGCCGATCGGGCTGGCGTCGGGTTATGCGAGCTACTCGCTAACCCACTCCTTCAGCATACCGGCGACGAGCGCGGCGCGCTGCGGCAGGCTGTTGATCACGACGTGTTCGTGCAGCGCGTGCAGGCCATCGCCTTGCGGGCCGAGGCCGTCGAGCGTCGGGACGCCCATCGCCGCCGTGATGTTGCCGTCGCTGCCGCCCCCGCTGCCATCTTCACGCACGGTCAGGCCGAGCTTCTCGCCGATCGCCTTGCACTGGGCGAACGAGCGCTCCATCTGGGCGTTGTGCTCCATCGGCTCGCGGCTGTGAATCTCCTCAAGCCACACCTTCGCGCCGGGGATATGCGGATGCAGATTGCTCAGGCTGTCCTTGATCGTCGCCAGCGCGCGCAGGGTCATCACGCGGGTGTCGATGTACGCGCTGGCCTTTGCCGGGATGACGTTGCCGGCGCTGCCGCCGTCGATCATCGTGACGCTGACGGACGTACCGTTCTTGAGGTCGTTGAGCTGATTGATCTTGTCGATCTGCTGAGCCAACTCGACGATGGCATTGATGCCCTTCTCAGGCTGATTGCCAGCATGAGCGGCGCGGCCTTCGACGTGCACGCGGAAGGTCGCGAGGCCCTTGCGCCACGTCTTGAGCGCGCCTTCCTGCGTGGCCGGTTCCATGACCATCACGAGGCCACAGTCTTTGGCCGTCTCGCGCAGGACGGGGATCGAGTAGATGCTGCCGACCTCTTCATCGCTGGTCATCAGCACCCATACCGGGCGGTTGGGGAACTGGCCGAGCTCACGCAGGCCGCGGATGGCGGTCAGGACGATCGTGATGCCGCCTTTCATGTCAATGGCACCGGGACCGAACAGCTTGCCATCGGCGTCGATGGTGACCGGGCGTTCGGCCAGCGTGCCCAACGGCCACACCGTGTCGATGTGGATCAGGAACATCAGCGGCTTGCCGGGGGCGTCCTCGTTCCACTTCGCGAGCAGAAAGTCACCGACGGCGGTCTGCGGGATGCGGGTGATCGAGGACGCGCCGAGTGCCTCGAACTGCTGGCGCATGTGTTCGCCGAGCGCATCGACCGACGCCTTGTCGGTGGTTGGGGTCTCGAAGTTGACCAGCGCGGTCAATTGATCGACCATCGCCTGCTTCTGACCCGTGAAGTAGGTGAGCAGTTCTGACATTGTGTTCGATTTCCTTACTGCCTGTGGGGAGTTAGAACGGGCAAAGATCCTGCGCCGTATACGACGGACTGCGGCTTCCATAGCGATTGAGCTGCGCCAAGGCTTCCGGCGCGGTCTCGATTATAGTCCCGACCGCTTCGCAGGCGCTACTGACATTGGCCGTGCTTTGGAACGTCTCAAGGAACGTGCGGGCCATCTGCGCGTAGACCGGCGTGCGTTCCGGATCGTCGTAAATGCGCTGAATTTCCTGAAAGGTCGTGGTTTGCAGCGGGCTGGCCTGCACGACTTGTGCTTGCAGCAACCGGTACAGCGCGTAGCTCTGCAGCAGGTCGGGCTCGTCGTTGAACCAGAAGCGGAGGTCGGTGTTGTCGATGGCGCCGCGGTAGATGGTCTCGGCGGCGGCGTAGTCCCCGCGTAGGAGTGCGCGGTCGCCTTCGTGCAGCACCTGAATCTTGAAGCGCGGCGGCTCAAGTTCCACGATGCTTAGCACGTATTGGCTGCCGTTCCAGTCGTAGATGTTGGTGCCGGTGCGCAGCGGCCCGGTCTCGGCCGTGCCGCGCGACGTCAGCCGTACGACGATCTCGCTGACCTCGTCATTGTCGAAGTCGAGCACCTGCGCCGGATCGGTGCTGGTGACGTTGGGTGGCAGCAGGTCGACAAATCGCGAGCGCACCGGCGAGAACGTCACGAGCTGGGTGCGGTATTCACAGGTCTCGGCGGTGGGGCAGGACGGGATCGCCAGCAGCAGGTCGTTGCGGCGGTCGCGGTTGACGTCGAGGAAGGCCAGCACAGTCGGCGCTTGATCGGTATCCGAGACGGCCTCGAACAACACTTCGACGGTGCCGGCACGGCAGCCGAACACCGCGACGCCCGCTTCGCCGTCTGGCGACACGTACGGCACAAGCACGTCGGGGCGACCTTCACCGGTATAGTCGATGTCGGCGCGGGCGATGGCGTCGTTCGGTGTGACATCCCAATCGTCCTTCAGCACGTCGATCAGTGTTTCGGCGTCGCCGCCGAGGTTCAGATAACGCGTGATCTCCTCGATCAGCACGGTGGCGTTGGCGGGCGGGGAGTCTTCGAGCGCGACCTCGGCATTGGCGGCCGGACAGGCGGAGAAGTCGGGTGTGGCGGTGGCGGGCGGGGCGATGGCGACGACCGTCGACGGGGCGCTGAGGTCGGGCTGGCCGATCAGCGAGACGCCGCTGGGCAGCAGATCGCCGTACACGACGCGACCGATGGTGGCGGTCGGGAACGGGGTAATCGCGCGGCGCGCCGGCTCCGGTGACGGGACGCACGCGGCGAGCAGCAGTAGGGCGATCAGGGCGGGGACGAGCGTCGATCTAGGCATGGCCGGAAGTATACCATGCACAGGGAAAGCGATCAGGATTCAGGATTCAGATGTCGGGCCGGTGTATGGGCGAGCCGACGGCTCGCCCACTTCCGCCGAGCGTTGAAACGCCCGGCTGATCGGCCCGAAACCCGCTAAAGGGGTTGGCTGCACAGCGCTCGCCAAACAACCGGAAATTTCACCGTGACGAGCATTCATGCTGGCGTAAGCTGTACATACGCTGCTTGGCTCAGCCCCTTCAGTGGGCTTTGATCTTGTTAGCCTCGGGTTTCAACCCGTGGCGGTGTAGGGGCGGCGCGCCGGGGCGATCGCGTTGTCCGTGAGTCACTCCTCGCTGCCCTCGTCTGCCGCATCCGCGGTCGGCAGCATGGTCGGGAAGGGGCCGAGGTTGACCGGCGTCGCGCGGCGGGCGACCTCGATGTCCCGGATGTGGCTCTCGTCCAGATAGCCCACTGACGTTGTCGGCATGCCGCTGGCGGCGTCGATCCCGATTTCGAGCGCGACGAATGGACCGTAATTGCCATCGCCGCCATACAGCCTGACGTCTTCAAGATTGCCCCACACCCGGTACACGAACGTCTCGCCCACAGTCGGCAGCGCGTCGATCATGCCGTGCATCTGGCGGTAAGCGTAGGTTGTGATTCGAGCCGAAAACTCCCGGGTGGGTTCGCCTTTCATCCCCCAGAAGTGTGCCACGCGACGGGCTTCGGCGAGCAGGTCGGCGTCTGTCCACTCTTTGGTTGACGCCTGATGACTGACCAGGAACATCACCACTATCATCAAGACAGGTAGGAACATGGTCGCCAGAATCCTGAGACGAGTTGACGTAAGCATAGTGTGTTTTCCGATCCTCACTATCCTAGACCGAGGTGATAGCAATAGTAGCTAACCGGGGCAGTGGCCGACGCAACCTGACAGACGTAACCGTCCTGATATAGGCGCTCAGAGCTGGAGTTCCACAATTTCGTAACAAGACTTCCGTCACTCTTCAATTTCACCCACTAAAGATTGGAAAACCACGGATAATTCAGCGATTCAACGCCAATCAGAGCCTCGCTTCCCGCAACGGCTGCATTTGCAATATCAAAACCTGTCTGAACCGAGGTAAAGCTTACTTGTGGATATCCATTGAAGAACATGGTCCATCTTCCTCCGCCGGCTCCGTAATCCCAGAGAACGGAAAAATCAGATGTCTGCTGCACGATATTACCCACATGGACTGTTACAACGCTGCTTGTTGTGAACTTGTATGAATAAACGAGTGAGTAAGAAGCTGGGCCGTAGTATCGATCATAGACCCATCCAATCTCCAAGAATGCATTGGCTGGCGCGCTGCCGGCTGTAATCTGCGGGGTTACAGCCACACGATTGAAGACACCTAATCCAGAACCGCCTGCATCTAAGTTGGGGTTTGTCATTGTGATCGTACCGATGACTCCCCGAACTTTGCCCTCCTTAACGAACTGACGCGTGGCGTTACTCAAGGCAAGTGTCGACGATGCAAGTGCGACTAGTACGAGCGCTACCATAGGAAGACGTAGAGTCCTGAACATATCCTGATATTTTCCTGAATCTGGAACTGACAATAATGAGTTTACCCCCCCCAAGATTCTATGTCAACTAGGACATAAGTACGACCGGGCTATGGCTGTTATGATCTCTGACATCCGGCCAGTCGGCTGTCGGCAGCATAGTCGGGAAGGGGCCGAGTTGACCGGCGTTGCGTTCCTGTCCGCCGCCCGGTTTGCGTGAACACTAGAACGCATGTACTATTATCGTAACCCGAAGCGCGGCAGGAGATGTGCCATGATCCTCGATAAGTTCACCATCGCGACCACCCACACCGAGGCGATGGTCGCCTTCTACAACGCCGCGTTCGACGCCGACCTTAAACCGATCCACGGCACACCGTTCTACGCGGGCACCCTCGCCGGACTTGCGCTTATGTTTTGCCCGAATGAGATCGTGCAGATCAAGGCCGAGAAGAACCGGATTCAGATGCGGTTCACGGTGGAGGACGTTGCGGCGGTCGTGGCGCGGGCGTCCGCGCACGGCGGTGGGCCGTACGGCGAACGCTATGAAGATGACACGACTGCAATCGGGTGGGGGATCCACGACCCCGACGGCAACTCGATCGAGCTGCGGCAGGTGAAGTAGTCGCTAGGGCTTGAACGTCAGGCCGCGGTCGGCCAACGCCTCACGCAAGATGCGCATCGCCTTTGGTCCCATGCCGTGCAGCGTGAGCAGATCCTTCTCGGTGTGCTGCGTCAACTGCTCAAGGCAGGTGATCCCGACGCTTTCCAGCGCGCGGGCCGCCGGCGCACCTGTCTTGGGCAGGTCGGAGGTGGGTTTGGGCGCGTGTTTAGCCGGCATGGAGTCCTCCACGATGCACAAAGTGATGAGTGATGAGTCCTAAGTGATGAGAAGACCTGTTACCTCGTCGCCGGGCATAGATTTCGATCGGATTGATCGGGTTTGAGGCACTCAATCTTGTAGGGGCGACCTGCCAGGTCGCCCGCGTGCAGGATTGCGGGAATACGCGCTGCTCACGTGACGCCGCTCGCCGATACGAGACTCATCACTCGGCACTCAGCACTGTCCCTTATCCCCGCTCCGCTAACAGCCACGACCACGCGCGCCACGTGACGATCGCGCACAGGGTGAGGCTGGACGCCAATAGCAGCGGATAGAGCAGGCCGAGGAGATCACCGGGAGGCCGGGCAAGCAGGCGAGCGCCGGCCGATAGCAGCAGCCCCGTACCGGCGACGTAGTGCCACGTGTGATAGTGCGGGCTGCGGTTCAGGCGCACCATGCGCTGTGTAAAGCGCCCGAGCAAGATAACCGCGACGCCGAGCGCCGCCGGGCCGATCACTCCGCTCACCGCGATTAACAGTGGGGGAGCGGCGGCAGCCGAAGGGCGTGCAGGCGGGGGCGGAGCGCCCCGCAGCATGAACCATGCCAGGCGCACCGTCAGGATCAGGGTGACGATTCCGCTGATGGCCTGCATCTGATCGGCCAGCGAATCGACCGGTGTGCCGGTATTCGCCTCTCGGACAAACGCCGCGGCATACCCCAGGACGGGGATGCCGTACAGGCGCCAATAGGTATGATGCGGGCTGAAGCGGTCGTAGAACCGCGCGATCAGCAGTAGAACCGCCAGCAGGAAAGCCAGCGGAAACCATGCGAAGAGGATAAGCGCCTGATAGACGACAAGCTCAACCACGCGCCACCGCCGCGGTGGACGGTTGCTCCGATCGCATCAGACACTGGATGACGGTTAGCCGAAAGTCACGATTGCGGCACGCAGCCAGAAAGTTGTCGACCGTACGGCGCAGGCCACTGTATTGCGTTATCCGGTAGCACGTTTCGCCATGCCCTCGTACGGCCACGACGATACGATCCTCGTTCAAGGCGCGCAGGCCGTCTTCGACCTCCGCGAGCGGACGCCGTGTGCGTGCGGCGATCTGGGCGGCACTCAACATGGTTTCCGGCGCGTCGCTCAGGACTCGCAAGATGTCCCATTTGAGGAAGCTATTGATCGTACGAAGCGCGACCTCGACCAGCGTCGTCTCAAACGGGATTTGTGCTGCCATTGTCGTCACACACTTCCTGCCTGCTGATAACCGTTCCTAACTGCGCGCGTCAGAAATTCGATCCTGTTTCATGTGACACTTCTTGTATTTCTGCCCGCTGCCGCACCAGCACGGATCGTTCGGGCCGGGCCGCTTGATGGCGCGGACGGGCTGCGGGCGCTCGGGGCCGCTGTTTCCGGCTGTGGCGGTCGCGCGCTCAGCCGGGGATGCGGCGGCGAGCTCTGGCGCGGCGGCGCGACCGGTGGTCATCGCGCGGCGCTGCGGCGTGGCCTGCGCCTGCTGAATCTGTACGCGGAAGATGCTGTTGAGCGCCTGCGTCCGCACGCGCGCTTCCATGTCGTCGAACATATCGAACGACTGGCGCTTGTACTCCACCAACGGGTCGCGTTGAGCGATGCTAACGAGTCCGATGCCCTCGCGCAGGATGTCGAGGTCGGTCAGGTGGCGCTGCCACTGATTGTCGATCGACATGAGCAGGATGCGCTTCTCGGCCAACAGCATGACCGGGCCGAGTTCTTCGGTCTTGCGATCATAGGCCTTTTCGCCCGCCTCGAGCAGCAGGGCCTTCAGCGCCGCGCGGTCGTCGCCACAGAGGTCGATCGTGTCGTCAGTGATGTCCTCCGGCACGGGGAAGATCGTCAGCATCTGACGGTAGAGCATGGTCGCGTCCATCTCGCTCTCCGGCGCGAAGTACGCGTCCAACTGCTCCTCGATCGCCTCGTCGAGCATCTCCATGTACTGATCGCGCAGGCTTTCGGTGGCGGTCAGGATGTCGCGCCGGCGCTGGTAGGTCAGGTCGCGCTGGCGGTTGACGACGTCGTCGTATTCCTTGACGCGCTTGCGGGTGTCGAAATGATAGCCTTCGACGCGCACCTGCGCCTGCTGGATCATGCGCGTGATGAGGCTGTGCTCGATCGGCTCGTTGTCGGGCAGCTTGGCCCAGTTCATCACACCGCGCATGCGCTCGCCGCCGAACCGGCGCACGAGGTCGTCATCGAGGCTGAGCATGAAGCGCGACTCGCCCGGGTCGCCCTGACGGCCTGAACGTCCACGGAGCTGGTTGTCGATTCGGCGCGCCTCGTGACGCTCGGTGCCGAGCACGAACAAACCGCCCGCGTCGATCACCTTCTGCCGTTCGGACTTGGTGATCGCCTTGGCCTCGGCGAGCGCCGCTTCCCAGTCGTCGTGGGTGACCTGCGTGACATCGATGCCCTTTTCGCGCAGCATCTGGCGCGCAAGCCCGTCCGGGTTGCCGCCAAGCAGGATGTCGACACCACGCCCGGCCATGTTGGTGGCGATGGTCACGGCGCCAGCACGCCCGGCCTGTGCGATGATCCCGGCCTCGCGCTCGTGCTGCTTGGCGTTCAGAACTTGATGCGGAATCTTCGACTTCTTGAGAAATTCGCTGAGGCGTTCGCTGGTCTCGATGGCGACCGTACCGATCAGCACAGGCTGGCCTTTGTCGTAGCGTGCCTTGATTTCGTTCGCGATGGCCTCGAACTTGGCCTTCTCGTTGATGTAGATCAGGTCATTGTTGTCGGCGCGTGCGATCGGCAGGTTGGTCGGGATGCTGACGACATCGAGTTTGTAGATCTTGTAGAACTCTTCCGACTCGGTCATCGCCGTACCGGTCATGCCGGCCAGCTTGTCGTACATCAGGAAGAAGTTCTGGAACGTAATGGTCGCCAGCGTAAGATTCTCGCGCCGGACCTCGACATTCTCCTTCGCTTCGATCGCCTGATGGAGACCTTCGCTGAAACGCCGGCCGTACATCAAGCGGCCCGTGAACTCGTCCACGATGATGATCTGGCCGTCCTGAACGACGTATTCCTTGTCCTTGGTGTACAGGGCATGGGCGCGCAGGCAGTTGTCGAGATAGGGGATCATCTCGGCGTGTTCGGGGTGATACAGCTCGTCAATGCCGAGCAGCTTCTCGATCTTTTCGGTGCCGGCCTCGGTCAGGAAGGCGACGCGATCCTTCTCGTCGACGACGTAGTCGCCATCAGGCGCTTCGTTGACGACGCTGTCGTGACTGCTCACCTTGAGCCGGCGCACTAGGTCGGCAAACTTGCGATAGAGATCGGACGGCTTCTCGGCCGGACCACTGATGATAAGCGGCGTACGCGCTTCGTCAATTAGGATGTTATCGACCTCGTCGACGATGGCGTAGTGCAGGCCGCGCATCTGCACGAGCTGGTTCTCTTCCCACACCATGTTGTCGCGCAGGTAGTCGAAGCCGAACTCGTTATTGGTGCCGTAGGTGATGTCCGCGCCGTAGGCCTCCACGCGCTTGACCGGGCGCAGATTCTGATAGCGTGCGTCGTTGCTGCCGAACTGCGGGTCGTACAGGAACGACGCCATGGCCGGGTCGTTGCCCATGTTCTGAATCACGGCCACGCTGAGGCCGAGGAAGTCATAGATTGGGCCCATCGTCTGCACGCCGACCTTGCTCAGGTAATCGTTGGGCGTGATCAGATGGACGCCTTTGCCCAGCAGGGCATTGAGGTAGATGGCGAGAGTGGCGGTGAGCGTCTTGCCTTCGCCGGTCTTCATCTCGGCGATCTTGCCCTCGTGCAGCACCATGCCGCCGATGAGCTGAACGTCGAAGTGACGCTGGCCGATAGTGCGCTTGGCCGCTTCGCGGACGACCGCGAAGGCCTCCGGCAGGACGGCTTCCAACGGCTCGCCCTCTTCGATGCGTGCCCGGAACGCGTCGGTCTTGGCGCGGAGCTGTTCGTCCGTTAGCGCGGAGATCGTGGGTTCGAGCGCGTTGATCTGATCGACGCGGTCGCGGTATTCATTCAGCACACGGTCGCCGCCGCCGCCGAAGAGTCGTTTCGTGATCGAGCGGAACATGCGTCCTTCTTCGTCTGAGAGACGTCAATTTGGCCACCGCATTATAGCACAGCCTCCGCCTCGCGAATCTCAGGGGAGCGTAAGCATCGTATATGCGTTGTATTGGCGGCATGACTATCACGGCGGAGCGATGGTAATAATCGGTCGTATAATAAGGGTACGGCGGCTCCGTTCGGCAAAGCGCGCCGGGCGGGACGCCCACCGGTCCGATCACGCCGGGGCATACCGTATAGATAGACAGATAGGGGTTTATTGCCATGCTCGAACAGACTCGTATCCCCGTTCGTTCTACACTCGCCGAAACGTTTCCGTATTCTCGCGCAGTCCGCATTGGCAACGTCATCACCGTATCCGGTACGGGGGCGTATGGCCCGGACGGCAACATCGTCGGGCCGCGTGACCCTTATCAACAGGCCGTGCGCATCTACCAGATCATCGACGATGCGCTAAGGCACTTCGGCGCAACTCGCAACGATGTCGCCCGCGTCGGGATCTACGTCACCAACATCAAGCACTGGGAGGCGGTCGGCCGGGCGCACAAAGAGTATTTCTTCAGCGAGCCGCCGGCAGTCACGCTGACGCAGGTCTCCGCGCTGCTGTATCCGGAGATGCTGGTTCTGATCGACGCGATGGCGGTCGTCGCGGAGTCGTAACCCCGCGCCTGCTGCGAGACGCTATTCTTCCTCTGGCACCGGGCATTCGCCGGTGATCGTGGTGAACCAGTCGGCACGGACCCAGCCGGTGACCGTGCGGCGCACGTAGTACCACGTGTTGCCTTCATCGTCGTAGGCCGCCAGATTGGTTGAAAGCGAACCGCTGGTGACGCGACCCTTTGGTGCTCCACGATTGCTCGGCGTGTTGAGCATGGTTACCGGACTGCGCACCGACAGCGTGCAGGTCGGCAGGCGCAGTGTCAGACCGCGAATGGCGGTGCTGCTGCCGCTGACGTTCCTGACGGTGAGCTGTACGACGTAGCGCCCTTCGGCAGCGTAAGTGTGCGAGGGTTCGAAATCGGTCGAGGTCGTGCCGTCGCCGAAGTCCCACAGCACTAACCCTCTACCGCGGGTACGATTGTCGAACTTCACCGTGAGCCGGCGCGAGTCCGCGATGCCAAAGCTGGCGCGCGGCGCGGCTGGGCCGGGCGTGGGCGTGATCGTCGGCGTGTTGGTGGGCGTTAACGACGCGGTCGGTGTCGCGGTATCCGTGGCGGTTGCGGTCGGTGTCGAAGTGGCGGTCGGGGTCGGCGTGGGCGTATCTGTCGCGGTGGCGGTCGCAGTCGCAGTCGCCGATGCCGTGACCGTCGCAGTCGGGGTCGAGGACGGCGTTGCCGTGGGTTCGGCAGCGCCGGTGCAGCCGATGGCAGCGGCCGTCGCGACGATCAGCACCGCACCCAACCGGATGAGTCGTACGTGTCGAGCGTTCATCGTCCCTCCAACCACGGTTAGCTTACACGCCGCCGAAGCGCCATTCGCCGCCAGTCATCGTGCCGACGACCTGTGCGTGCGGCAGTTCGTCCAGCGGGATATCGAACAAGTCGCGATCCCACACCACCAAGTCGGCCAGATAGCCCGGCGTCAGCCGCCCGAGATGGTGCTCCATGCCGGCGGCATAGGCCGGGCCTTCGGTATAGCCGCGCAGCGCCTCGTCCAACGTGAGCCGGTTCTCGGGGTACCAACCGTCCGTGCCGGGCGCGCCATCGGACGCGCGGCGCCGGGCGACCGCTGCATACACCCCGATCACCGGATCGAACGTGTCGACCGGGCTGTCGCTGCCGAACGCCACCGGTGCGCCGAGGTCAAGCTGCACGCGGGCGTTGTAGGCGAGCCGCGCACGTTCGCCCCAATAGGCGTCGGCCATCTCGATGTCGGAGACGGCGTGGATCGGCTGAATGCTGGCGATGATGTGCATTTGTGCGAGGCGTCCCACGTCGTCCGGGTGGATCAACTGGACGTGTTCGATGCGATGCCGGCGCTGGTCGGGCCGTTCGCCGCGGGCCGCTTCCTCGGCGCGGACGACTGCATACACGTCCAATACCGTGCGAACCGCTGCATCGCCGATCGCGTGGATCGTGGACGGGATGCCGTTCGCGCTGGCCCGGCTAACGAGCTGCTGCATCTCGTCTTTCTCTGTGACGATTACCCCAAAGTTGTCCGGTTCACCGTTGTACGGGGCCAGCATGTGCGCCGTGCGCGGGCCGAGCGCCCCATCCGCGAAGATCTTCAGCCCGCCCAGCCTCAGCCAATCGTCGCCGAAGCCCCACCGTTGACCCGACTGGATGATGTGCTCGATGTACGGTGCGTTGACGTTCTTGACCACCCGCATGACGAGCTTGCCGCGCTCCCGCAGCACTTGCAGCGCGCTCAAGCACGGCGGACCGTCGTAGTCGTGCCAGCCGGTCAATCCGCGCGCTAGCATCTGTTCCTGCGTGCGCTCGAGCAGGTCGGCGATCTGGTCGGTCGTCAACGCTGGTACGTGATCGCGCACGGCGGATGCGTTCTCGAAGATGACGCCGGTCAATTCACCGTACACATCGCGTTGATACTGCCCGCCTTCCGGGTCGGGCGTATCGCGGGTGAGGCCGGCGATCTCCAGCGCCTTGGAGTTGACCCAATAGGCGTGCAGGCTCTTCGAGCCGAGCAATACGGGATGATCGGGGGCGACAGCGTCGAGGTCGAAACGAGTCGGGAAGTGCTTGCCTTCCCATAATTCCTGAGTCCAGCCTGCGCCGAGAATCCACGTGCCCGGCGGGGTCGTGCGCGCGCGCTCGGCAACCCGCACGATGGCATCTGCCTTCGCCGCGTTCATCACGTTGACGTCGGCCAGCGTGCGTGCGGTCAATTGGCCGTGCAGATGTGCGTCGGTCAAGCCGGGCGTAACCCGCCGTCCGTCGAGGTTGTACTGGCGTGTGCCGGGCCGCGCCAGCGCCACGATCTCGTGGTCTGCGCCAGCCGCGACGATCCGCCCGCCGCTGATGGCCAGCGCCGAGACCTGCGGGTGACGCGGGTCGTGGGTGGTGATTCTCCCGTTGACCAGTATCGATTCAATCATGTTACAGGCGTGCTTTCCGGTGTGCTTGACGAATCAAGTGTACCGCAAACGGTCCTACCGGGTGGTGGAAGTGCGTAGAGGCCGCCATGGCTGACTGAGCTGTGCGCGGAGGCTTCTCCTCCACACCCTTCACATGGGGTTTGCACCCCTTGACCCCGTTACTGCGAAAGCAACACGCTGGCGTGTCGCTTTCGGGGCTAAGGGAGTCCAGAGGGCGAAAGCCTTCTGGCGGGGTTTGGGGCAGCCCCCCAAGAGCTACGGCTGTGCGCCCGGATCGAGCGACGAGAAATAGCTGCGGATCACGTCACGCATGCCGAGCGGGATGTACCCGCTCTCGAGCGCGCGGCTGGCCGCGTTGGCATAGTCGCTGAACACGGTATCGTACGGCACGACCGACTGGCCCAACGGGTTATCGTCGAACTCGCCTTGATTGAGCGGCGTATCGCCGGGGTCGGCTTGCAGGCGCACGTCTTCGCCGTCCTCGGCCTCGACTGAGAATCGGGGCGAATAGACGGGCTGATAGGCACGGACTCCGGTGCCGTCCGGATTGTTCTCTTGTGGGTTGTCGGGCTGCGAATTGCGCTGGCCCTGTGCCGATGCGTCATCGCTCAGGTCGGCGGTGCCGTCGCCCATGCCCTGACTGCCGCGTCCGGCCTCGCCCGCTTCGTTGTTCTCGCCTTGCGCCGCGTCCTCGGGCGGGGCCAACTGCGAACTGCCGCCTTCGCCTTCAGTTTCACCTTCACTGGCCTGCTGTCCGAACATGCCTTCGCCCTGAGCGCCGTCCTGCGCCTCGCCCAAGCCTTCCGACCCTTCCTCGGGGCGGCCGGATGCGGTCGGTTCGCTGGATGACTCGGCTGCTTCTTCTTGGGCGGCCTGTGCTTGCTGCGCGCGTTCTTCCATTGACTGCCGCTGCTGCGCCTGCTGCGCACGCTCGGCGGCGGATTGTTCAGCTTGTTCAGCCGCACGGCGCAACGCCTCGGCGGCCGCTTCACGATCGCCTTGGCGTAGAGCCTCTGCGGCCTCGCGCAGTGCCTGTGCTGCTTCCGGATCGGTCTGCTCAAGCGCGTTGGCTGCGTTCTCAAGCGCTTCTGCCGCTTGCGCGAGTTGTTCTTGGGTCATTTCGCTCAGCGATTGCTCGAACGAATCGATCTGCTCTTGCAGCGACTGGCCTGCGGATGCCTCGCGTCCTTGCCCGAGCGCGTTGGCCGCCGCGTCCTCGGCGGCCTGCTGCTGCTCGATCTCGGACTGCGCCATTTCGGCTTGTTCGCTGAGTGCGCCCTCAACCTCGCTCAACGTCGCCAGCGCCTCGTCCAGCGTGATGTTCGGGTCGCGCATGGTCTCAAGCTGGGCTTGCAGGGCTTCCAACAGCGGCCCGCGCTCTTCGTCGGAGAGGTTCGGATCGGCCGCGACATCTTCGAGGATTTCCGCTACCTGATCGGCCGCCGCAGCAATCGCCGCGCGCTCGCGGTCGGCGGCGGCATCACCGGCGGCCACTGGCGGAATCAGCATGATGAGGATCGCCAGCATCGCCAGTGTGGCCACGACCGCGATCCACGCACGCCGGTCGGACGTAAACGGCAGCATCACATTCGCACGCACGCCGCCGGCGATGGCCTGTGCGTCGTCGATCTGGTGTGCGGCGAGGCCGGAATCCGCGTGGATTTTCCCGTCGATCAATTCCAGCGCCGTCGAGACGCGTTCCTTGAGTCCGAAGCGTACGTCGAACCAGCGCGCCGAGTCGACCAGCGTGCGCGGCCGAAGCCACACCCACGCCGCCAACGCCAGCACACCGAGCGCCGCGCCGGCCAGCGCGACCGTCACAGCCACGACATCCTCGACGCCGGGGCGCAGGCGTGAAATCAATGCCAGCCCGGTGCCAATTGCCGTGCCGGGGATCATCGCGCGCGGGAGGTTTTCGACGAACACGCTCAACTGGCGGCGGCGTTCCCACGTGCGGACAACGGTTTGAAGGGTGACTTGAGCGGACATCCGGACTTCCTCGGCACCAGCGCGACGGCCGGTTAATCCTCAACCTGACGGATGCGGCGGACGGACAGGGCGATCAGCACGACGGCGACCGCCAGCGCGATCACGCTGTAGCTGATCCACGGCGACACCAGCGGGATCGTACCGCCGGTCGAGCTTAACGTCGCCGACCACAAGCCTGTACTCCCCTGATTCAAAAGCAGAGTCTGGCTGGCGGTGCTGGCTGTAAACGGGTTCAGGCTCGATATGATCGCGCCGATGTAAATCCAGAACGACTCGACCACCGGCGACCCGCTGAACCCGGTGCCGCTGCCCGTGTACACCGCGGCAAACGGACCGCCGAAGAACGCGGCCAGTACCGGCGCACCGACCAGCACGATCAACGCCGTGGCGTACGATCGCACGCTGGCGGTCACGGTGCGATCGGTCAGTGTCGAAAAGAAGATGCCGACCGCGCCGAAGGCAATCGCCGTTGCAATTAAGACGATAAACGACACGAAAAGTTCCACTTCGCTGACGCCGCCGAACAAAAACGCGATGCTTTGCAGGGGGAGCGCAGCCAGCAGCAGCAGCACGATAAACCCGAGCGCAGACTCGAGCTTGCCGATCAGGAAGGTGGCGCGCGGAAGCAGCGTGATCTTGAGCAGATCGTAGGTTTGGCGTTCGCGCTCGCCGGTGACGGCGCCGGCGGTGAACGCAGGGGCGATAAACATGATCAGGAGCAGTTCGAGGCCGACCACGCCGGCAAACACTGTGCGACCCAAATCGCCGGTGACGGACGTCGCCAAGCCGCGGCTGAACGGCGCGTTGGCGAGGAAAAGCAGCACGGCAAAGGCGCTCATCAGCAGCAGGTACACGGTAAGGACGGCGAACGCGCGCCCGCCGCGCATCCGTTCGCGCAGTTCTTTCGAGGCAACCGGGTTGGAACGCAGCGCGCCGCGAAACAAGGCGACCGGCAGTAGGCCCCATACAACCGTCACGATGGTGACGATGCCGGGGAAGTAACGCCAGCCCGCGATCGTGGCAACCATGCCAGCGACCGTGCCCGTCGCGGCGATCCACGCCCACCATTCGTGGGCTTGCACACCGGCGCGAATTAGCAGTAGTGCGACGGCAGAAAGCAGTGTCAGACCCAACGCCGTGACCCACGCGTAATCTGCAGGCGGGCCGAACCCGCCGATCAACACCGACACGATTCCGTCGAGGGAAGCACCATTCAGCGCCGTGACAATGCCGACGAGCGTGATGAGGATCGCCATAACACCGTGTATTGCCACACCGACCAACAGCCATGTCGCGCTGACGGCAAGCTGTCGTTCTCGCGGCGTAAGCGCGGTTTCTTGGGCTGACGGCAGGCTTTGCGGGGCGGCGGACATGCAGCGGTATTCCCGACGGTTCAGCCGGACGATGCACGAAGTATAGCATGCCCGCATAGGCACGCTGGTCAAAGGTGCGGCGGTCCTAACGGGAACCCAAAAGCTGCGGAGTCAAAGCGATCGTCATGCGCGTGCCGTTGCCGGGTGCGCTCTCGGCACGAATAGTGCCACCGTGCGCTTCGACCAGCGAGCGCACGATCGCCAAACCCAGTCCGGACTCGCCTTCCTGCTGTTGCCGCGAAGCTTCTCCACGGTAGAAGCGTTCGAAGATGTGCGCGAGCTGTTCCGGCGGGATGCCTTCTCCGGTGTCCTCGACCGTAAACTCGACATTGGGACCGGATGGGGCGGCGAGCAGCATCACGTGACCGCCGGGGGGCGTATGGCGCAGGGCATTGCTGACCAAATTGCCGAAGACCTGCGTCATACGCAGCGGGTCGACCGCTACGGGCGGCAGGTCCGGGGCCGCGTCGACCTCCAACGTCACGCCGCGCGCCTCGGCTTGCAGCGCAAACGACTCGCGCACGTCGGACAGCAGCGCCGCCGGTTGGATGGGCTGGCGCTGCAGGCGCAGTTCGCCCGCGTCGGCCAACGACAGCGTGCGCAAATCCTCGATCAGATGGTGCAGGGTGGTGACCTCGCCCCGGATCGCGGCGAGCCGTTCCGGAGACGGCGGCAGCGCCCCGTCGGTCATGGCTTCGAGGTAGCCGCGGATCACCGTCAGCGGCGTGCGCAGATCGTGGGCGATATCGGCGGTCATCTGCCGGCGCAGTGCGTTGACGCGGTCGAGTTCGGCGCTCATTCGGTTGAAGGCGCGGATCACGTCGGCCAATTCGTCGCTGCCGCGCACCGGAATGTGCTGCTTGAGATCGCCTCGTTCCACGGCATGAATCGCGGTGTTGAGCGCGCGAAGCGGGCGAAGGAATACGCCCGCGAGCACGGCTCCGACCGCTACCGCCACCGCCGCCGCGCCGAGCGCTCCGATCATCAGCGCGCGGGCCGTGTTGTCGAGGTAGAGCTGGTCGCGGGGATCCAGCGGCGGGCCAGCGTCGATCAGTGCGACCTGCCCGATCAACGTGCCGTCATCGAGTGTCACCGGGCTCAGCGTGTTGAGCGTAAGCTCAAACGGGAGTCCGTCGGGCGAGGCACCGGGAAGCCCGCTGACGACCTCGCCTTCGATGTCAAGCAGGACGACGCCGGGGGGCATGACGACCCGCCCGAGGGTTCCCTCGTAGTGCATGCCTTGCCCGCGGCCGGACATAGACATGAAACCGTCGAGCGAACCCTGCTGCTGGAAGAAGATGACGGCGGCATCCGAGACGTCCTCTACCTCGCGCTCGATGCGCAGGCGGTCGAAATCGCGCGAGGTGGCGCTGTTCACGACGACGGCGGCGACGACCATCCCGACCAGACTCGCCAGCGCGATCGATAGCACCCACTTAGCGGTCAGCGAAATGCGCATCAGTCCTCGCCGGCAAACCGATAGCCGACCCCGAATACCGTCAGGATGTAGCGCGGCTCGGCGGGGTCCGGCTCGAGCTTGGTGCGCAGATTGCGTATGTGCACGTCGATTGTGCGTTCGACGCCCTGTATGACATCGCCGTGCAGCGCTTCGATCAGGTCCATGCGCGAGAACGTCCGGCCCATGCTGCCCATCAACACGGCTAGCAGATCGAATTCGGAGCGGGTGAGGTCGACGCGCTGCCCGGACACTGCAACTGTGCGCTGTTCGCGGTCGAGCGTAATGGCCCCACCGCGCAAGACGTCCGGCACGGCGACCGCCGCCTTGTCATAGCGGCGCAGCACGGCACGGATGCGCGCCCCCAGTTCGGCCATGCCGAAGGGCTTGGTCACATAGTCGTCTGCCCCCAGTTCAAGCCCGATGACCTTGTCAGTTTCCTCGACCCGCGCCGTGAGCAGGATCACCGGCGTGTCGCGCTCTTTGCGGTATTGGCGCAGGAAGTCGAAGCCGTCCATCTCCGGCATCATGATGTCGAGCAGGACGAGATCGGGTTTTTCGTGGCGGGCGGCGAACAGCGCGTCGCGTCCGTTGCCTGCCGTGACGCACGTGTAACCCTGTTCGGTCAGGTAGTCGCGCAGGAGTGTCCGCACACTCAGATTGTCGTCTACGATGAGGATGACTTTACCCATGGTACAGCCTTGTCGCGCGCAGATCCTCGACCTGCGATAAGCCTACCACAGCGGCAGGCGCGTGTTCGAACGGATTGACACACACGATAGCACGCGGATGTTCAGGAGTTGTTCAGCCGGTGTTGGCCCGTAGGACACGACGATCGATCCCGTCGCTTTCGACGGCGCGTTTCGGGCTACACTGGAATAAGCGAACGACGTCACATCGGAGGACGAAATGAAGCGGATCGTGTTATTGGGAATCCTCGCGCTGCTGATTGCCGCGATGCCGGCGGCGGCGCAGGACATGCCGTGCCAAGCCGGCGGACAGAACTTTGACAATCCCGAGGTTTGCCGTGCCAGCATCGAGGTGACGATCGCGTACCCGACTTGGATCCTCGACAACCCGACGACGGCGGAGACGGTCGTGGGCTGGATCGGCGAGGCGCGCTCGCAATTTCTCGCGTTGGCGGCCGAGTACTGGGATGCCTTCACGTTTGCGTACTCGCTGGACATCTCGTTCGAGGAGACGGCGCTGGCCGAGCAAACGCGATCGGTCGTGTTCACGATTTCCGAGTACACCGGCGGTGCGCATCCCAACAGCTATTTCCAGACCTACACCGTCGATGCCAGTGCCGGCGAGCTGCTGACTCTGGCCGATGTCTTTCGCGATGTGGATGCCGGATTGCCGGCAGTATCGGGGCTGGCGGCGCAGGCCATCCTGAGCGACATGGGCGAGATGGCCGACGCGCAGTGGGTCACCGACGGCACCGCGCCCGAGCCGGTGAACTTCCAGCATTGGGTGCTGGCCGACGATGCGCTGCGTGTGTTCTTCCCGCCGTATCAGGTCGGGCCGTACGCGATGGGGCCGCAGATGGTCGACATCCCGCTGAGCGAGCTGTACGACCTGCTTGCGCCACGCTGGCAGGCGTCAGGCGACTAAGGGGCGGGCAAGCTGGGTCCACGACCGTCAAACGCGCTACACTGTGCGGCATTGGAGGCGTGGGCCGGGCCGACCGCATCACGGAAGCCGAGGGCCGCAGACGTGAAAGGACTATCCCGTGAAAGTCATACTCGTGCTGCTGACTCTGGCGGCGTCGGTGCTGGGTGTGTTTGCTCAGGACGACCTGCCGCAGTCGTTCTCGTTCAACGGAATCACCGTGTCTTACCCGGCGGACTGGTTTGCCGGCGAGGGCAGCGAGTCGCAGGTCATCATCGCCAACTCGCCAGAGGGGCCGGAGATGGGCGCGTTACCCAGCGGTGATCCCGGCCCCGGCAAGATCCACTTGTCGATCGCCGGGCCGGCGTATGTGTTCGAACTGATTGGGCTTGAGAACGCGGACCCGGAAACGACGCTAAGTGCAGTCGCAGCCGCTTCTGACCGCACGCTGGAGGTCGAACCGGTGATGCTGGGCGAACTGCCGGCGGCGACAATGCTGCTGGTGAACACCGATGATGCCGGGTACACCACGCTCGTATGGGCGGTACGCGTAGACGACTCGACGCTGCTTGCGGAGTCCGCGCACGGTGAAGGGGCCGAGGAACTCGTTCCGACCGTCGAAGCGATTCTCGCTACGCTGCAGTTCGACTCGCTGCGCGAGATGCAGTCGTTCGGCCCGTCGCACACGCCGGCAGTCGACCTTGAGATGTCCGTTGCGGTCGCCGTGGGACCGAACGCGCTGATTAGCGGCGTGCCGGTCACCGGGAGGATCACCACCGAAGATCCGTCCGACGCGTGGACGTACGACGGCACTGCCGATCAGACGATCCGCGTGTCGATGGTGGCGCTGTCGCGCGGCGTGCTGGACCCGCGCCTCGACATTTCGCTGCCGGATGGCACGCAGGTGGCTTCGAACGACGACTCCGGGAACGGCGAATTCGGCTCGCTTAACGCCTACATCGATCTCGTGCAGCTTCCAGAAGACGCGACCTACACGATCACGGCGACGTGTGTCGGGATGTGTCAGGGTGCGTATGCGCTGCTGCTGGAGGTGGTCGACCTCGAAGGGCTTGAGGTGCTGCGGCAGTGGGCGGTGCGCGCCGAGGCGACATCGGAGTACAGCCGCGACCAGTGGAGTGCGCGGCAGGCCACCGGAGCTCCGAACACCGACGGATGCCGCGATGCGCAGACCGCGTGGGCGTCGTCGCAAGGTGATTCGTCCGCCGAGGAGCTGCGCCTGACGTATGCCACGCCCGTGATCCCGCGGCAGGTCAACGTCTATCAGGTGTACAACCCCGGCTCGATCGTGAACATCGCGGTGGTCGATGCCGAGACTGGCGCGCGCATCGACCTGCCCAACAGCATCGACGCGGCCGGCAATACGCCGTGCCCGGGCGTCTTCACGGTCGACATCAGCGACATCAACCGTCCTGTGAGCGGTGTGGTCATCTATCTCGACCAATCCGTGCTGGGGACGTGGAACGAAATCGACGCGGTCGAGCTGGTGGGTGTCGCGCCGTAGAGCAGGGGAAAGTGGAGAGGGAGAAGGGGAAAGGGAGAGCAGATGTTGGCCCACAGCCCCAAACCTCTCTGGTGCCGACCTCACCCCGCGTCGCTGCGCTCCGCTGCCCCTCTCCCGAAGAGAGGGGCCGGGGGCGAGGGTTTGTTGAGATGCCGCGTGTCGTTCCTGCCCTCTCTGGTGCCGACCTCACCCCGCGTCGCTGCGCTCCGCTGCCCCTCTCCCGAAGAGAGGGGCGTTCGACTCCGGCGCGTTTTACTCCCCTCTCCTCGGGAGAGGGGGCGGGGGTGAGGTGAGTCTTGGCGCCGGGGGCGAGGTGTGCTTTGAGATTCTCACCACGCATCACTCGTTACTCATCGCTACTCTATGGGGAATCTACGCATGAACCTGACCGACTTCCGCGCCTACACTGCCGCCCTGACTGCCTCGCTGGCCGCCGACCCGCGCGTGATCGGCCTGATCGCCGCCGGCTCGATGGCCGAGCAGGGCCGGACGCCCGATGCGTGGTCCGATCACGACTTTCTGGTCGTCGTGGAAGACGGCGCGCAGGAGTCGTTCCGGACCGATCTGCGCTGGATGCCGATGCACGAGCGGATCGCCTTCAGCATCCGCGAGACCGAGCACGGCCTGAAGGTGCTGTACGACATCCCGCATCTGGCGGAGTTCGCGATCTTCGACCGGGCCGAGCTGGACGTGATGGTCGCCAACGACTACCGCGTGCTGATCGACCGGGGCGGGATCGCCGAGGCGATGACGCGCATCGCCGCTAAAACCGCCGCAACGACAGCCACGCCGGACTATGACCCGCAGCGCGACCTGCTGATGGTGCTGTCGTTGATCTATGTCGGCTACGGCCGGTGGGCGCGCGGCGAGCACCTGAGCGCGCACGTCTTCCTCAAGCATCACCTGATGCACCACCTGCTGCGGCTTCTGCGCCACCTGCACGCCGGCGATGCGGCGCGGCTCGATTCGCTCGATCCGTTCCGGCGTTTCGAGATGGCGTATCCGGCGCTGGGCGAACGGCTCAACGCGCTGATGCTGCTGCCCCCGCCGGACTGCGCGCGCGGCCTGCTCGATCTGGTGACTGAGGCGGCGCGCGGCAAGGTCGATCCGTTCCCCGAGGCGGGGGTCAGGGCAGTAAGGGAAGTCATTGCTAGTAGAAGAAATGATCGTAACCCATGAAACGGACTCTATGTAAGTACATTACACGACTAAAGTCAATCTGCGTGGACTTGAAACAATCCATATTCTCACTTGCAGGCGTCCGCCACAGGCTCAGGGTCTTTAGTGATACCGATTCCGCCAACTTGCAGACATCAAGCAGTATCGGGCAGTTATGAAACTGGCTAACGGTCAGTTTGGGGAGCGTTTCAAGACCCTCAATGGACTTCAGGTATGGTGCCTCCCAGACACTGAGGATTCCCAGCTGCTTCAGATTCTTCACTTCTTCCATATTCGGAATGTCCGTATTTACGAGTTCTAGGGCCCTCAAGTTCGGAAGTGATTGAAGTAGCGTGTTTCCAGTTCGGACATTCCTTAGTGAAAGTACTTCGAGACTTTCATGTACATTAACTGAGTTGACTTCTATTTGAGACCCATGGATCGACAAGTGCTTTAGGCCTTCAGGAACTATTCTTGATAGCTCAGTGTCGGATTCCAGATGCGCAATAATCAAAGTCCGCAATCCATCAAGCTCGCGAATGTGTTGGATTTCTTTCCAGCTAGCTCTTCCCAATATCTCCAATTTACGTAGATTCTCTAGCGACGCGAGTCTTTCGGCCTGATACACCGGACCGTCACCTATGAGAGACAAGTCTGAAATCGTCTTGTGTGGATTGAGACTGCTGAGGTCGATTCCAGTGTAGTCATATCGAATAGTAAGCTTGACAAGACCCGTGATTGCCGTCAGTCCAGCAAACTGTGACATCACGTGGACATCCTCAAGCACTAATTCTTTCAGAAATCGAAGTGAGCTCAGCATGGAATAGCTGATTACGTCACCCGCGTATCTAATGACTATACGCCTAGCGAGATTCAAGTAGCTAGCACTCTCAATCGAATTGACATGAATCGTTTCAATGGGAACGTTTGAGAGAATCCGTCGACAGAACTCAGACTCATTATCGAAGTACTCCATGGCACGAAGTAACTCAGAGATTACGGTGCTACGCGACTCGTGTTGCGATACGAGACTTTCCAAAGCCGACAGCGCTGCGGGGGATCCGATAATCGCCAACGCACGAATTGTGGCAGCCATTTCTGTAGCATACGACTTCTTCTTTTTCGAGACGATCTCTCTGAGCGGACCTACAGCGAGTTCGCCGGCTGAAGCCAGTGCTTTGGCTTCCGATATGTTCTTTGGTGGTACGAGTTGAGAGATTCGCTCTCCAATCTTCGTTCGTAACACACCATCAATATCCCGACCGGTTTCTAGACATGCCACGGCCAGCAAATTGAAGTGATGCCGACGGTACGTAGCATTGTCGCCTTCATCCAATAGTGTCTGCATCAATTCATTGGTAAATCTCTTACTTCCGAGCCCTGCTGCCAATATGATCACTTCGCGCCATTGGTCGCTGAGCGCATTCTTGACGAGTACCCCGACGTGATCTTCGTGTGCAGCTTGTTTGGCGGCGTAGAATTCCTGAAACGTTCGGTGGCTGAAATCAAGATAGTGCTTCGTAGGTTCGCGAAGCACCCCACTTCTCTCGACCAACAGTGCAAGGATCTTTGGTGCGAGTCGGCTGTCAGGGATACCCAGACTGGGTAGAACTCGTTCTACGCAACTAGTTGCGCGGGCGAAGTCGATCTCCGACCAATTGTTTGAGATCATGAAGTAAGCCAAGTACTGAACCAAGAGTTCTTTCTGGCTCATCGTAAGTTCTGGCTTCAGGCTGACCTTGATACTTCGTTCTTCGTCTCGCCGGTGCAACAACATTGCAGAACATGCTTCGTAAAGCTCGATACGATCTTTAGGCAAGTGTTGATTGCGATCGCGGTGCAATGCACACAACATTGCGCAAAGAAGCGGATTGGTAGCTAATCCCCTTAGTGACCTGTTTTCTCGAATGCTTTGCTTGAGTCGTGAAGCAAGCGCTTCGTTCGAAGTGCTGCTATCTGACGAAGCGCCAATATCGAGATTAGCTCTGTGCCAGTGGTCGATGAATCTTCCCACATCAGCTGAAGACATTGGGAGCAGTTCCGCATCTATGAATCCTATTGACTCGTACTTAGTGGGGTCCACGGCGGGGGGACGAGACGTCACGATGAAGACAGCCGACTCAAACGTCTCGACTAGCTCTTCGATCCATCTAATGACTTCATCGCGCTCTTCAATTTCGTCTATGCCGTCAATGAGTACGATCGCTTTGCCGGCCCGCAGTTTCTCGTGAACCCACCCCGCAGGCATTTCTCCAAGAAGGTTAGGTGCACAGTATACGGGGAACTTCTCTGGGACCGGCAATGTCGCCCCCGCGTATGACCGCAAGGGAATGAAGAATGGGACTAGGTCATTCCAAGCCTTGAGAGAATCGGGAAATGTTCTATTTGCGGCATTCACAGCGATCCAAGAAAGAAGAGTGGTCTTGCCCGATCCGGCCAGGCCTCTGATCAGGAAACGCGTCGACCTGGTCAACAAGTCATCTGCTCGAACGCTTCCCGTCTGTTGCTCTTGCTGATCAGCGTGATTCAGTTCGTCTAGATTCAGCTCCAATGAGATGTATGCGATACTTAACTGCTGGCGTCTGCTGGTCTTTAGATCGACGCCGAACAATTCGAGCCGATCCAGTTTTCTTCCGACTGCTAGTCGGTAATCTTGATCGAATAGTTGCGATTTTCGATCACTTCCAGATTCTATGCTCTGTTGGCGAATTTCTTCCAGGCGATCCAACATTTCTGAGAGAGAATCAATTATCTGTCGATCATTCTCTAGGAGTCGTCCCATTGCCCGAGGTTGAACTGCGGGAAGCTCGCTGGAGACATCAACTATGGTATTGCAGATCCGTCGAACTAGGAGCTCATAGACTGCCACTTCAGATGAATTCAGTCCGACCAGAGACTCTTTCTGTCCGGTAATGAGTGCTTGTGCAATGAGATTTGGATCCAAATCGCGATCAACCAGCAACTCAGCCGTGAGTGTGGTGTCGTTTATGGATGCAAAGACAGCATGAAGTACTGCGTCGTCGCTTATTGAGTCGATTTCACCGCGTGCATCCTTTAAGGATCGTAGAACATCCTCAGCGACTCTTTCGCTGATCGTACTCACGATTCGGTTGGCTGCACTCCGATCGCGGACACTAGCAAATGCTGCCTGAACAACATCAACCGCGCCTGAAGCAGCGTCAGCGCGATAGTCCTTGAGCCACAAATGCAGTATGCCACGCCCGATTGCTGGAGCGATCTTGCCGAACAATAGTGCGTCGATCATTACTCTAGACCTGTATGAGACACGTTGCCACTAATACATCATACTCAGATCGTCAGATTTGGCAACGCAATACTAGCTTGGCCCTGGATCCCGCTCCACCGCCACCCTTTACCCGCCTCTGAGAAATCGCGTACACGATTCTAACAGTCGTACGCTAGAGTATGAGGCAACGCGTGCGCGAGTCCGCGTTACAATAGTGCCGTGTCGCTCGCGCCCGTTCCCGAAATTCCGAGGACTCAACTCATGATACGTTTCGATCGGTTTACCGAACGCGCTCAGGACGCCGCGACGCGCGCCTACGAGATTCTGCAGCGTTACGGGCACAACCAGCTCGACAACGAGCATCTGCTGCTGGCGCTGCTGGAACAGCCCGACGGCGTGGTGCCGCAGTTGATCGAGCGGTTGGGCGCCGACCCGGGCGGCATCCGGACGCGTTTGGACGAGCATCTGCGCCGCGCGCCTAAGGCCAACATCTACGGCGGCGGGACGGGGCAGGTGTTCATCACGCCGCGTGTCAAGGGCGTGGTCGACCTCGCCAACGAGGAAGCCAGCCGCCTCAAGGACGAATACATCTCCACCGAGCATCTGTTCATCGCCATCCTGAGCGAGCGCAACACGCCGTCCAGCCGCATTCTGGCCGATGGCGGAATTACGCGTGACCGCGCCTACGACGCGATCAAGGATCTACGCGGCGGTCAGCGCGTGACCGATCCGCAGGCCGAGTCGCGCTATCAGACGCTGCAGAAGTACAGCCGCGACCTGACCAAGATGGCCGCCGAGGGCAAGCTCGATCCGGTGATCGGGCGTGACGCCGAGATCATGCGCGTGATTCAGGTGCTGTCGCGCCGCACCAAGAACAACCCGGTGCTGATCGGCGAGCCGGGCGTCGGCAAGACGGCCATCGTCGAAGGGCTGGCGCAGCGCATCGTCACCGGCGACATCCCCGAATCGCTGATGGGCAAGCGGGTCGTCGCGCTCGACCTGGCCGGCATGTTGGCCGGCAGCCGCTTCCGCGGCGAATTCGAGGAACGCCTCAAGGCCGCCATGGAAGAAGTCCAGCGCGCCGCCGGCGAGATCATCCTGTTCATTGACGAGCTGCATCAGGTGGTTGGGGCGGGCGCGGCCAACGGCGCCATCGACGCCGGCAACATGATGAAGCCGGCGCTGGCCCGCGGCGAACTGCAGTGCGTCGGCGCGACCACGCTGGACGAATACCGCCAGTACATCGAGAAGGACGGCGCGCTCGACCGCCGCTTCGCCCCGGTGTACGTCGAAGAGCCGAACATCGAAGACACCATCGACATGCTGTACGGCCTGCGCGACCGCTACGAGGCGCACCACAAGGTGTCGATCAGCCCGGACGCGATCGAGGCCGCCGTGCGCCTTAGCGACCGCTATGTCACCGGTCGCAAGCTGCCCGACAAGGCCATCGACCTGCTGGACGAGGCCGCCGCCAAGCTGCGCGTCGCGCTGTATGCTATGCCGCCGCAGCTCAAGGAGATGAAGCAGCAGATCGACCGGCTGACCGGTGAGGAAGAGGCCGCCGGCCTGGCCCGCGACTATGAACGCGCCGCCGAGTACAAGATGCACCGCATGCAGCTCGAGTCGGAGTATCAGCGCGAGCTGTCGATCTGGCAGCAGCAGAACCGCATCGACGAGGTGGTCGAAAGCGAGGACATCGCACAGGTCGTCGCGCAGTGGACGGGCATTCCCGTCCAGCAGATGCTCGAGACCGAGAGCGAAAAGCTGCTGCGCATGGAAGAAGTGCTGCATCAGCGCGTGATCGGGCAGGAGAAGGCCGTGCAGGCGCTGGCCGACGCCATCCGCCGTGCGCGCAGTGGCCTGAAGGATCCCAAGCGGCCGATCGGGTCGTTCATCTTCCTCGGCTCGTCGGGCGTCGGCAAGACCGAGCTGGCGAAGGCGCTGGCCGAGTTCATGTTCGATGACGAGGACGCGCTCGTGCGCATCGACATGAGCGAATACCGCGAGCAGCACACGGTCAGCCGCCTGTTCGGCGCGCCGCCGGGATATGTCGGCTACGAAGAGGGCGGTCAGCTGACCGAAGCCGTGCGGCGTCGTCCGTATCGCGTCGTGCTGTTCGACGAGATCGAGAAGGCGCATCCGGACGTGTGGAACGCGCTGCTGCAAATCCTCGAGGATGGCCGCCTGACCGACGGGCAGGGCCGCACGGTGGATTTCCGCAACACGGTCGTCATCATGACCAGCAACCTCGGCACCGAGTTCGCCAAGCGCGGCGGGGCGCTGGGCTTCGTCCAGACCAACGACGAGCAGGCGATTGTCGATCATCAGAAGATCGAGCGCGCGCTGCGCGAGACGTTCCGGCCGGAGTTCCTCAACCGCGTCGACGAGATCATCATCTTTTCGCCGCTGTCGATTCAGGACGTCGAGCGCATGGTCGACTTGCAGATGAAGTCGCTCACTGGTCGCTTGGCCGAGAACGGCCTGTCGATCCACCTGACCGAGCCGGCGCGCAACTGGCTGGCACGGCAGGGCTACGACTCTTCGTTCGGGGCGCGTCCGCTGCGCCGGGCAATCCAGCGTTACGTCGAGAATCCGCTCAGCATCCGGCTCCTGCGTGGCGATTTCGTGTCCGGCGATCTGGTGGTGATCGACGAGTTGGACGGCGCGATCACGTTTACGCGCGAGGTCGGCGCGGTGAGCGACTACAACGCGGCGCCGCCGATCAACAGCGGGTGGCGTTCGCCGGCCAGTGACTAGGCACGACATCGTCGCACCGGTGGTGAGGGGATACGTCTCCTCGACCCCGTTTCACCGGCCCCGGTCACTCGATCGGGGCCGGTTGTTTTCGTGCTACACTCTACGAAGAACAGGTGGAGATACGCCATGCGCCACGATCGCATCAAGATCGATCCCGACATCATGCTAGGGAAGCCTTGTATTGGCGGCACGCGGATTACGGTTGAACAACTGCTGCGCGAGCTGGCGTCGGGCATGAGCGCGGACGACATTTCCGAGGCGCATCCGCACATTACCCCGGCCGATGTGCAAGCCGCGCAGGCCTACGCTGCCGATGTCCTTCGCCAAGTATGGATGACGACCCAACCCGCTATGCTTGCCTAGACCTCTGAATTAGGTCCTATTGTGCACCGGCCCCAGTCATGCGATCGGGGCCGGTCTATTGTAGGTCGATGTAGGTTGCCTTGATAATGCTAAGACAATGGTTTTGCATGATTGGACGGTTCATCATACAATTTGTTACGGAGTAGGATCGCTTTAGGACACATGCAATGGCACGCAAAACCAGCTTCATGACGGTTATCACTCGTACAGCACGCGAGATGGAACGGCAGCAACGGCGCGCGATACGAGAGCGCGAACAACAGGCCAAGGCACTACAGAGGGCTCAAGAGAAGGCAGCGAGGGAAAGAGCGAAGCTCACGGCGCAAGTCGCAAAGAACCAAAAGGAACAGGAAAAAGAACGTCAACGTCAGTACACTGCCTCGCGCGAAGCAGATGTTGATCTAAAGAACGCCGAACTTGAGGACAGAATCGCCACACTTGAAAATGTTCTCAGTACAACGCTCGAGATTGATGACTATATTGATCTCGATGATTTGAAGGAGAAACCCGAGTATCCACCCCTCGAAATACTGAGCCAATATACGAGCCCGGTTGTGGAGCCCGAATTCAACGCCTATGAGCCTCCCGCTCCAACGGGGATTTCCGCGTACCTTCCTCACGTAAGATCGAAATATGCGAACGAATTCGAAGCTGCCAAGAAGCGATATGAAGCTGATGTGGCGAAAGCTCGAGAGCGGGAGGCGTTCAGACTAAAGCGAATCGCTGAAATTAAGGCTGCACACGCCGAAGCCGTTGCCAAGATCGATGCTGAGATCAAAGAGCAGCACAGTGAGATTGAGGAGTTCAAGGGACGACTCGAGCGAGCGAGTGTCGAGGCAATTCTTGACTACTTTCGCCTTGTACTTGAGTCGAGCGTCTATCCTGACGACTTCCCACAGCACGCGAAACTGGCATATATTGCCGAATCAAGACAACTGGTCATCGAGTACGACCTTCCAACTCTTGACATTGTTCCAGAGGAAGCTAGCTTCAAGTACGTCAAGACTCGGGATGAAATCACTTCGACATCACGGCCTGCGAGTCAGCGCAAGGCGCTGTATGCCTCGCTAATCGCACAAGTCACACTGAGAACGATTCACGAGGTGTTTGAGGCCGACCGCGGTCGCTTTGTCGATACTGTTGTCTTCAACGGGCACGTGGATGTCGTAGACAAAGCGACGGGCCGAGATATTCGCCCATGCCTCATTACTCTACGCACAACGAAGGATGTCTTCGGGGCTCTTGACCTAAGTCGGGTCGATCCGCAGCTGTGCCTCAAGAACTTGAACGCCGGCGTGTCGCAGAATCCGAGCGAGCTTGCACCTGTGCGTCCCGTTCTCGAATTCAATATGGTGGATCCGAGATTCGTTGAGGAAGTAGATATTATGTCGTCGCTTGACATGCGGCCTAATCTGATGGAGTTGTCGCCGACAGAATTCGAGTCGTTGATCACGAATCTTTTCCACAAGATGGGACTTGAGGCACGGACGACTCAGGCGTCACGTGACGGGGGCGTGGACTGCGTGGCGTGGGATCCCCGACCCATCTTTGGTGGTAAGGTCATCATTCAGGCGAAGCGTTACAAGAATACAGTCGGTGTGAGCGCTGTCCGCGACCTCTACGGCACGCTGCAAAATGAGGGGGCCTCCAAAGGCATTCTTGTCACGACAAGCGGCTACGGTAAGGCTGCCTACGAGTTTGCTCAAAACAAGCCCCTTGAGTTACTTGATGGGAGCAATCTACTCTATTTGCTTGCTGAGCACGCAGAAGTTGATGCGCGTATCGAGATCCCAGATTCGTGGGTTGAACCGGAGTACGATACACCCAGCGCATAGGTAGGAGCTTCTGACCCCGTTTCACCGGCCCCGGTCCTCCGATCGGGGCCGGTTGTTTTCGTGATAGACTGTGCGCGACCACCTGACCATCACGGAGAGCCCAATGTACGGACTGCACGGAAAGATCATCGCGGCGCCGGGGATGCGCGCGGCCCTGCTCGGCTACCTGCTCGAAAACGCGTCCAGCATGCCCGGCTGTCACGTCTACATCGTCAGCGAGGACACTGAGAACCCCGACGCCATTTGGGTCTACGAGGTGTGGGACTCGCCCGAGTCGCACCGCGCGTCGCTCAATCTCGAGTCCGTGCAGCAGACGATCGCCAAGGCGCGGCCACTGATCGCCGGCATGGGTGACCGGTCGGAGTTCACGCCCATGGGCGGGTTGGGGCTGCCGGGCAAGTAGCCGTCTTCGCGCACCGCGCAGATAGACGACGAAGGCCCGGACTGATCCGGGCCTTCGCGTATTGTGGGGTTCGACGTGGCGTTAGCGGGTGAGCTGCGTGAGCAGCACGGCCACCAGCCACGCGATCATGATAATGTTGAAGACGATCAGGCCACGGATCTGCACCGACGCCGACTTGGCCATTTCGGTGTAACCGCGCAGGTCGGCCTTGGGCCGGAAGATTGCGCTGATGGCGATGCCGACACCTGCGGCGGCGGCAAGCCAGATCGGAAACGCGCCGAGCGCGATGGCGACCATCAGACACACCACCGCGAGCGCGATGGTCATCCACACCACAACCTGCGTGTTGCGCGGGCCGAGGATGATGGTCGTGTTCCTGAGGCCGGCGGCGACATCCATGTCATAGTCGCGCAGTTGATTGTAGAGCTGGCCGTATACCGACCACAGCGTGACGCCAGCGGCAACGAACCACGCGATGCCCGGCTCGGTGTGATAGGTGAAGTAGCCCGCCAGCAGCAGCAGGCCGCTGAGCATGAGCGAGTGCGACACGATATCGGTAACCGGATACGCCTTGAGCCGCACGGGCTTCCACGAGTACAGGTGCGACAACAGCAGCGTGATTCCGCCGATGATAAAGACCAGCCCACCGCCCATGGCGTATAGCACGAGCGTGATGATGGCGACCAGACGGCACGCGTTGTAGCCCATGCGGACGCTGATGGTGCCGCTGGTGATCGGGTTGCGCGCGGCGCGCTTGGGATCGAGCGCGTCGTCGGGCGCGTCTTCGATGTCGTTGATCATGAAGGCATAGGCCACGACGAGCAGGTTAGCCGCAGTCACGGCGACCAGACGCAGGTCCACACCCGCGCCGTCGGACAGGGACTGGAGCGCAAGCAGCGCGCCCATGATGGTCAAAGGCACGACGAACGGCACGTGTTCCTGCCAGCGCGTGAGCTGGACAAGGCCGTTCAATCTTGCGGTCAAAGTCGGTTGCGTCTCCAAGTGATCCCTCCCCGTAACGGCGGCGGTCTCTCACCGCCCCCTCATATACTGCGCCGCATACTATAACACACGATCGATGAGAGTCGATACGGATTCGGGCATGCCGCGGTTGTACCGATCCGTTCACGCAGCGCCGATAGCGGCTGCGTCTCAGCGCCGATTCGAAAACCGTCCTACAATCGAATCGATACAACACCCCATCCACGCTGCCGTCCGCATAGTGCCGAGGGAAGCCCATGCCGAGACTGGTCAACGTTGGCGCGCTGTTGTTCGTGATCTTCGTTACTTGCCTGACAGCCGCCGCACAAGAGCCGGGCCACGTAAATCCGGAACCGGACGAATACTATGCCATCCATTGTCAGAAGGACGCCGTCGAGGTGTATCGCACGGCGCCGGAGCGCGAACTGCTGGGCAGCACGCCGTTCCGCATGTTCGTGCCGATGGCTGAAGGCGCGTCGTTCGAGATCGGCCCGGGCGTCACGCTGACGCGCGTCGATCGCGAGTACTTCACTGTGTCGGGCAGCAACGGCAACCGCGCGCCCGAACCAGGCACAAAGACGTTCACCTTCACAGCATGTACGCTGACCAATGCCGGTATGCCGGTGCCAGCGCCGACCGTCGCGCGGACGCCTGAAGCCCGCCCGACCCCGTTGTTTCAGGAGGGAGAACAGCGCGGCTTCAGCTACTGCCTGTACACGCTGCGCTATTTCGACGCGGGAATCGCCAATTTCCTGCAGTGCGTCGAGACGGCGGCGGACATGAGTGGCGTAAGTTCGTTCACCAGCCCGGGCAACGGGCCTGCCGGCATCTCGTGGGCGACGATCTTCGCGTACATTTGCTGGGGTGATGGCCCGGTCATTTTCGGTCTCGTATTCGTGCCGGGTCTGCTGCGGTGGCGGCACCGCCGGCGCAAGCGCGCTGGCTAGAAACCGGCGCGCGCCGCAGGCTGTATCGAAAGGAAGACACACATCGCTTACTGGTAGATCGCCAGATAGTAGCGGAGGGAGTGCATCATGCGAATGATTTCCATCGCTGGCGTACTGATCCTGTTGATCGGTGCGATCGTTTTCACCCCATTTGCCCAAGGGATACCGTGCGAGGACGATCCGGAGTGTATCCCGACCCAGACGCCGACCCCGACGGCCTCGCCCACGCCGTACGAGATCGACGAGCCTGACCCCGAGCCGGACGCCGGCCCGCCGTACGGAAGCGACGGCCGGCTCAACCCCGACGCCGGCGAGTACTACACGCTGTACTGTGCGTACGACACGCTCCATATCTACCGCGGTACGCCGGAAAGCCTGCTGCTGAAGCAGGTCGAGATTGCTGACCTGCTCAGCCTGTCGGTCGGTGCAACCCTTGATCTGGGGGACTTCATGACCGCTGTGCGCCATAGTGAGGACATCTTTACGATCTATGGCAGCAACGGCAATACCGCACCCGATTACGGGCAGAAGTCGTTCTCGATGGCGGAGTGCATCGCACGCAACGGCGGCGCGCCGACGGTGGCGCCTACCAACACGCCGCGCCCGTCCGGGGGCGATGACGATGACGACGACGAGGAGACCGACGCCGAGCACCGCATCCGCGAACGGCAGGAGGCGCAGGAGAACCTCGAGTTCTGTTTCGAGTCGTACGAGTTCTTCGGCGGCGACACCGAGCTGCTGCTGGACTGCCTGGGTTTCGCGGCTGAGCTGCCCGGCACGAGCAGCATCGAACAGCTTTGGATCATCATCTGGTCGATCTGCGCGGGCACACCAATCTTTGGCGTCGGCATGATTCCGGTGATCCTGCACCGCAGGCGCAAGCGCCGCCGCTGATGGCTCCAGCGCGGTACAATGACGGCACTTAGTGTACCCGTGAGGGCTGTCGATGTTCGCGCTTATCTTGTCGCTGCTGTTCGTCCTGATGCAAGGCCCGCCCACGTCGACCGGATGGCTCGAAGTGTCGCTGGTGCATGACGGTATGACCCGCCGTGCCCCGCTGTTCGTGCCGTCCGTGCTGTCGGATCCCGCGCCGCTGGTCGTCGCGCTGCATCCCGCCGGCACTTCGCCCGAGCAGATGGCGATCATTACCGGCTTCGCCCAGCTCGCGTCGCAGTCCGGGTGGCTGGTCGTGTTTCCGGAAGGCCCAAACGGCTATTGGGATTACGGCGCCGGCACGCCGGAATGGGAGGTGCTGGACGACGTGCGCGACGATCCGGGCTACCTCGCCGCCTTGATCGAGTCGATCGCCGAGGTCTACACGGTCGACCGGTCGCGGATCTACGCGGTCGGCTTCTCCAACGGCGCGCGTATGGCCTACCGGCTCGCGTGTGACCTGCAGTTGGCTGGCGCTGCGATGGTCGCCGCGTCGATCAGCGACGAAGTCACGGCGATTTGCAGCGAGGATGTCGTGTCGATTTTCATGCTGCACGGGACCGAAGACACGATTACGCCGTTCGACGGCAAAGACTTGTACGTGGGCGACTTGCGCATCAGCCACGCCCTGAGCATCCCCGAGACGGCACAGTTCTTCGGGCGGCGCAATGGCTGCGCCAACCCGGAGCGTGAGCTGGTCTTCACGTCCAACACGGCGCGCGTCGAGATCAACCGGGTGCGCTACCCGGACTGTACGGACGGCGCCACCGTCGACGCGTATGTTGTGGTCGGCGGCGGGCACGTGTGGGCTCCCGCGGCGGGATTCGAGACGTCCGTGTTGATCTGGGAGTTTCTGGCGGCGCACGCACGGCCCGTGCCGGAAGCGGACGACGAGTCGGGCGACTAATCCGCCGACGGTTTTGGCGCGCGCGCGATCAGGGCCATCATCTCGCCACGGTGCTCGGCCTCGTGCTGGGCCAGATGATGCAAGGCCCAAGCCGGGCTGACCAAGTAGCGTTCCATCGTGCGCGGCCGCACGAAGTCCGACTCGGTCATCGGCCGCAGGGCGTCGAGGACCGCGTGCCGAGCGACCTGCAAGCGGTGCAGGTGCTGGTCGACCGGCTGCTTGCGCACGACGCTAAGCCGGCCCGATCCGTCGCGCACGTCGACATCGAACAAGCGCTCGACGTCGGCCGGGAAATCGGTCTGCAGGATGTCATAGAACACCCAGTCGATCTCGATCGCTCCGATGTGGTAGAGCAGCGTGCCAAGCGTGTTGACGGTATCGCCGTTGTCCGGTTCCCAGTCGACCAACGCCGAATCGACCGTAGCGAGCCAACGCAGCGTGCGGTGCCGGCTGTCTTCGAGCTGCCAAAGCGCCATGGCCACAGAGGGCGAGTACCCGGGGAGCGGATGCGCGAGGTTCGTCCACAACGTGCTCATGCCGGTTTGCTCCCACAGATCAGAATGTAGACGTGATCGAATTTCGCATCGGGCGTGCCGGCGGCTTCAGGATGGACCCATTCGCGCACGGCGTCGGGCGCTTGCGCCATCATCACGTGCAGGTGTTCAATGACCTCGGGCGAGCAGTCCTGCCGTTCGGCCCACGTGACGAGCGACGTGCGATGGCGGGCCAGTTCGACGTGATCGACGGTCAGGCCGACGTCGAGGTACAGCCCGCGCCATTCCAATTCCGAGTAGATGCGGTGGTGCGACGGATCGCGCAGGCGCTCGAAGCTGTCGAGGTAACGCGCGGCGGCGTCCGGCTCGGGCGTGACTTGATCCTGCATGACGAGCCGCCCGCCCGGCCGCAGGACACGCGCACACTCCTGCATGAACCTGAACACGTCCGGAAAGTGGTGTTGCGCGATGCGGCACGAGACGATGTCGAACGAGGCGTCTTTGAACGGCAGCGCTTCGGCGTCGGCGGCGGTGAATTCGATATCCGCGCTTTTTTGCTGCGCATACGAGCGGGCCGCATTCAGCATGCCGAGCGCCAGATCGGAGGCGACGACATGACCGACATGCGGGGCAAAGGTCAGGGCAGTGTGGCCGCCGCCGGTGGCGATATCGAGCAGCCGATCGGTCGGTTGGGGTGCGGCCATCGCCACGAGCTTGGCAGGCTCGGCGGTGGCGCCCATCTGCGAGGCCTGCACATAGCGTTCGGCAAAGCGCGAGAAACGATCGGTCGACAGCGATTTGATATCATTCGTCATCAGGTTAGGACGCCTTTCGACTCAGCCGGGTGCGGGTGAACTGGATAAAGCTCTGGACCTCGTCGCTGCCCATTTCACGGCCGGGCATGAGCGCCATGTAGGCATCTGCCCACACCGTCTCGGGGTCCCAATCTGCCCGGCGCTGACATGCCGCGTCGGCCGCATAGTGCATGAGGTCGGCCACGATTTCGTTGGCGAGGTAACCGGCGTCGACTTCGCAGAAGATGTAGATGAAGTCGGGGTGGACATTGAGCGTGTGGACACGCCAGCCGATGTCGCGGAACTGCGTATCCAGCTCGAGGACGATGGCCTGCGCCACCTCGGCCGTGATCGGGTCGGACGGGTCCTCAAGCATCCAGATTGCGGTGATCGGCTGCTGCAAGCGCGGGGCCGCCGGTGTTTCGGGGAGCTCTTCTTCGGCTTCCGGTTCCTCGACACCGAATTCATCTTCGGACGAAAGCTGGGCCAACGCGTCGGCGATCTGGTCGCTCTGCTTGCGCAGCTCGCGGACGGGCAAATCGCCGGCGAACGCCAGCGAGAGAATGTGGCCGGTGCCGGTCCGCCGCGTGTGCAGCATGTATTCCTGCTTGCTGGTGGGCAGGGTCACGTAGCGAATGCGCGACTGCTGCCCGCCGACATCCCAGTCACCGCTGATGACGTCGTTCAGCTCTTCGATTTCCTGCGTCGGCATTTCGCCGCTGTGCGCGATGATGTGGTCGGGATCGGACAAGATCAGCGCGGCGGCCGTCACACCGATCCGCTTGTAGGTCTCGGTCAGAGCGCGTTTGAGCTGCGATCCGTCCGGCGGCATCATGGCTGTCGGCGGAATGCGAATTGCCTTGCCGTGGCGGCGTCCGGGGATCCGCGAAGGCGGCTCAGGCTCGACCTGACGCGGGACGGGGGACAGCGGCGCCGGGATATCGCCGGTATACGTCGGGGCTGCGGCTTTACGCACCGGCCGGCGCTGACCGGGAATGCGCAGCGCGGGCGGCAGCTCCTCAAGCGGCTCGGATTCGGCGGGTGCCTCCGGCTCAACCGGAGTAGTCGGCGCGGCAGTCACAGGAGGTTCAACACGCGCGCTCCGTGCTGTGGTCGGCATCGCGTCGAGGTCGGAGTCGGCGTCGTCGAACGGCGTATCGCGTACCTCGTCGAACATCGGGCCGCTTTCCATCAACGTTGCCGCGAGGGCGTCGGTGCTTGCAGCAGGTGGCACAGGCTCGGCAGGCGGGACTTCCATCGCCGCGTTCTGATCGGTCTCGAACGCGCCGGATGGAACCTCCAGCACATACGCGCTGCTGTCGAGCGCCTTGCTTGGCAGCAGCGCCGCAATGGCTTCGCGCAGCGTACCGCCTTCTTCCAGTGAAGGGACGGGCGGCTCTTCGCGTGCGATCCGTTCCAACGGATCGGGCGGCGGCGGCGCGTTCAACGCCTTGGGTTCTGGCGCCGCCATGGGAGCAGGCGGCGGAGTCTCGACACGCGGCGGCGGGGGCGGGAACAGCTCGTCGATCTGCGGGATCAAGTTGCGGGCACGGGCGGGTAGCGCGATCGTGCCGTCGGCGTGCAGCTTACTAATCGCCTCGACCGGCGCGTTGGTCAGCAGCAGCTTGACCTTCGGATTGAGCTTGCGAAGCGCCGTTGTAACCTCAAGCACGTTGGGCTGGCGAAGATGCACGTCGAGAATCGCCAGATCGGGCGGGGCCGTGCGGGCGTGGTTCAAGCCATTGATTGGCGACGTGAATGGTCGCACGTCGAAACGGCCGACAGAGTCGAGCGCAGCCTTGATGCCGACGGCGTCGGACAGGCGCGGAATAATCACCAGGACATGAATTCGTACGTCGGGCATGGTCAGGGGTATCTAGATCGCCAATGCAAATAGTGTAACCCGATTTACGCCGAAGCGGCGCATCGGACATGCTGCGCTAGCGACCGGTCCACTCCGGGTCGGTGCGGGTGAACGCTGCCTGCGCGCCGCGCATGAAGTCTTCGGTGCGGATCAGCGCGGCCTGCGCCCACGCTTCGAGCAGCTGCCCGCGCTGCGAGTCGGCCAAGCCGTCGATCACCTTCTTGCCATAGCGCACGGCCAGCGGGGCCGCCACCGCCAGTTCGCCGGCGAGCATTTCGCCGCGCTGGGCGAGTTCCTCGGGCTGGACGACCGTGTTGACCAGTCCCCAGCGTTCGGCATCGGCCAAATCGAACGGCTTGCCGGTGAGGATGTACTCTTTGGCGCGGGCCGGGCCCAGAAGCCGTGTCAGGCGGGTCGTGCCGCCGACATCCGGCACCAGACCGATGCGCGCTTCGGGCAGCTGTAAGCGTGCCCCCACCGCCGCGATACGGAAATCTGCCGCGAGTGCCAGCTCCATGCCGAAGCCGATGACCGGACCGTGCAGCAGGGCGATGACCGGCAGTGACAGCGCCTCGATCTTGCCGAGGATGCGCTGGTAGAACGCCGTGAGCACGAACAGGTTGTCGCGCCATTGTTCGCCGAAGGCCGCGGCGGACTGCTCGAAGCCGCCGAGGTCGAGGCCGGCGCTGAAGGCGGGGCCATCGGCGCGCAAGATCACCGCGCGCCAGACGGTCGGCGCGTCGGTCGCCAGCCGCTCGGCGGCATCCAATATCGTGTCGAGGTCGGTCAGCAGCGCATGATTGATCGCGTTTCGCTTCTCCGCGCGGTTCAGCGTGACTTCGAGGACGGGCGCGCGTTCGGTCAGCGTGACGTGCGGCATAACGGGTTCTCCTGCGGCATCGCGTATCGTGATTGTAGCACGCGGCGGTCAGCCGATTTCGCGCAGCGGGAAGATCGCGCACGTCGTCGTGGCGTGCGCAAGCAACTTGCCGCTAGAGTCCTTGAGCATCCCTTCGGCTGTGGCGATTTGCCGACCGGCGTGGATCACGCGCGCCTCGGCGCGCACGACGCCGGTGCCGGGCAGAATCGGCCGGACGAGATTGACGTTGACCTGTACCGTGGTATAGCCCACCCCTGCCGGCAGCGTGGTGTGGATTGCGCATCCGAGCGCGCTGTCGAGCAGCGTCATTGCATAGCCGCCATGCACCACGCCGATCGGATTCATCAGCCACACGTCCGGCTGCCCCTCGAACGCAGCGCTCCCGTGATCGACTTCGACCAGCCGGTAGCCGAGCGTATCGGCGATCGGCGGCGTGGGATACTCGCCGGCGATCAGCGCGCGCATGTAGTCGAGGCCCGCCATAGTGCGGCCGACAGCGGCGGCCTCGGTGGGATCGTGATAGGTATAAGTCCGCGTGAATTCGGTCGAATTCGCCATCTCTTAGCGCCCCAAAAGGTGTTCGTAATAGCAACTATTATATCGGCAGATGTGCAAAGCTGCGGCATGCGGTGACGGCATGTGGTCTAATCGTCGTGTGCCGCAGAGCAGACGAGGAGCATGTCCATGATCCGGTTTGGTGTTGTCGGCGCGGGATGGCGTACGCGCTTCTTCCTCAAAGTGGCGCGCGCCTGCCCGGATCGGTTCGAGGTTACGGGGATTGTCACCCGCGACCGAAAAAGGGCGGCGAAGTGGCTGCCTCCTTATGATGTGCCGCTGTTCAAGTCGCTGGACGACCTCATCGACACGCGCCCGCAGTTCGTCATCACAAGCGTGCCGTGGGGCGTAAACCCGGGCCTGCTGACCACTTTAGCGAACAAGAATATGCCCGCGCTCAGCGAGACGCCGCCGGCGACGACCGTCGAGGAGATGATCGATCTGTGGCGACTGGTCGAGTACGGCGCGAAGATCGCCGTGTTCGAGCAGTACCACCTCCAGCCGATGCACGCGGCACGGATCGCATTTGTGGAGTCTGGGCGGCTAGGCCGTCCCACCTTCGCCAATGTATCGGTCGCGCACGGCTATCACGGCATCAGCCTGATCCGGCGACTGCTCGGAATCACGTACGAGGACGCCGTGATCCGCGCGCAGTCGTTCACCGCGCCGATCGTCAAGAGCCGTGACCGAGACGGCTATCTCGACAAAGAACAGATTACGACCTCGGATCAGGTGATCGCGACGTTCGATTTCGGCGAGAAGTTGGGCATGCTCGATTTCGTAGGCGAACAATACTGGTCGCCGATCCGCGGTCACCGCGTGACAGTGCGCGGCGAACGCGGCGAGTTGATCGACGACCGGGCGACCGTACTGCTCGACCACCGCACGCCGCTGACGATCCCGTTTGTCCGGCATGTCGCGGGCGGGCCGGGCAACATCGAGGGTCACTACGTCAAAGGTGTTCAGGCGGGCGAATCGTGGCTGTACACCAATCCGTTCGGGACGGCTGAGCTGAACGATGAGGAGACGTCGGACGCGGAGGTGCTGACGCGGATGGCGGAATACGCCGAGGGCGGGCCGTGCTTCTACCCGCTTGCCGAGGCGTGTCAGGACCGCTACCTCGATATTCTGACGTGGAAATCGGTCGAGACGGGCCGGCCAGTCGCCAGCGAACGCCAGCCGTGGGCGCCGTAGCGTCGATCTGTATCGGGGCGCTGCCCCGAGCCCCGGCAGGAGTTTGCACTCCTGCACCTCCTTACTCGCGGATTTGAGCCGCGCGCGGCTCAAATCCGCAGATCCGGGAGTCCAGAGGGCGAAAGCCCTTTGGTGGAAGTGTAGAGGCGAAGCCTCCGCGGACCTCAGGTGTACGACCTAGCCGCGGTCGGGTTCGTAGATCAGCGCCGCCACGCCTGAGCTGAACGACCGGCTTTCCACCAGCTTGAGCGTCGCCTCCATGCCCGCTTCGAAGAGACGCTGGCCCGTGCCGAGCACGACCGGGTAGATCAGCAGACGGAAGACGTCTACGAGGTCGTGCTTCATCAGTGTCTTCACGAGCTTGGCGCTGCCGTGGACGACGATATCGGGGCCATCCTGCTGCTTGAGCTTCGCGATCTCCTCGACGACGTTGTCACGGATGATGATCGAATTGTTCCAGTCCGCCGTATCGAGTGTGGTGGATACCACGTACTTGCGCGTTCCGTTGAAGTACACGCCACCGGACTCTTCGTCCGTCCGGCTTGGCCACGACGCCGCGAATCCCTCATAGGTTACGCGCCCGAGCAGAATGGGTTGCTCGGATGACGTCTCTTCCCCTTTGAACGCGGCGATCTCGTCGTTCCAGTACTTGAACGTCCACATCGGGTTCTCGATGACGCCGTCCAGCGACATGAACTCGGTTACGATCAACTTTCGCATGATGCTCTCCGTCGGTGCTTTCCTGATGCGATGTCTGGATGATACAGCGGGGGACGGTGCGTCGTCTTGAACAAAAGCGACACGCGTTGTGGTCTACGGATCAGCTGGAGCGGATGGCCGGAGCGCGCAGGATTTGCGCCGGCGTTTGGCCTGTATAGAGACGCACGGCGCGGGTGAGGTGCGGCTGATCGGAGTAGCCAGCCAGAGCGACAACGTCGAGGATCGGGGTGCCACGTTCGAGCAGTTCCAGCGCATGGCGGGCGCGTTCGATCTGCAGCATGGTGCCCTGCGAGATGCCGGCCGCGTGCACGAACCGGCGCTGAAGCGTCCTTGACGATACGTCCGGGATGCGCCCGCCGATCACGTCCGCGATTGTCGGTTCACGGCTCAGCGACCCATCGCGGATCAGGCGGGATACGAACGTGTCCGCGTTCTCGAACGTCGGGAGTTCGCAGGCCGCGCCGTGCATCCATACCGTGCGGGCGGATGCGTCGGGCAGGTCGATGTGCGCATCGACGAGCTGGCGGGTCGGGATGTGGGGCAGGTAGGTACCGAGCTTGAACACGATACCGAAGAACTCGGCGTGATCGGGGACGCCAGCATGGGTAGCGACCGTCTCCGGACCCATGAGTGAAACCCACGTCTTTCCCCGCTGGCGTGTGACAACGAGGCTCACATACGACTGGGCAATCGAAATGAACGTGCCGCCCTCGCTGCTGATCGTCCGCCAGATCGAGTCGACAAACGGAGAGTCGGACGCGCGTGACTCAAAGACGAAGGGTTCCAACGCGCGATCCCGTGTTCAGCGGGCGAACCGCCGCGCCGACCGGATCTTCAGCGCTGCGGCCACCTGTTCGCGGTCGCGTGGGGCGGCGGTGGTGGTCAGGGACGCGAGCAGCGTCCGGGCGGCGTCCGTCACCTGATCGACGGCGCTGTTGAAGGCCGCCTCGTTGGCCTTCGACGGTTTGTTGAATCCGCTCAGCTTGCGGACGAACTGCAGCGCGGCAGCGCGGATTTCGTCGTCGGTTGCCGGCGGCTCGAAGTTGTACAGTGTGCGGATGTTCCGGCACATGCGGCATGCCTCCTTGCTCGGTCGTATGAGTATAGACCAGATGTTCTGAAATGCGCAACTGCGGACGTGCGCCTTGTGGAGATGCGGAAAAGCGCGGTTATACTAGCGGAATGACCGACTTCCCCCTCGACACGATCCTCCACGGCGACTGCCGCGACGTGCTGAACCGCTTGCCCGAGCGGTCGGTCGACGTGATCTTCGCCGATCCGCCGTACAACCTGCAGCTCCATCAGTCGCTGGTCCGGCCAAACCATACGCTGGTCGATGCCGTGGACGATGCGTGGGATCAGTTCGACGACTTTGCCGCGTACGACCGGTTCACGCGCGAGTGGCTGTCGGCCTGCCGGCGCGTACTGAAGGACACCGGCACGCTGTGGGTGATCGGCAGCTACCACAATATCTACCGTGTCGGGTCGATCCTGCAAGACCTCGGCTACTGGTTCCTGAACGATCTGGTGTGGCTGAAGTCCAACCCCATGCCGCACTTCCGCGGGGTGCGTTTCACCAATGCGCATGAAACGCTGCTGTGGGTCAAGAAGTCGAGAGATCAGAAGAAGTACACCTTCAACTATCACGCGATGAAGTCGGTCAACGACGGCCTACAAATGCGCTCGGACTGGGAAATCCCGATTTGCACGGGCGGAGAACGGCTGACCGATGGAGGGGGCCAGAAAATCCACAACACCCAGAAACCCGAGGCATTGCTGTACCGTGTCATCCTCGCGACGAGCAACCCCGGCGACGTGGTGCTCGACCCGTTCTTCGGCACCGGCACGACCGGGGCGGTCGCGCGCAGGTTGGGGCGGCACTATATCGGCATCGAACGGGACGCGGCCTACATCGAGGCGGCGCGCGCGCGAATCGACGCGATTCCCGTGCCAGACGCCGATGACGAGGTGCTGGGCCGCGCGTTCGGGCCGCGCAAGCTGCCGCGTGTGAAGTTCGCATCGCTGCTGGAACGGGGGCTACTTCGACCGGGGCAGGTGCTGTTCTTTGACGGAGATCCACACCGGGCCGCGACTGTGCTGGCGGACGGCAGGCTGCGCGCGCCGGATGGCGGATGCGGCAGTATTCATCAACTGGGGGCGGCGTTCGGTAAGGCGCCGTCGTGCAACGGGTGGGCGCGCTGGTTCTACGAGGAATCGGGCCTGATGCATCCGATCGACAACCTCCGCGCGCGCGCCCGCGCAGAGGACGGCATCGTCTCATAACGGCGCGGGCACGGCCCGGCGGACTTCTATCCAGTTGTTCGCCTGTGGTTCACCCGCGGTTCAGGCAGTTGCAGCATGATAAACGATGGCCAGCGCGTGACCGAGGCGCGCAGGCACCGCATTTGTAGCCCGAGCAGATGACAGCGTGTCTTTCAAGCATCCTTCGCCTTCCCCGATTTCCCGCCGCTGGCGCATCCGCATGTCGCCGTTGGTCGTGTTTGCCTTGGCCGCAGCCTTGCTGGTGACGGCGGTCGCCGCCATGGTCGTCATGGGTCAGACAGCCCAACCACTCAGCGACGGCCCTGCGCCCGACTTTTCACTGGCGATGCATGACGGCAGCACCTTCAGGCTTTCGGATCACCGCGGGCAGTGGGTGGTCGTCAACTTCTGGGGGAGTTGGTGCATGGCCTGTCGTATCGAAGCGCCGGAGCTGCAGCAGGTGTGGACGAAGTACCGCGATCACGGCGTGACGGTGGTGGGTATCGGGTTTCGCGATGCCCCGGACAGGGCGCTGGGATTCATCGAGGAATTCGATCTCACGTTTCCAAACGGTCACGACGACGCCCTGAGCGTGACCCGCCAGTTCGGGATTACCGGCGCGCCGGAGACGTACTTGATTGACCCCGAAGGGGTAATCCGCGCGATCAGCATCGGTCAGTTCACCGAGGGATGGTTAGATTCAACGATGGCGGAACTGCTAGGCGTGCAAGCGCCGGACGGGGCGTGAGCCGTCAGTCGCCGGCGATCGCGTAGGCCGGGATGCTCGTCCCGACGATAAGCGCGGCGGCGGGCCGGCCCGAGTGGACGCGGAACGCGCGCACCTCGCGCAGAGCGTCGGCATAGCGGGCCAGCAAGTCCTCGTCCGACCCCTTGAAGCGCTTCAGCACACGGTACGCGCACAGCGAACAGCCGTTCATGGCGCGGTAGCTGTCAGTCGCGCAGCTTACGCATCCGTTGAGCTGCACCATCATGTACATGAAGGCCAGCGATTCTTCGTGACATTCCGGCAGGCTGCAAACGTGATCCACCAGCATACAGAACTTATCCCCACGGGCATGTCGGAGCGACTTGATGGCACTGCGCGGGAATAGAAGATCGTTCTGCATGTACATACGGGATAAGGCCCTTGTGAATACCAGATAATAACGAGTTGGGTTCTTTCAGGGTATTTGGGTTTTCATTTGGCGTCAACAAGTACTAACGTACCTAAAGAAGTTGTGAAGATGGCGGCCAATGGCGATTCACGAACCGCCGCGATCGGACTGCTGCAGTGCGGCGCCTTACCCGCGTGCAGCCCCCAGCGGGTGGGGGTTTTCTGACGTGTCAAGACGCTCAGTTGATCGTCTAGGCACGTCGTGACCCGTTATTGACCGCTTGACACGATGTGGGAAGTGTGTCATTCTAGCCCGCAGGAGGAAATGGTAATCGATGGCACAGATCAAAGCGACCATTGAGCCAGGTGCGGTCTACTCGCGCCAGGAAGCGTCTGAGGCACTCGGCATTAGCCTGAGCACCCTCAAGCGCTTGATTGCGCGTGGCCACCTCAAGATCAGCAAGCCGACCGGCATGCGCCGCGTGTTCATCACCGGCGACTCGATTCTGGCGATGCTGAATCAGACCGCGATTGACAAGGGTGCGTAAGACGCATCGTTCGGCAGGAAAGGAGGCATCGAAGATGAGCAGCGACTTCGTCATCAACACGACGCCTACCTTTGCGTTGGCCGGTCCCGGCGCCGCTTTGGGCTGCCGCATGACGGAAGCGCACGTGCCTGCCCCGATTCGGCTTGCGGATTCGGCAGGGCCTATTGCAGCCGCAGTCCTTGGGTGGATTCTGCCTGAGGGACGTCTCGACAGGGGCGGCGCAAGGGGCAAAGCGCCGCGCGTTGCCGGGGATGTCCGCATGGACGGCCGGAATGCTGCACGGTTCTTCTCGCTGAACGTTAACACCACTTGTCAGTCGCGCGATCGAGGTGCCTTCCTCACCTGAGGTCATCACACCCGACGCACGTGTTCCGAACCGACGCCGGAAGGGACATGGGACTGACAACAGCCCATGTCCTTTTTGTTTCACACCACGCGAACGACGAACACTCCAGCGATCCGCTGGACAACAAGGGGACCTCTCGCTATGAACTCGCACACTACCCCCGCGAAAGCATCTACGCTGCACCGGCTGGCCGCGCTGTATCCCTGCGACAGCCTGCCGGAGATCGTCGACCTGATCGACCAACTGCACACAGCGGCCAGCGACGGCCAGCTTTCGATGACGACGACGCTGCCCGCCGAAGATGTCGCGGACCTGCTGGAAGAGCTGATCTATGTCGCGCAGGAGGCGTTGAACGAACTGCGCCAGCGCCCTTCACGACAACAGCAGCGCCGCAGAGAGCCGATTTTGCGCTTGCTGCCGGTCGAGACGTCCGGCGAGCGAATCGAGGCGGACGCTTCCTAACCGACTGCCTTACGGACTTAAAGCGGGGTTAACGAAATGGCGCTATAATCTTGTGACGAATCGCGCAACTGAGGACGTGTACTTGAGGTTCGCGTGGGCGACAATGGGTTAGTATCACAAGGACGAGTTCTACTGCTGAACGGCTCGACATGGGAACCGCTGGCGGTCGTCAGCCTTCCCCGGGCCATCAATCTGGTCATCGCCGAGAAGGCGGTGATCGTCGAACAGACCGGCGAGTTCTTACGGACCGTGAGGTCTCGATTCCCCGTCCCCTCGGTGATCGCGCTGCGGCGCTACATCAACGTGCCGCGCCGGCAGGCGCATTGGTCGCGCAAAGGGGTGCTTTTGCGCGATAACTTTGTCTGCATTTACTGCGGCGTGATGCCCGGGTCGATCAGCCACAACAAGGTGCTGGCGAAGGACGACTTCACTATCGATCACATCGTGCCGCGAAGCCGGGGCGGCAAGGATCAGTGGACGAATACCGCCTGCGCCTGCTACCACTGCAATCATCGCAAAGGGAGCAGGCTGCCGCACGAGGCCGGCCTGAAGATGCTCTGGGAGCCCAAGACACCGCGCACCAGCTACTTGGTGATCGCGGTGGGCAGCGGCCCCGACGCGTGGAAACGCTATATCGAAGTCTAGGCCCCTGATCGCATTGACTCGGGGGCTTTTCTATTTCGGCCACGGCCGCTCGGCGTTGTAGAAGACGTAGTACAGCACTGCCGATGCGATCAAGAACACCGTCACAATGGCGGCGACCATTTGTGCATCGCCACCCTCGCCAATCATGATCAAACCGACCCCGGTGACGATGATCGCCGAGACGATCATCCGAATCACAGGGGTACTGCGGTAGCGATGCGGCAGCGACGTATCGGCAGCGGCGCGTTCACGGGCGGTCATCGGCCTGTATGTGACCGCATTCATCATCGATGTCGAACCGCCCCGGCCCATGCGACCGGCCTTATCCTCGATCGACCGGAACACCTTCAACGCGCCTTGAGCAGAAATCGCCCGCATGTCTCCAAGCAGGATGTGTAGATCGACGCCGGCGCCGCGTGCACGATTCACGAGGTTGTTGAGCATTAGCGTGTCGTCGCTCGGGTCGACACCGGGTAGACCGTCCACCATCGAGATATACGCCAACAGCCGCCGCACGTGCTCGACCGGCGCCAACGCATTCCACAGCGGCGCGTGCCGTTCCCCGCTCAGGTCGGCCCGCAGCGGCGCGACCAATTCCCGAATGTAGGCGTCCTGCTCTGCTGTCGTGTCGGGCCGCAGGTACTCGTCCATCAGCTGAAACAGGGCGCGCGGATCGCTGCGCAGACGTGTGCTCAATCGGTCGATGACGTCATATTCGGTCATAGCTTTGGCTAACTCCGGCGGCGGCGCTCTTCATAGGCGAGCGATGATCCCATTATACGCGGCACGTTCACGATTAAGGCGGATGCCAACTGACCTAACCCCGATTCAACGGACGGCAAGAATGTCAGGGGCAAGCGAGTTGCTCGAAATCAGCAGGGCTGAGATAGCCCAAGGCTGAGTGCCGCCGCTGACGGTTGTACCACACCTCGATGTACTCGAAGATCGCCTTACGAGCCGCCGCGCGGGTCGGAAACGGACGGTCGGCGCACTCGGTCTTCAGCGTTCCCCAGAAGCTCTCCTGCATGGCGTTGTCATAGCAGCGCCCGACATCACTCATGCTGAGGGTCACCTGGTCGTTCTCCAACAGGCGCAGGTAATCGTCGCTGGTGTATTGACTGCCCTGGTCGGAATGGTGCAGGCGCGGTGCACCCCGCCGCCCCACCGCCAGCCGCCACGCGTCACAAACCAGTGTTTTGGTCGGGCGGTCACTCATCGCCCACCCCACTATGCGCCGCGAAAACACATCTTGAATGCCTGCCAGATACAGCCATCCCTCGCGGGTCGCGATGTAGGTGATATCCGACAGCCACTTTTCGTTCGACTGCTTGGCCGTGAAGTCGCCTGCCAGCAGGTTCGGAGCGCGGCGGTGGGTCGCATCGCGCTGGGTAGTCGTCTTGAAGCGCCGTCGCCCTTTGGTCTGTAAGCCCATCTGGCGCATTAGCCGCGCAATCCGGTGCTTGCCCGCCCGCTCGCCATGTGCCCGCAGTTCCGCCTGAACGCGCAGCGTGCCATAGGTCTGGCGGCTCGCCTCATGGACCGCTCGGATCCGTGCGCTCAGCCCGTGATTGGCTTGCGCGCGACGGCTGGGCGTGCGTTTCAGCCAGTCGTAGAACCCGCTCACCGACACCTTCAGCACCGCACACAACCGTCGCAGCGGATACACCCTCCGCTCCTCGGCGATGAACCGGTAGCGGCTCACGACTCCCCCCGCGAGAACACCTGGATGGCTTTTTTTAGGATATCCCGCTCCTGCTTGACGATCTCCAGCTCGCGCTTCAACCGCCGCAGCTCCGCTTGCTCCGCCCGCGCTTCGCTCGGTTCCAGCCGCTCGTCCTGCACCCGGTAGCGCTGCTGCCACTTGTAGATCAGTCCTGGCGTCAGATCCAAGTCGCGTTCGATCTGCGCAATCGTCCGCGTCTTCTCCGCCACCATCGCCAATACGTCCCGCTTGAACTCCTCGGTGTACTTCTTGTAGCGTCCCATCGTCCTCTCCTTACGCTCAGTCTAACGGACATTTTCTCCGTCCGCTAAACTGGGGAAAGGTCAAACGGAGGAGATATTGTCAGGACGGCGATTACAGACTATAATTTCAAGATATCCCCCCAACCGCTTCGGTGGTTGGGTTGAAGCCGCGAAAGCGGCTTCTCGTATTTATTTCGTATCACACCGAACAAATCAGGAATCTCGATGAAAGCGAATGTCTATATAGATGGATTCAATCTCTACTACGGGTGTCTAAAGGGAACTCCATACAAGTGGCTCGATGTCTCAATGCTGGCTCAAGCGCTTCTCCCCACTGACACCATTCACCACATAAAGTATTTCACCGCTAAAGTCTCAGCACGCCCAAACGATCCCGACCAGCCCATGCGCCAGCAGACCTACTTGCGAGCGCTAGAAACGCTTCCGAATCTTGAGATCGTCTTTGGCCGCTTCCAGACTCGAGACGTCTATATGCCGCTGGTCAATCCAGTCGGCCAACAGAACAGAGCATACGTAACCCGCACCGATGAAAAAGGCTCGGACGTCAACCTCGCGCTCCACATGCTGCATGATGGTCACCGCGGCGACTATGAGTTGGCGGTAATCGTCTCAAACGACGCCGATCTCGTTGAAGCTATCCGTCTCGTGCGGCGGGATCTGCACCTTCCTGTTGGCGTACTGAATCCGCAGATAAAGGCTCCTCGTCCCAGTGTCGACCTTAGGCGTGAGGCAACGTTCATCAAGTCGATCACCAAGCAGCATCTCAAGGCCAGTCAATTCCCGCTGACGTTGACTGACGCGTCCGGCGTCATCACCAAGCCGACGAGCTGGTAACCCCTCACCCGCGCACGAACAGCACCGCGACGTCGTCCTCGTAGGCGACCGACCACCCCGGCTCGGCACGGAGCGCCCCGGCTAGCGGAGTCTCCGGCTCGACCAGCACGCTGTTGACATCCCACTTCGCCAGTTCGTCCTGCCAGCCCGGATCGGCGCGGTGGATGGCGATGTACTCCCACGTGAAGGCGCGGTACAGATCGGCGCGGCCGTCTATGAACACCGGGTACTCGCGCGCGAAGTAGATCAGGTAGCCGCCGAAGTTCCAACTGTTGAACAACCGCTGCGGCGGCGCGATGCGGTTGAGCGCCTCGACCGCGTCGATGGGCAGGCGCTCGCGCAGTTCCTTGTCGAGGTTGACAGGCGTCAGTGTGAACGTGACGTACATCACGCTGGCGAACCCAATGGCCGCGATCAGCACGGCGTTGAGGCGCGCGCGGCGCGGCGTGACGTTGGTCGTGCGGCCGATGCGGATGCCGCGATCGGCACCGAGGTGGGCGACGTGGATCGACAGCGGGATGACCGCGATGCTGGTGGCGAATGCGATGTGCCGCGCGCTGGTAAGCGCCATGTACGACGCCCCGGCCACCATGATGACCTCGACGAAGTTGACCCGCCGCGAGTCGAGCGCGATCGCCAGCGCAGTGAGCGCGACCGTGGCGAAGAACGGGATCATCTCGACGCGGGCCAGCGACGGCGCGCGCCACTCCTCGATGAAGATCGGCTGGAAGTCGAAGCCGATGGTGTCGATCGGCACGGTGAGCATCTGCGGGCCGTACGGGTTGAGGAACGGGATCAGCGCGGCGGCGGCGATGCACGGCGCGAGGAACAACGCGATCTTGCGAAGCTCGGCACGCAGGTCGGGCGTCGCGGGCTGAGCGATCCCCAGCGCAGCGGCGGCGCGGGGCGGCAGCACGCGGCGGAACACGATCAGGTTGACGACCATGCCGGCGGCGGCCGCCATCAGGATCAGCGCGCCTTGCGGCCATCCGCCGTGCAGGTTGATCCACAGCACGAACATCGGTGGCAGAATCCACAGCCGCCACACGCTGCGCCCGCGCAGAGAACCGTACACCAGCCACAGTGTGACGGCCGCGAGGATGAAGCTGAGCATCAGCGGGCGCGCGCCCCAGAAGATCGACGCGGACGTGGCCCCCAGCACGGTGATGAACGCTTTCAGGTACGGCCCGCCGTGCATGGTGCGATACAGCACGGCCATCCCGAGCATGCCGCACAGGACGGCGTACAGCGACAGCCCGACATGCCCCAACGTCTGCCAGAACGCGACCAGCACGGGCTGGGCTAACCATTCGTGCTGCAAGCGCGCCTCGCTGCCGGCGAACGTGTACGAGAACTGATCGGCCTGCACGATGCGGCCGGCGGCCAGATTCTGCTCGCCGCTGCGCAGCTGCCACCACACGTCCGGATCGTTCTGTACGCGCAGGCCGACGACCGGCAGCAGCAGCCACAGGATGATCGTCAGCGTGCGCGAGATGGTGAGGTTGCGGAGCATGCGCGTGTCCGGTCGGGTGCGGGTGGATGACCCCTCTATGGTACACGCCGCGGGACGGAGCGAGTGTGAAGAAACAGGGGGAGAGGTGAAAAGGGGGAACGAGGAAAGGGCTAAGTTGGCGCGGGTGGAACCAGCCTCCGCTGCCCTGTACGCAATCAGACCTCACCCCCGGCCCCTCTCCCGAGGAGAGGGGAGAAAGACACGCCGGATTTGAAAGCCCCTCTCCCCTTGAGGGAGAGGGGTTTGGGGAGAGGGGCAGCGGAGCGTCAGCGACGCGGGGTGAGGTTTCTTTAGGCAGGGATTTGGGGTGAGATCCGCAGCGCCCGCGGGCGACCCGCCGGGTCGCCCCTACAGTACCGGTTCCAGCGCTCGCTCGATGTCGTCCAGCGACTCGGCGCGCACGATTCCATCGCGGATGGTTGTGGCGTCCGGCATGCCGACGGTGTACTTGCACAGTTGGCCGCGCAGCTCGCGGATCGCCTTGACCTCGACCATGCGGGTCGTCTCCAGCGTCAGCCGCGCCTGATACAGGCAGGTCTGCGCGCGTTCCTGCACGGTCGGCTCGGGGAGCGGCTCGCCAGTCGTCAGCTCGTGGTGGATCTGCTTGAAGATCCACGGGTTTGCCCAGCGCCGCGCGGCCGATCATCACGCCATCGCATCCGGTCTGTTCGAGCATGCGGCGGGCGTCGTCGGCGCAGGTCACGTCGCCGTTGCCGAAGACCGGGATGGTCGTCACGGCGTCTTTGACCTGCCGGATGATGTCCCAGTCGGCGGTGCCGGTGAACCCCTGCGAGGCGAAGCGGGCGTGTACGGCGATCATCTGTGCGCCAACGTCCTGCGCGGCTTTGGCGAACGGCACCGCGGTGATGATGCCGTCGTCAAACCCGGCGCGCACCTTGACGGTCACCGGCACGTCGACGGCCTTGACGCACGCTTCCACGACGGCGGTCGCGCTGCACACGTCGCGCAGCAGGGCCGCGCCGCCGCCCTTCTTGACGACCTTCGGCACCCAGCAGCCCATGTTGATGTCGACCATCGCCGCGCCGTAGTCCACGACGATGCGCGAGGCCTCGGCCATCACTGCCGGGTCGTTGCCGAACAGTTGGACGGCGAACGGGCGCTCCTCGGGCCGCCAGTCGAAGTACTGCAGGCTGGTCTTGAGGCCGCCCTTGAACTGCAGCGGCACGCTCGACAGCAGCTCGGTGCAGACCAGCCCCACGCCGCCGATCTCGCGGCACAGCCGGCGGAAGGCGTGGTTGGTCTGCCCGGCCATCGGCGCAAGGCTGAGGGGCGGGTCGATGGTCATGTCCCCGATCTGGACGGGGTTGAGGAGGGTTCGAGTCTCGGCAATCATCGCGATTCTATCGTGTGTTTGACGGCATTATACGGGATGCGCGCCGTCCTATACAGAACCGATTGCCGGCCCTATAATACGTCGGTTCCGGAAATTACGGTCTGACGCAGACAGGGATACCCACCCATGAGTGACACGATTGGCAGCGAAAAGGTCGTCAGCCTCGCGCTGACGTTGACGGTCGACGGCGAAGTCGTCGAGGAATACAGCGCCGAAGAACCGTTCGATTATCTGCACGGCGCGGAGAACGTCGTCCCGGGCCTCGAGGCCGCGCTGGACGGCCGCAAGGTTGGCGATAAGCTGACGGTGACGGTCCCGCCCGCTGAGGGCTTCGGCGAGTACGACCCCGAGGACTTCGAGGTCTTCGACGAGGACGATCTGGAAGGTGCCGAGCTGGGCGCGGCGGTCGTGCTCGAAGACGAGGACGGCTATCTGTTCGAAGGCATCATCACCGAGATCAACGACGGCGAGATCAAAGTCGACTTCAACCCGATGTGGGCCGGCAAGACGCTCAACTATCAGGTCGAAGTGCTGGGCGTGCGCGACGCCGACGCCGAGGAACTCGAGCACGGGCATCCACACGGCACGGACATGGACGAGTACGAGGACGACGAGGATTGGGAGAGACGAGGAGTAGGCGCTTCGCCGTCTTTCCCGACAACTCAACTTGTGAATCACCAGCGCGGAGGAATCGCCTCCGCGCTGGTTGATTCTGAGCTAAGGACGACGTGCAGCGGTCAGTTAGTTCCCGCCGCGGAAGCCGTCTGGCGCGGCCGGCGGGGGCAGCACGCCCGCGCTGCGGCGCACGTCGGCGACGGTCAGCTCGAGGTCGTCGACCCACATCTTGCCGGCAGGTCCGCTGTACTTGGCTTTCACGAACGCGCTGGTCACGGTCTCAGGAATCGTGTCGGTGACGGTGTACTCGGTGAAGGCCGTCGTCCCGACCGGTACCGATAGGTTCAGCTTGACCGGGCTGCTGACGGCGAACTTCAGCTTGACCATCACCTTGCCGCCGGATGCGTTGTTGCCGCGCAGCCAACCGCTGAGTGTGGCCTCGTCCATCCCCGCGAACAGTGTCGGGTCGATGGTCTGCTTGAGGCTGCCGTTCAGGCCGGGCTGCCCCTTGAAGCGCAGTGCGCACACGCCCTCGGAGCTTTGGCCGGCCTTGTTGCAGACGACCTTATTGCCTGCACCGAGCTTCGCGGTGTTCCAGCTCGGGATCGTGCCGGGCGCGCCGACGGTCTCGAAGCTGGGGTTAGCGATCAGATTGGACGGCGCGGCGACGCACGTGTAGATGCGCACGTCGTCCACCCACCAGCCCGGCGCACCGAAACTCGAGTCCGACGTCCCGCGGAAGCGGATACGCACCGACTGGCCCGAAAGTGACGCCAGCGAGTAGCGTTCCGCTGCCACGCCGAACGAGCTGTTGCCAAACGCCTCTTGTCCCGCCAGCACGTTGGTATTGCCGTTGCCTGCAGTCTCAAGGGCGTCAACGTAACCTTCGCCGGCTTCCAGCGACGCATTGGTCAGGCGGCTCCAGCTTGCGCCGCCGTTGGTCGAATACTCGACCACGCCGCCGTCCCAACCCTCGATCTCGAAGTCGTAGTTGTGGATGAAGTGCAGCTTAGCATCGGCCGGCAGCAGCACCGAACTGTTCATCTCGGCGCGGCCATCTGACGTCGAACCGAGGTCGAGGCCGCGCAGGCTCTGTGCGCCGCTGATCGGGCTATCGGTGCTGCCGATTGTCCAGACGGTCGTATGTCCGGTCTCGACCCAGCGCGACGTCGGGTTGACCTCGAAGTCTTCGAAGAACAGGTCGCTTGCGACACTTCCGCCGTCGCAGACCGGCGCGACGACCGGGAGGAAGAGCGACGGCTCGTCCAGCTCGGTGGCCTGCGCGGCGTTCTGGACCTGCGCACAATCGCCCGCGGTGATGCCCGCTGCGCCGCCGACGAGCTGACTACAGCCAGTCACGAGCGCGTTGTACAGGTCGACGTACATCGAGCCCGATGTCAGGAAGCTGGTCTGCGCGCGGTAGAAGACGGCCAGCGTCTTGTCGATGCCGATGCCCGTGACGGTGACGCTGTTTGAAGGTGTCGCCGTCGACCATCAGGTAGGTCGTCTTGTTGCCGATGCCGCTGTTGATGTGCACACCACCAACGTCGAAGTATTCCAGATAGAAGATCGGGCTTTGCGTGCGGTCGGGGGTCGCTCTTGAGTGGCGGATTCTTCATATTGCGGATGCCGCCGGCGACTAGCTCTTCGCCGACGATCCAGCGGTTGGCCGGGATATCCTCCGCCGTGCCGTTACCCAAGTCGAACAGCTCGCCCCAGATGTCGGAGAACGACTCGTTGATCGCACCCGACTCGTACGCGTAGACGAGGTTGCTGGTGAATTCGGTTACGCCATGCGTCGGTTCGTGCCCGACCACGTCGTCGAGCACAATCGTCGTGCCGCAGCCGTCGCCGTAGGCCATCTGCGTGCCGTTCCAGAACGCGTTGCAGTAACCAGTGCGGTGGTGCACGGTCGAAATCAGCTGCATGCCATTGCCGTCAAGGCTATCGCGGCCGTGTTTGACCTCGTACAGCTCGTAGACCTCGCGGGCGAACTCATGGGCGGCGTCGGCGTCTGTGTCAGCACCGCCGACCGTACACGGGTCGTCCGACTCGTCGCACACGAACGTGCCGGGAAGCGTCGTGGTATTGTTGCCGTCGTAGGTTGCCGTCCGGGCTGCCGAGCACGCGCGGGCCGATCGTCGGGGCAAGTGTGGCGGTAGACGGAACGGCACGGGCGGCGTCAGGATCGATCCACGGCGCGGCGTGAATCTTGTTGAAGGTGAACAGCACTTCGCTGGTCGCGGCGTCGGTCAGGACAATCTGGCGCACCGGCGCGCCGGCGGTCGAGACGACTTCGGTCAGCCACGCCAGACGGGGCGCATAGCGCGTCTGCGGGGTGACGATGCGCGCGTCATAGACCACCAACTGCGGCGCCAGCGGCACGAGCGTTTCGCGCAGTTCACCACTGCGAACGGTGGCGTAGTCAAGCGCGGCAGATGCACCGTCGGCCGCGGAGGTCGCCGGCGTCGTGTCGATACTCAGCGCGGGCGAGGTTTCGCCGTTGATCGACAGCAGGCTGCCGTCTTGACGCGCGTTGACGACCAGCGTCGCGCCGTAGACCGGCACACCGTTGATCGTCTGCTGCCAACGCGTGGTGACAATCGGCTGTGCGGCGTCAGTGCTGGTCAGCACGGGGCCAGTGGGCTGCAAGCTGCTGGCCTGTACGCCGAACGCCGGCGCGAACTGCTCAAGCCATGCCGCGGCCCGCTGCTGATCGGACAGGTCGCGTACGGACGCCTGCGCAAGGATGCCCGGCGATGCGGGATCGAACGTGATCCACGATGCAGCCCCGGTTTGACGATGTTGAATGATGTTGGCGGGTGTGACTTGGTTGACTGGTGCAGCAAACGTGGCCGACAACGCGACCACAACCAGCACCCAAATCAGCACACTGACAGCAAGGTGACGCACACTGCGGTAGCTCATAAAAGTTGTGTCCTCTCATTCGGCCTTAACACTATACGCCCGGTCCAGATTCCCGGCAACAAGCACTTATCCAGAAGGAGTACACTGGGGGTGGTAGCGGCATAACTGAGGCGAAACGTGCTGTCGATCGTGTGGGGACTCGTGCGTATTTTGCGGCGGGCGACATGGCTGCTGGTCGTGGCGTTCCTGCTGCGCTACTCGACGATGCCATTGGGCGAGTCGTGGGCGCGCATCGGGCTGCAAATCGGGTCGAACGGGTTCGACTTTGTCGGTTGGACGGTGGACGCGCTGGGCGCGAAGGCAGGGCAGGCGTTGTGGGGCGCGCACCCGTTCATGACCGAGGACGAGCGCACGGCATTTGCCCGCGCGTACTTCACCGACGTGGCACGCGCACAATCGCTCGATGGGAAAATGGCAGTCGTCTACGCGCAGCCTGATCTGACCGATCCTCACGCCGCGACTGCCGGCCTGCGCGCAGAGCGCGACGCGCTGCGGCAGTCGCTGGCAGAACGCCAATCGCTCGCGGAGGCGATTATCGAAGGACAGGTCGCGACGGTGTTGGTCGAGCAAGGATACGGTCTACTCGGTACGCTCGTGCCGCCGATCGCCATGCGCTTCTCGCAAGCGCCAAACCTGCTGGTGATCTCGCCGCGCGATTCGATTCGCATCGACCTCGGCCTGAACGTCGATCCGCTGACCATTGACGAGCGCGCGCAGCTCGAAGCCGCCGTCGAAGCCGCTGAGGACGTCTCGGCGCTGGTCGTGCCGATCGGCGGGATCGCGCTGTATCCGGCGCTCATCCTCGAGACCTCGAACCTGACGTGGGCAGTGGAGACCTTCGCGCACGAGTGGTTTCACCACTACCTGTTCATGTTCCCACTGGGCTGGGAGCTTGACTTCGCGGCCGACTCGCGGCTGATCAACGAGACGGCAGCCAATATGTTCGGCAAGGAGATCGCCGCAGTCGTCTTCGAACGTTACTATCCCGACCTTGTTTCGGGGCGCGCACCGGCGCGGGCAGCACGCGGCAGTGCAACCTTACGCCAGTTCGCGCAAGCCGAACCGTTCGATTTCGGCGCCGAGATGAACGAGACGCGCGTCACGGTCGATGCCCTGCTGGCCGAGGGCAAGATCGAGGATGCCGAGGCGTACATGGCCGAGCGGCAGGCGTTGTTCTTCGATGCCGGCTACCCGATCCGCAAGTTGAATCAGGCATACTTCGCGTTCTACGGCGGTTATCAGGTCGGCGGCGTGCCGGGGATTGCTGGCGAAGACCCGATCGGCCCGGCACTGCGCGATCTGCGCGCGGCCAGCCCGACGCTGCACGACTTCACGACGTTGATCCGCGGCATCACGACACGTGAGGAACTGCTGGAATTGAGGGACAAGGTGTCTGAGGAAAGGTGAAAGGGCAGAGGGATGAGGGCAAAGGTGAAAGACCAATGGCGGCAACTTCGAACCGTCGACCCGCACGTGGGAATACGGCACTGCCGTGTCCCGTATGGCTTCCTGTCGTCTGCGCGGGCGAGCCACCGGCTCGTCTGCCCTTAAACCTGTCCCCTTTTCCCCTCTCCCTTACGGCAGTTCCACACCCACGTGTCGCTGAAGCTGCACGATGTGTCGCTGCGCACGTAATTGACGACCGCGTTGCCCACTTGCCCCGCCTGTGCGAAGCGCGCCGGCAGGTCGAAGCCGCCGACGTGGACCCGGTCGACCCACAGCTCGGTGCGCGTGCCGATCTTGGTGACGATCAGCGTGTGACGCTGCCCTCCGGCGAACGCCTCGTTTTCGCCGAACAGCCCGGGCGAGAAGTTCGCGCCGTCGCGCGCGCTGATCCCGTAGCCGCCCTGCCGGTCGAGGAATGCAACGACGTGCTGGGTATCGCTTAGATTCGCGAGCAGCAAGCCGCACCCAACCAGCGCATCCGGCACCGCTGTGGTGAGCGTGAACGTCGTATAGGCCACATAGTCGGTGAAGGTTACGCCGCGCCCCAACAGTACCCGGTTGACGCCCGGTTCGATTTGTCGTCCAGAGCTTTCCGGCACGGTGAGCGAGGCGCGCCCGCCGGTGGGGATGACGAGGCGGCGTTCGAGTTCCTGCACCGTGAGCGCCTGCCCGCCCGGCACGATCTGCGTGGGCATTACGTCGATCTCGCCGACCTTCAGCGGGCGCGTCACGATCAACTCGTCAAAGGCGACGGTGATCCCTGCGCCGATGGCGTCGGGCGTGGCGGCGAATAAGCCGACCGTGCCGCTTTCCGGGCCGCCGCCGGTGTCGAGCGCTTGACCGACCCACGCGCCGTTCACCAGCACGTCGAACGCGGGGCCGTTCGCCAATACGCCGACCGTGAACTGCGTCACGCCGGCTTGAATCGCGGGATGGAAACGTCCAGTCGCGGATCTGGCGGGGTTCGCCCTCGGCCGGGAAATAGTCCATGCGCCACGATCCGCCGTCACCGAGCATTAGCCCGTACGCGCCGTCCGGCGTGCCGCGCAGGGTGAGGCCGGCGCGCCAACCTGATGGCCCGCGTACGACGCTAATTCGTGCGGATGCGAAGAATGTGCCGAACGTCGGCCCGTTGCCATCTAGGATAGGCACCGGGACACGCACGCCTTCGACCGTTACGCGAAGCTGGCCGTCCTGTGTTTCAAGTACCGCGCCCGTATCGCCGGTCTCGCGCCAGCGGCCCGCACTGTTGAACGACTCGTTCAAAGCAGGGTCGGCATACCCCGGCATGAAGGAAAGCGTATACGTGCCGATGGTCTGGCCAAAGCCGTAGACCGCGATTGAATAGGTGTCGATACGCGGAAGCGTCGCCGCTTGAATCAGCGCGTCGCGCCGGCCGGGGTAGGCGAAGTCGTCGTTGCTGGCGAGGATCTGTCCGCTGGAATTGCGCAGTTCGATGATCGGGTCGAGCGTGCCGCCGCTGGTGACCAGCACCGATACGATCCCCCCTTCGAGGCCGCCGAACGTCCACAAGTCGGTCGCACCCGGGACGGTCAGTTCGCCTTCATACGGCACGAACGGCTCGATGGGGGTTGACTGCGCGTATGTGAGCGCCGTCACCTGAACGCCGAGCAGTACAGCCAGCCCGGCGGTCAGCAGGCGCGCGACGAGGGGGAGTCTCACGCCGCGCCGCCTTACTCCGAGATCATCCACGCCGGGAATTCACGCCCCAGCGCGTCGAGCGCCTCGATGAAGTGGGCCTTGCTGAGTTCGCCGCCGTCATTCCAGCGCGCATATTCGGCGGTGCGCAGGCGGCGCTGTTGACCGGCCAGACGCAGGTCGCCCTGATCTTTCTGCTTGGCGGGTGTCAGCACCGCAAAGTGGCTGTTAAGCGGCAGTAGATTAAAGTCGTCCGGCGACATGAAGGTGTAGACCGGCAGGTAGAGGTCATCCTGATGCAGCGCCAGCGCAACGACGAACCAGCCCTTCGGCACGCGCGTGCGCCGGCTGATTGTGAAGCGCCACGCCAGTACGTTGACGTGCTGTGCGCCGTCGATTTCGGTCGGCGTCCCTTTGCCGGTGAGCCGGATGGTCGAGCCGTCGATTTCGAACGTCCGCCCGGATGGCCAGCGGCGCTTGAGGCCGCCTTCGACCGCCCGCGTGAGCAGCATCGCGACGCCGATCGCGATGGCTACGCCGATCAGGTTGATCGCCCCGCCCTCACCCTGCGGGAACAGCAGCGTGATGATGATGTACGTCAAGATGCCGCCAATGACGAACGTCAGGATGACGGCAAGCCGCAGCAACCCGTGTTCAGGGTCGACGGGCCAACGGCGGGCCGCGGTGGTTGCAGCAGCGGGAGAAGCGTGGTCGGTCACGGTCATGGCGCGTAACGGTTCGATAACGGTCAGACCGCGATAGCTTAACACAGCCTACGGGGCGCGAGTAGGGGCCGGCGGTTGGAAAGCGGTTAGGGGTCGGGCCCGCGTTGGGGATTGCGCTTTCACACTTCCACAAGGGCTTTACACGCCTTGACCCTTTCTCTACGGAATTGACCTGCGGGCTAGCCAGTTCCGCGGGAAGGGAGTCCAGAAGGCGAAGGCCTTCTGGTAGGGTGTGGGGCAGCCCCCCAGATCACAAACCGCGCGAAGCCACGAACTTGTCAAGCCGGGCGGCGGCCCTGCTCAGGATCGGCGGCCCGTGGCCAAACAGCAGCGCGTCCGGCTTGAGCGGCGCGATCCGCGTCTTGACCAAACTTCGCCGCACATCGCGCGGCTGACCGTCGCCATCGGCAGCGGAAAGCGCAGGCCGAGGGTGTGCAGCATGACGTCGCCGGTGAACAGCATCCGCCGATGGGGCGACCAGTACGACAGGTGCCCGAGCGTATGCCCCGGCGTCGCCACCGCGACCAGCCCGCCCAGCACCTCGTCGATCACGTCGCCGTCGTGCAATTCGCGGGCGACCGGCGACGGTGAAGAACTGGCGCGGCAGTACGTTGATGCGGTGGTTGGTCGGGCGAGGCTGTTCGGCTGTGCCACGCATCACGTCCGCCTCTGCGGCGGAGACCATGATCGCTGCGCCGGTGAGGGCGTTCAAGGCGTGCGCGCCGCCGCCATGATCGACGTGCGCGTGCGTGATCACGATGCGCTTAATGTCGCTGGCTTTGAATCCGGCGGCTTCAATCTGCGCGACAATGCGCGGTGCGGCTTGCTCAAGCCCGCTGTCGATGAGCGTCAATCCGTCCGGGTCGCGGATGGCGTACACGCGCCCGACCATCAGCCCGGTGAACCCGTAAATGCCGTCCAGCAGTTCGATCATGACCCCACCGCCCGTAGTGCCGCGCGGATGAACTGATCCGCGTCTGCGACCATCGCCCGCTCGCGTTCAGGCCGACGCCCCACAGCGGGATGCGAGACACGTCGAATGCTAATCGAGAGATCCCAGTAAGGCAAATCGGTGGTATCAAGGCCAGACATCTCCGCCGCGTAGACCTTCGTAAATGCGCGCAGCGCGTCGTCACCGAACGCCCACAGCAGTTCCAGCCGCGATGGCGAGGTCGGCAAGCGGGTCGCCGAACGCAGCGTCCTCCCAGTCGACCACACCGGCGAGCTGGTCGCCCTCCCAGATCAGGTTGCCGATCCAGTAGTCGCCGTGCAGGATCGTTTCCCGGTTGCGGGCGGGTCGTGACCAGTCCGCTCGGACGACGCCAGCACGCGTTCCGCGTCCACGAGATGCGCCAATTCTCCCGGCGTGTGCTGCACATGCCGCCGGATCGATCGGATAGTGTTCGAGGAACGGCACGGCGGCGCGAGGGGATATCCGCGCAGTGGATCTGCGCCAGCGTCGCCGACATTGTGGTGGCAGTCGTCAGGGTCACGCGGTGCGGCAATGGTCTCGCCATCGATGTACGACTGGATCAGGTACGGAGATGGCAGCATGTCGCCGCTGGTGTCCAGCGCAAGCGGCTCCGGCACCGGCAGCCCGGCGCCAATAGCGCCTTGAGCAGCGCGAGTTCGTGAGCGGTCACGTCCGGGTTGCGGGCGAGGTCGCGCGGCCCGTGCTGGCGGACGACGACGGGTGCCGGGCACCTGTCGAATCGGCCAGTTCCATCGCCGTGACCTGCGCCGATACGCCGCCCTCCAGCGGCCATGCGCGAACCAGCCGCGATGACGGGAAGTGCCGCGCGGCAACCCGCTCGAACGGCGTGCCGGCCATCGCGGCGGACTAGTCCTGCGGGGCCGGACGGACGATGGCGTTGAACGTGCCGGTCGCGGTGACCGTCGCGCCCAGGTCGTCGCTGGCGGTCACCTCAAACGCGCCGGTCAGCGGCTCGATCGACGTCAGGGTCGAGCGGCCTTGAAGCACGTTGGCGTAGAGGGCAAACGGCAGGATCGAATCGGCCGGCGGAATATCGTCTGTAATGGACACGCCGACGAAGCGCACCCGCTGCTGCGAGTCGTACGCCGACAACAGCGATGCGATGCTGTGCGTGCCGACCACGATGTCGTGCGGGAGCACGAGGTTGACGGCGTAACGTTCGCCTTCGAGATAGAGCGCGATACCGATATCCGGATCGTTAACGGACGCAGCGGTGCCGGAGAGAGATTGGTCGATGGCGCCCGTGAGGGTCGGCACGGAAATCGCCTGCGCTGCCGAAATCGCCGGTGTCGACGTTGAGCGGGCGGGCAGCAGGGAGACGGACGGCGCGCACGCCGTCAGCACAGCGGCCAGCACGACCAACATATTGGCGGCAAGCAGGCGGAGCACAGCGGCTCGTGCTACGGAGTTGTTGCTGCGCAGCATGTCGAGGTTGCGGGCGTTTTCAAGCGCGATCGCCGCATAGTCCGACAACGCGCTGAGCAGCGCCGCGTGATGGGTAGTGAACTGCGGAGAATCCGGGCTGAGGTTGCGGATTCCCATAGCGCCCAGCACGCGATCTTGAATCATGACCGGCACATAAGCGGCGGAGTTGGGGGCGCCGGGGATGCGCTTGAGGCGTTCGGCGTCGGCCACCAGCGAGCGCGCATTCTTGATCGCCATCGCCGCGAGCGGATCGGTGGCAACGACGTTGGCCGGTACGGCCCGGGTCTGATCCTTGCGCTTGGCGGCACGGCAGGTCAGATGGTCGCCATCGCGCGAGCATGAGATACGCCTCTTCGGCGCCGGTGGTTTGCACGGCGGCATCGAGCAGGCGCGGCAGCAGTTGTTCCATCGGCATGAGCTGGGCGACGCTCTTGCCCGTGCTGTACAGCACGTTCAAATTCGTTGACGCGCGCCTGCAGCTCCTTGTTGGACTGCATCATGCGCTCGATCAGCGCGTCCTTTTCCTTCTTGAGCCGGCTTTCACCGAGGCTTTTCTCGATGGCGCGCAGCATCTCGTCCGGGTAAAACGGCTTGATAACATAGTCTTTTACGCCCATCCGGTACACTTCGACGGCGATGTCCTCGGAGCCGTGGAAGGTCATCAGGATGACAGGGATGTCGCTGTTGTTGGCATTGAGCTGGCGCAGCACCTCCATGCCGTCCATGCGCGGCATGTTGAGGTCAAGCAGGATCAAATCCGGCTTGTTGCGGAGCGCCATTTGCAGACCTTCGACACCGTCACGCGCGCTCATGGGCTTGTACCCGTTCGGGACAAGCACATAATCGTTGAGGAAGTGGTGGTTCTGCTGAGCGTCGTCTACGATGAGGATGGTTTCGCCAGCCACGGTCCCGCCTCGTGTGGTTCGCTTGATAAACGTGATGAATAACATTGCAGCCAAAATGATGCCCTATTGTAGCGCAGTTTCGGGTTTTGGCGCGATTGAGAACCCGGCGCGCATCCGACGCCACCCCTGAATCAGCGGCGGATGAACATTTGGTGACGGGTTGTTAGAAAGATGCAAAGTACCGCACACAAAACGCGAGTTCCGGGTGTAGAGTCAGCATTGACAGCGTTATTCAGGGGTTAGACTCCTGAACTCATGCGGGCCTATAGCTCAGTTGGGGAGAGCGCTTCAATGGCATTGAAGAGGTCATGAGTTCGAGTCTCATTAGGTCCACACGATGACCCCCCGGCCTGCGCTGCGGGGTCGTTTGTTTAGTCAGAGAGGCGATGCCATGGCTAGCACCAAAGAGAAGCGGAACGTGCTTGACGATTTGGTCGACGGTGCGCGCGAGATTTTCGAGGCGCTCGACCGCCTGTTGAACCCCGGCAAGCGCCCCAAGCCGCAGCCGATCCCCATTCCCGTGCGTTCCAACCCTCCGCGGCACGATCCACGCCGGCGTTAGTTCTATCCATTCACGCTTAACAACAGCGCGCCCAAATCGGCGCGCTGTTTTCATTGTCAGGCGGGTTACGGGCTACCCGCCCACCTCCAGCAGTGTGAGCTCGCGGGTGGAGATGTCGCGGAAGGCGACGCGCGTCCTGTCGGCGTTGACCGCCCAGTCGCCGTTCATGATCTTGAAGGGCGCGGTCGAAAGCGGCGTCATAACCCGCGTGTTCAGGTCAACATGATGCAGCGCGTGCGCCGCTGCGCCCGGCTCCAACGGGATCGCGTACAGCTCGTCGCTGTCGCGCCAGCGCCAACTGCCGAAGAACGGCAGCCGCTGCGCCGGAGCGCCCGGCTCGGTGCGGATCGCGTACACGCCCGAGGCGTTCGGGTCGGGCTGATTGGTCGCGTAGAACACGACGTACTGCCCGCCGGGGCCGACGTTCGTTCCGCGCACCCACGACCAACGGCCTAACTCGTACTGCTCGCCGGTCTGCGCGTCGATGACGATCATCGTCGTCACGCGGTCGTCGCCCGGCACGGTCACCAGCACACGGCGGTCGTCGAGCCACTGCGCGTTGGCGCCCGGCGCGCTGAACAGATCGAAGGTGCCGCCGCCCAGCACGCCGGCGACACGCACGACCGCGGGCGCACGCTGTTCACCGGGGACGGTTGGGCGCGTGCTCACCCACAACAGCCGGCTGTTGTCGGCGCTGAAGGCTGGCAGCGCCCCACCCGTGTTGAAGCGGAACTCGCGCCCTTCGGAATCGAACAGCACGGCGTCCTGCCCCTCGACGCGGCCACGCCACGTCCAGTCCGGCGAGCGATGCTCGGGCGGCGCGGGTTCGACCGTTTGGTTCAGACTGGGCGCCGCCAGATCCCACCGCATCACCTGTGCCGGCTGACCGGACAGCCCGTCGATGGAGTAGAGGCCGCCCGCGTCGGTCGGATGCCACCAGTTCTGCCAGCAGCACTGCGCGCTGCCAATTGTGCGCGCTGACCACTGCCCGGCCGGAGACAGCGGAGGCAGATCTTTCCAGCGGACCAGCGCTGTTGGGTGCGTTGTCGGCGCCCGTGCGCGGGAACACCGACCGGTAGGCGTTGAGGCGCGGGCCGTAAAACCGCACGTCCGGCTGATCGTCCAGCGACATCCACCGCCCGGGGTTCTCCATATCGCCTTGGAACAGGTTGCCGCTGTAAGCGCCGACCAGTGCCAGTGTATGCCAGTCGACGTCGATCCAGTCGATCGGGTTGAAGGTGGTCTGGTAGTCCAGCGAGCGCACCTCGAAATGCAAGTGCGGGCGCGAGAAGCACGTCGAGTCGGGGTCGCCGCTGACGCCGATCTGTTCGCCTTGCACGACCTGCTGGCCGGGCGACACCGGCGCGCGCCCCTGCAAATGCCCGTACAACGTCGTGACACCGAGTTGGTCGTGCCGCACGATCAAATTGTGGCCTGCGCCGAAGCCGAGATCGTCGACGAACGCGATGACCCCGTCCGCCACAGCCACCAGCGGTGTACCGCACGGCATGCTGACGTCGATGCCGAAGTGCAGCCCCTGTCCCGCGCGATACCACGCGTCGCCGAAATTGTAAGCACCGGGCGTGTTGCCATACGCCTGCCCGAACAGCCATGTCGACGGGCCGGGCGGTGACGCGACCGGCATCACCATCGGCTTCCGATCGACTGCGCGCGCGCCTGCGCCGGTATAAGGGCCAGTACGGCCAGCATAAGAATCATCAAGAATCGCATCGGCGTTCCCTCGATACGTGCGATGGGCGTGAGGATTATTGCCGGACAGGATGAAAGGCGCATGATTGCGAAGGGATACGGTTGAGAAGAAGTCAGCTTTGTGTCGACAGACCGCGAATCTTTGCGCGAATCTCCACAGATTACTGTACACTCTCATCAGCGCAAGCGCGGGGTCGTGGACGAGGCAATCTCCAACCGTCACGATCCAGCGCGTAACCTAATTGGGTTCATGTCAGAACCGTCGACAACGCTTCAGAACCGCAGGGGAACGACGCCGAAACAACGTGACGGTGCGCTTGACGTTGCTGGGGACAGGCCACAGCCCGCTGCGCTGCCGCTCGACGTCAGTCACATGCTGCAGATGCAGCGCATGATCGGCAACCGAGCGCTAACGCGCATGATTCAGCGCGAAGACGGGCCGGGCGGTGCAGGGACCAGGGTGGCGGGGTTGCGGTTGCGCAGCGCCAGCCTACGCCCGTACAACTGCCGCTGTTCAAGGCCGGCGATTATGTGTCAGCGGTCGTCGAGGGACAGATCGAATACCCCGACCCGAACGCCGATCCGAACGCACCGTCGCCGGTGCTGAGCGCGGGCGACTTCGGCCATACGCTCAAGAAGGGCGCGGTCGAGTTCAGCGCCTCGTTGATGAAAGTACCCAATCCACTGGACGAGACCGTCAACGAATGGCTGGGGCTGGGCCAAAACGTCAAGGTCAGCAGCTCCCTCACGGCATTCAAGCTCGCGGCCGATACCAGCATGGCCGACCTCAAGGATGTCGATGCCAGCGTGAACCTCGGCGAGATCGAGCTGGCGCTCAGCGGTAAGTTCGACCACACCACCATGCAGACGTCGTGGGGCAGAAGCTCTTCGGCGGAACAGCGCTCGGCCGCGCTATGGCAAAGAAGACGGCCGTGTTCGTCGGGACGATCAAACTTAGCCTTGCGCTGCCGGCCGAGGACGCGCTGCGGCTGGCGCAGATTGCGGCGCATCACAAGCAGCTTCGCGCGATGGCGTTCCAGAACAAGGTTTGGCTCAAGCACATCCGCGATCTGAAGGGGCGGCTCAAGCAGTTGGAAGCGGCGTGGAAGACCGCCGACGGCTTCACCCGAATCAACCTCGCAAAGCAGTTCGCAGAGGTGCGCAGCGGCTTGAAGGCGTTGGGCAAGAAGGTCGCCAAGAACAAGAAGCTGGCACGCAGGCTGCTCGGCGAGGCGGTGCGCTGGGCCAAGGCCATGAGCGCCGTCCTCAAGAAGACGCTGGCGCGCTTTGTGCCGATCCTCAATGCGTACTTCCTCGTGACCGACACGATCAAGGCGATCGAGGTCATCTACGGGTTGATCACCGGCAAGGGGTACAGCTTCGGCGGTGAGGAAGGCGGCAGCGGCGAAGGCGAAGAAGCCGCGGGTGGTGGCGATGCTTCCGAAGGCGAAGGCACGACCAGCGGTGTGGCTGGCGACGATGCCGAATTCGCCGGCATCGAAGATCAAGAGGCGGGGGCGGCGACGCCTACAGTCAGCCGGTCGTGCTGAACCCGAACGCGGCGCTCGTCTTCGAGATTCTCAAGGATCGGACAGGCAGCAAGCTGGGCGGCACCGATCTCGCGGCGCTCGACAGCATCGTGCCGGCCGATATGAACGCGCAGGACATGGAACGGCTTTTGTCCGCGCTGCAAACCTCCAAGCTGTCGAGCAAGCCATTCAAGGCGCTGACGCAGGTGATGACCCTCGCTAAACGGGCGCGTGACGCCGCGGCTGTCGACCCAGACAAGGCTGGCGGAACGGGCGGTGGCGCAGGCGGTGGAGTCGGGCAGTGCGTCGGCCCCGGTGAGGGCGGCGAGGAGCAAGGCGGCGAGGTCGAGTCGGAGAACGACCAGACATACGACGAGACACCTGCCAACAGTCAGCAGACGGAGCAGGTCGAACTGGGCGCGGACGAACAGCCCGACTCGCCCAATCCTGCCCCGAAGGAGAACGGACAGGCCGCGCCGCCGCAGATCGATCCCGACATCCGCGCGTTCATGACCCGCGCGCTGGCGGCGATCGAAGGGCAGGGACTGGGCGGCTATGCCGAGTTCGACGGCGGCGTCTCGTATAACGGGCTTTCGGTCGGCGATGTATTCAACGGCATGGCTGCCGTGCAGGTCGCGACGCAGGTGCGCGATGCCGAGGGTCAGGTGACGACTCAGGACATCTGGTACGGCGGCGAAGCCAAGTTCAAGGTGCTGGCCAAACTCCCCAACGGCCAACTCGACGTCATCCGCTCGGTGATGCAGGCGTACAACAAGTACGGCCGGTTCGTTGGGACTGTCGCCGCAGCGCGCATGACCGTCGGCTACAGAGGCGAGCTGCAGCTCGAGCCGTAAGTTCCCCGACGTCCGAAATCAAACCCTACGCTGCCCGCGTGCATATACTGGGTGTGTACACGCACCGGTGAGGACTCCACGTGGAAGACCCGCACAATCCTTGTGGCCTGCTGTGATACACTGCTTGACAGTGTTGAAACAGTAGGAAAGGCACTCGGATGATCCGCACAGTTTCAATATGCATGGTCGTTTTCTGCATTTTGACGCCTGCTCTCCTCCTCGCGCAGCAGCCAACCGAATTGACTTGGACTTACTACTCAGAGCGCGGCTGGTTGCCGATCTATCTCTCACTGAATGAAGACAGGACCCTTTCAGGCGTCTGCATATTTCGGCCCAGAGATGAATGGGCAATGTGCGATCTAGGGCAGTTCAATCTGGAGGAGAACCTATTAATTCGAGAGCCCTACATTGGCGAACGAATGAGCGGCGAGGATTGGAACCGAATTCGATACGATATCGAGCTTGTTGTGTCCGGAGATCTCTCTGACAATATGAGATTCTTCTGTAGCAATTACCAACTCAATGACGACAGTTGGAACTACTACTTCTCATGCAATGAAATGCTTGGTGTTGTGATCGAAACACTTGCCGAGAACGATGCCAGGTATGCGTTGGAAGACGTACATCTCGCAGTCGCAAGTGAGTGGGATCTTGTTTCCGCCCGAATTGATGTGTCGACGGGAGACGTAGAAGGTGTATGTACCTTAGGCTATGACACATGGGCAACTTGTAAGCCGCGGCTCGTCATACAGCCCGACTCGGAAATCATTCAAGATTGGGAAGTCTTGGAACCCCGTGGCGAAGTACCCGATGACTACAGTCTGCAGTCAGTTGTGTACTCGGCTGACCCCGTAGCAACTCGTCTCCTGTGTGTCAGGTCAAGTTTCACGACCCCGGAACACGTGTTCTTCGAGGATTGCACAGAGCAGCTTGGATTCGTCGAAGACCCGGACTCCATGACTGCGACTCCAGAATCTTAGGCTTACGACTGCTTCAGATATCTGAAGCCGACTGCTCGCTATCAACATGCGTTGTAGTCAATTGTGGCGCCGTCAGGGCATAGACCCGTTGAGTAGCCACTGTCATACACAGTGTCAGTGTGCACAACCACGTTCACGCTTGTGTATCCCTACCTTATGAGTAGAGCAGTGCCGATCTATGGGAGGTGATAATGACTTCTAGGCCCCATTGGCCCTGAATTGCACATGCAGAGGTCGTCGCCGGCGAGTGGCGCCTGGTCGTCGCTGTCGAGCAGTAATCGCATCCACCCCCTTCCAACCAAGCGAGCCGCGGCAGGTCCGCGCCTCTGTGCGTTCCCCTCGGCGTCGTTTCAATGCTGAAACGTGCGCACGAATTTGCGCACGTTCGTGCGCCGCGCCGCGGTACGGGTGCTAGAATGGGGAACAGCGATCAGGAGGCCGCCATGTTTCGATCCATCGCCAGCATGTTCAACCGTATCGGTCGCGATCTGCGTGCGCGGCGCAATCTCGAAAGCTACCTCGTCGCAGTGGTGGCGGGGATTGTTGCGGTGGTAGGCCTGATTGACGACGTCGTTCCCGATTCGGTCAAGATGTCCGTAATCCTCGGTGCGCTCGGCTTGCTGGTGTTCAACATGTCGCGCCCGGTCGAAGGCAAGGCGTCGATCGAAGACTACCTGCACAGCCGCCCGGAACTCGGGAATCTGCCGGATCGCATCAAAGGCGCGCAAGCTGTGGATTTATGCGCCGTCCGCCGCCAACGTGCTGGCCGGCCCGAACCTCGACGCGATCCGCCAGTCGGTCCTTTCGCAGCGCGGGGGCGAGCTGCGGGTGATCATTCAGGACCCGAGCAAACCGGAAGCGGTCGCGCTGCTTTCCGAACAGCTCGACAAGTCGGTCGACTTTCAGCATCAGCACCTGCCGGAGGAGATCGCCAACACGCTGAAGAAGTTCGCAACCCTTCGCAGTTGGAACACACTGGGCAGCTTCGAGGGCCGGCTGCTGCCGTACTCGCCCGGGTGCAGCATGGTGCTGATCGACCCGGACAAGGCCAGCGGCACGGCCATCATCGAACTGTACGGATGGCACTTGCAGTCGACCAGCGACCGCATGTCGATCGAGATTCAACAGGCGGTGTCGCCGCGCTGGTTCGGCTATTGGGTCGAGCAGTTCGAATTCATGGGGCGATGCGGCACCCGCCGCCCCGCCCCCAGAACGGAGTCGTACGGCTAGCGCGGCCGCGTTTGCCAAGACTTCCGTTCCTGCGCCATACTGAAGAGGGCTACGCAAGTCATCCAAGGAGGGACGACTTATGGCGTCGAATCCACCACCCATCGACCAACCCGGTGAAACGCCTCCGCCGCCGATCCCCGAGGCGCCGCCGCAGCGTCCGCCGAGTCAGCCGCAGAAGCCGCCGCGCTACGAACCGCCCGGAGCCAATCACGCAGGAAACGCGCAAGACGCGCGGTGGGTTCCGGAGTGGTTCAAGTACATGCCGAAGTTCCGCTTCAACGATTCCGACGAGTCGGCCGCGTTTCAACTGCTGCCGGAAGACGACTTGAACGAGATGCTCGCCACCTGTACGCCGGAGGCGGCACAGTCCATCCTCCAAGACCTGCACGTACTGGATAAGGAAGTGCTGCGGCTGTTCCGCCGGCTCGACTACGAAGCGGCGCGGCAGCAGAATCGTTACAGGCGCTCGCAGTTGATGTACGCGCTGCTGGCGCTGGCCGCGACAATCGTCGGCTCGATCATGGCGCTAACGCTGGAGTCGGCCCCGCGGCTGACGCCGTGGCTGGGCGGCATTGAGACCATCATCGCCGGTCTGACGTCGTTCATCGCCGCGTTGACTGCCGACGAGCCGCCGCAGCAGTTGTGGTTGCAGAACCGCCTCAAGGCCGAGCACCTGCGCCGCGAGTACTTCCGCTACCTTATGCGCCTCGAACCTTATGATGGCGTCGAAGACCGCTTCGATCGCGAAACGCTGCTGGCCAAACGTGCTGCTGACATCAACCGCGGCTTCTTCCCGGAATCCCCGGTCCAGCCGAAGTAGGGGGAACGCCACATGGTAAACCGTCAGGAACTGGAAGTCCGTTACAAGATCTTGACCGCTTCGCGCTCGGCGATCAGCGCCACTACTATCAGAGCAAGCTCGACCCGTTCCGCAAGGCGCGCGGGCAGGTCAATATGATCCGCGCGTCGATGGGTCTCGCGACCGTCGTCGCGACCGTGTTCGCGATCACCATGGCCCCGTCGGCATTCAACGAAACCTGCACCGAGGCGATCCGCGCCGTGTCGACCGCGCAGCTTTCCGGCGGGATCGAGAGCGCCGCGGCGGCGACCGTCCAGCAGTTGTCGAACTGCCGCAGCATGCAGTTGTGGACCAGCATCGCCGCCGGCCTATCGATCATCTTTCCGGCCATCGGCGGCTTCTTCGGCGCGCTGCTGGGCGTGTATCAGTGGGATAAGTTCGTGCAGATTTACAAGGACGCGCAGGAGAGCCTTGAGGCCGCCGACGCCCAACTGACCGACCGCATCAGCGACATCGACGACGAGCGCTTCATCTCGGCCTATATCGCCTATACCGAAGGCACGCTGGAGGTGATGGCGTCCGAGACGTCGCAGTGGGGCCAATCGGTCAAGACGCCGGCGCAGATCGAGGCGTTCGTCAAACGACAGGTCGAGCGTGCGTCGCGCGCCCAGCGCGGCATCACCGGCGAAGGCGGCAAAGAGTTCGAAAACCCGGACGGCTCGTTCGGCTAAACCAAGCGTTGAATGCGCCGAGTCGGTGTTTGTAGGTTCGTCGCGTCGCGTGACCTCACCCCCGTCTTGCTTTGCTCGACTCCCCCTCTCCATGGCCATGGAGAGGGGGCGGGGGGTGAGGTAATTCGAAAATCGGACACACGAGACGCGGTACATTTGAGTCCGCAGGTACGCCCTGAGTGCTGAGAAGTTGATGCGAGTCATCGCTCACCACACGTCGCAGCAGTTTCAAGTCAGTCTCGCTGCTTGCACCGCACAGGCTAGGAGCCCCCGGTGTCGTTAGAGGGCGTGCGCGTCCTGGACTTTTCGCGCGTGCTGGCCGGCCCGTACTGCACGATGCTGTTGGGCGACCTCGGCGCGGATGTCGTCAAAGTCGAAAGCCCGCAGGGCGACGAGACGCGCCAGTGGGGCCCGCCGTGGGCCGGTGACGGCCCCGACCGCCAGAGCGCGTATTACCTGTCGGTCAACCGCAACAAACGCAGCATCGTCCTGAACCTCAAAGACCCGGACGGCCAGCGCATCGCCCGCGCACTGGCCGTCCGCGCGCAGATCGTGGTCGAGAACTTCAAGCCGGGGCAGATGGCCCGTTTCGGCCTCGACTACGACACTCTGCGCGCCGACAACCCCGCCGTGGTCTACGCCAGCATCACCGGCTACGGACAGACCGGCCCGTACGCTGACCGCCCCGGCTACGACCACGTGATTCAAGCCATGTCCGGCCTGATGTCGATCACCGGGCCGCCGGACGGCCCCGGCTATAAGGTCGGCGTGGCGGTGGCCGACGTGTTCACCGGCCTGTTCGCCCTGAGCGCGATCCTCGACGCCCTGCGCGACGCCGAACGCACCGGACAGGGCCGGCATCTCGACCTCGCGCTGCTCGATTCGCAGCTATCCGCGCTCGTCAATGTTGCCAGCGCCGCATTGGTCAGCGGGCAGACCCCGCGCCGCTACGGCAACGCCCACGCGACCATCGTCCCGTATCAGAACTTCGACGCGGCGGATGCGCCGTTCGCGCTGGCGGTCGGCAACGACGGGCAGTTCGCCGCGTTGTGCCGCATCCTCGACCGCCCCGATCTCGCGTCCGACCCGCGCTTTGCGACCAATCCGGCGCGTGTGACCCACCGCGACGCGCTGATCGCCGAGCTTGCGCCGGCATTCGCGTCACGTCCGGCAGCGTATTGGGTCGAGGCGTGTCTGGCGGCGGGGATTCCGGCGGGGCCGGTGAATACAGTGACGCAGGCGTTGGAGAGCGAGCACGCGGCGGCGCATCATCTCGTGCGCGACGTCACGCTGGGGAACGGCACGCCGATCCGGTCGGTGGCGTCACCGCTGCTGCCGGACGCTCCCGGCGCGATTCGCTACCCGCCGCCGCTCCTCGGCCAGCACACGTCCGAGGTGTTGGGCGAGTGGCTGGGGTGAGATCACATCGCCCGGATCAAATGCAAATGAATCCAAACTGCGACAACAGAGACTGAACTCACGCGTGGGCCAGCGGTCGGATCGGCGTGATGTAGGATGAAGTCGATCGGCTCCCTGACAGGGTGCATGCTATTTGGGCTGCTGTAGGTCGCTTTCCGTGACCTTGCCCTCGCGAATCGCGGCGATCAGTTCCTGATGCTGGCGATCCTCGCGGGCGCGCTGCTCAGTACGCTTGTGCGCTGACCACGCGACCCATGAGGCCGTGACAAACAGTAAGCCGACAATCCAGTTGAAGTAGCACGACACTATGCCAAGAAAGCCAAGTGAAATAGCTAGAAACAGCATGTCTACCTCAGTTTCTCGATCGTCAGCATCCAGCTCCCTGCGCTACCGCCGAAATTCATGTTGATCGTCGTGAACTCCAACAGCGCGTCGCACGGGCGTTCAAGCTGGACAATCTGCTGCGTATCGGTCTGAGTCACGATAAAGAGCGTCGGGATGAACTGCCCGCAGTTGTCGCCGTCGAGATCCAGTAAGTCGACGTTGATTGCCATCTGGCCCTCGATTTCGAGCGATAGACGGTATGTGCCTATATCGAGGGAAATCGGGCCGAGCGCCGGTGATAGTCCGTATTCCTCACTCGTGAAAATAAGGCCGGCGCATTTGGCCCGCACTTCCTGCACGGCTTCGTAGATCATCTCGAGCGCGGTCAGAGGCTCATCGGCTAACTCTGTGGCGAATTCGATAATCTCCGGCAGTAGATCCGCGGCCTCAGGACACTCTGCCGGGGTGTCCTGTGCGCTCAAGGTCGGTACGACCAGAACAGCAAGTATCAGTGCAAGTGCAACTATCGGACGACGCATGTTTAACTCCTAATGTGTACCTTAAGATGGTTATAGTATAACGCAAGATTGTGCACTAACTGAATGATCTAGCGATCGAACACCGCGTTGGGATTGCTTCAGATTCGATGGAACCTGTTGACATGTGACCAAATAGTCACATATAATGAACGCATGGATACGGAACAGGTGTTCAAAGCCATGGCGGATGCCAACCGCCGCACCCTTCTCGACCGGCTCTTCCAGCGCGACGGCCAAACGCTGGGCGAGCTGCAATCCGCCCTGCCGGACATGACCCGCTTCGGCGTCATGAAACACCTGCAGGTGCTGGAGACCGCGGGGCTGATCACCACGCACAAGGTCGGGCGGGAGAAGTTTCACTACCTGAACACCGTCCCCATCCAACAGGTCTACGACCGCTGGGTGAGCAAGTTTTCCCAGCCGTGGGCCCGCTCGCTCGTCGATCTAAAGACCGCACTCGAGGAGACCCCCATGACCGAGAAGCCCAACCACGTCTACGAAGTCTTCATCAAAACGACGCCCGAACAGCTTTGGAACGCGCTCACGCAAGGCGACATCACGCGGCTGTACTACTTCGGCACGCGCGTCAAGTCGGACTGGACGCCCGGCTCGGCGTACGCCTATCACTACGACAGCCCTGAGGCGCAGGTGATGCTCGAAGGCGAAGTGCTCGAAGCCGACCCGCCGCGCAAGCTGGTCACGACCTTCCGCCCGGTGTGGAACGACGGCCCCGAGGGCCGGCGCACGTCGCGGGTCACGTTCGAGATCGAGCAGCTCGGGCCGGCGTGCCGCCTCGTGCTGACCCACAGCGGCCTCAATCCGGACGCACCGCTCACGCAGGGCATCGGCTCGGGCTGGGCGCAGATCCTCAGCGGCCTGAAGACCCTGCTGGAGACCGGCGAGCCGCTCGTCGTCGAGATGCCGCAAGCCGAGGAGGCGTAACCCATGACCCAACGCGCGCCGGGCACCCCGTTCACCGGCTTCCCTGCCGAAGGGCTTCAGTTCATGCGCGATCTCGCCGCGAACAACACCCGCGAGTGGTTCGAGTCCCGCAAGCAAGCGTATCTCGATACCGTTCAGGGTCCCGCGGTCGCGCTGGTGGAGGCGCTCGGCGCGCGCTTGCAAGACCTCGTGCCGGGCATCACGGTCGATACGCGCACCAACGGCAGCGGCAATCTGATGCGCCTGCACCGCGACACGCGCTTCAGCACTGACAAGTCGCCGTACAAGACGCACATCCCGATGATGTTTCCGGTCGGCGGCAAGAAGATGGACAGCCCCGGCTTCGGCCTGCAGATTACGCTCGACGGTGTCGACTGCATGGCTGGCGTCTTCCGGGTTCGACAAAGGCGCGTTGGCCCGCTATCGCGATGCGGTCGTGTCCGACACGCACGGCCCGGCGCTCGTGAAGGCGGTCGCTACCGTGCGCAAGGCCGGGCCTACACGCTCAATGGCGGGAGCTTCAAGCGCGTGCCGTCCGGCTACGACCCCGAGCATCCGCGCGCCGAATGGCTGCGCTACGGCGGATTGTACGCCTCGATCAGCGGCCTGCCGCAGGACATCGCGCGCTCTGCCGCGCTCGTCGACGTGCTGATGACCCACTTCGCCGCCATGAAGCCGATCGTGGATTGGCTCCGCGCCGCGATCGGATAGGGGAAAGGGGAAAGGGGAGAGGGCAAAGGGGAAAGGGGGAAGCGACCAACCGCAGCCCGCCGCGACCATTCGCATCCTTCGTGTTCAACAAGTAATTCCCCTCTCCCTGAGGGAGAGGGGCTAGGGGTGAGGGCTCGCGCGGTACGGGACGACCCGGCGGGTCGCCCCTACGCCTGACATCTGATTCCTGAAAACTGGCTCCTACTCCGTGGCCTTCTGCATCAGCTTGGTCAGCCGTTCGGCCATCGACGCCGGATCGGGATGGATGCCGTCTTGCAGCAGCGCCGTCTCGAACACCTGCTCGATCACCAGATCGACCACCTCGTCGCCGCCCGCCGCGATGTGCCTGGCGAGATTGTGCAGCAGCGGATGGCGCGGGTTGAGTTCGAGCGTCTTGACTGGCAGCGAGTAGTCGCGCGACAGCAGGCGGTTGACGCGGAACATCTGCGCGTCGGCGCTGTTGTCGTCGCTGACGAGGCGCGCCGGCGCGCCCGCCAGCGTCTTGCTGGCGCGCACGCCCTTCACACGCTCGCCCAGCAGCTCGGCGAAGCGGTTGCGCACCGTCTCGAAGTCGGCCTCGGCCACCGGCTCGGGCGCGGCTTCCTCGTCTTCGGCGGGCGTGCCGACGTCAGTCAGGTCGAGTTCGGCGTCGTCCACCGAGCGCAGCTTCTTGCCCTCGAATTCGGACAGGTTGGTGAGCAGGATCGGATCAACCGGATCGCTCAGGATCAGCACTTCGATCCCGCGCTTGCTGAACGGTTCGAGGTGCGGCTGCGCCGCGCGCTGTGGAAGTCGTCGGCCACGATGTAGTAGATCTCGCTCTGGTTGTCGACCATCCGGTCGGCGTATTCCTTGAGCGTGGTCGGCTGTTTGCTGCCGTCGTGGGTGGTCGGGAACAGCAGCAGCGGCAGCAGATCGTCCTTGTCCTCCGGCGACAGCGCGACGCCTTGCTTGAGGAAGCGCCCGAACTGCTCGTACAGCTTGATCCATGCCTCGCGGTCGGATGTCGCCATCTTCTTGAAGTCGCCCAGCACGCGCCGCGTGATCGCCTTCTTGAGCTGGCCCATCAGCACGTTGGCGCGCACGGTCTCGCGGCTGACGCTGAGCGGGATGTCCTCGCTGTCGACCACGCCGTGCAGGAAGGACAGGTAATCCGGCAGCAGGTCCGTGCAGTAGTCTTGAATGAGCACCTTGCGGGCGTACAGCTTGAGCCCGACCTGTTTGCGCGGGCTGAACATCGGCGGCTGATTGCTCGACGGCACAAACAGCAGCGCGTAGAACTGCAGCGGCACGTCGGCGCGCATGTGGATGACCTTCTGCGAACCGTTAAAGTCGAAGGTCATCGACCGGTAGAACTCGTCGTACTTCGACGCCTCGATCTCTTTCGGGTCCTGCCGCCAGATGGCGATGCGCTGATTGGTCGGCTCGGCGTCCTCGCCGACGTACACCGGGAAGCTGATCGTGTCGGAGTAGGTGCGGATGACGTCCTTGAGCTTCCACGTCTGCAGGAAGTCGTCGGCGTCGTCCTTGAGCGTGACGATCACGTCCGTGCCGCGCTGGGCGCGCTCCGCCGGAGCGATGGTGAAGTTGGTGCCGCCCTCGGCCTCCCACGCCCACGCCGGTTCGTCGGCCTTGTGGCTCTACGAACTGCCCGATCACGCTCTTGGCCGTCTCGGCGTCCTTGGCGTCCTTGAGCGCGTCGATGAAGGCGCGCGCGCCGCTGCGGGCGATCACGCCGAGGTTGTTGATCAGGTCGTCACGCGTCATGCCGATGCCGCTGTCGCTGATCGTGACCGTCCGCGCGTCGTCGTCGACGGTGATGCGGATCGCCAACTCGGCGTCCTGATCGCGCATGTCGCGGTTGGTGAGCGACTCGAACTGCGCGCGGTTGAGCGCGTCGCTTGCGTTCGAGATCAGCTCGCGCAGGAAGATGTCGCGCTCCGTGTACAACGCGTGGACCAAAATGTGCAGAAGCTGTTGAATCTCTGCCTGAAAATTGAACGTGGTCTGTTCGGCCGGCACGTCGGTCATAGCCCGTATCCCCTCAATGTCTCGTGATGCCGTTCTGTTCTGAATCGCGGAGTGTTATAGCACAGGTCTGTAAACGGCATGTAAGAATCGCGGCGGACGTGCGATGGCAGGTCGTATCTTGCGCGCATGCCGCGCGGCCCGTAGACTTCACCCCATTCAGTCGTCCGCGCAAAGCAGTCTGTGATGCCCAAACTGACGGTCGTCCTGCCGACCTACAACGAAGCCGAAAACCTTGCCCTGCTGGTCGAAGCCCTGCTCGGCCTCGACATCCCCGACCTGCACGTGCTCGTCGTGGACGACAACTCGCCGGACGGTACCGGCCGCATCGCCGACGAACTCGCCGCCGAAATGCCGGGGCGCGTCAGCGTGCAGCACAACCCGGGCAAGGGCGGGTTGGGTCCGGCGTATATCGGTGGATTCCAGCGCGCCATCGCCGAGGGCGCCGAGCTTGTCCTGCAGATGGACACCGATTTCAGCCACCAGCCCAAGTACATTCCGTCCATGCTCGCCGCCGTCAACGCCGGCGCGGATGTCGTGATCGGCTCGCGTTACGTCAAAGGCGGCAGCGTCGACGAGCATTGGGGCCCGCACCGCAAACTGCTGAGCTGGTGGGCGAACCGAATCTACGTCCGCACGATCCTCGGCCTGCCGATCAACGACGCGACCAGCGGTTTCCGGCTGTGGCGCGCATCGGCGCTCAAAGGCATCGGGTTGGAGCGCATCCGGTCGAACGGCTACGTGTTTCTGGTCGAACTGGCCTACGTCGCGCATCGCCTCGGCTACAAGCTCGGCGAAGTGCCGATCCACTTCCCGGATCGCGAGCGTGGCGCATCGAAGATGGATACGCGCATCATGGTCGAGGCCGCCCTGCGCGTGTGGCAAATCCTGTTCCGCCACCGCGCGCTGAAGCCCACCCACCGCGAACAGACCTCATGACCGACGATCTGTACATCGTCACCACCGTGCCGGAGTCGCATGTCGACGCCGTGCTCGACGCCATCGCGTCCGCCGGCGGCGGGCAGATCGGCAGTTACACCCACTGTGCCTTCACCAACATCGGGCGCGGGCGTTTTAAGCCGGCCGAAGATGCCAATCCGCACGTCGGCATGGTCGGCCAGATCAACGCCGTAGACGAGTGGCGAGTCGAGACCTTTTGCGCCCGTTCGCAGGGTCGCGCCGTCGTAGACGCCATCCGCGCCGCACACCCCTACGAACAGCCCGTCATCTACGTGATTCCATTGCTCGATATTGACGCGTTGTAGGTTGCAGGCAAAGGCTTCGCCTCCGCACCTCCACAAGGGATTGGCACCCCTTGACCCTCTATCTGCGGATTGATCCCGCACGCGGGATCAATCCGCGGGATGGGAGTCTAGAGGGCGAAAGCCTTCTGGCGGGGTTCGGGGCAGCGCCCCGCAGCTCTAGCGTCTGCTGAGGCGAACGGTGGCGAACAATGCAAGGATCCACGCCGCCCACGCAAAGGCTGCAAAGGCCAGCAGTGGCCGAACCCACGGCGGTCGGTAGTCGACGGTGACCGTGTGTTCGCCGGGCGGGATGATCACCGCTTGGAACATAATGTCCGCGCGGTAAAGGGGGGTGTCCGCGCCGTCGAGGGTTGCCGTCCAGCCCGGGAAATAGGCCGTGTTGAACACCAACGCCAGCGGCACGGACGCCGTATTGACGACGGTCGCCTCGCTGTGGGTGCCGGCCCGTGTGTACGATACGACAAGGCTGAGGGCCGGGATGTCGGCGGATGGCGTAGCCAGATCGTCCGGCGCGCCGTGGACGACCGCGGCGGTCAGCGGATCGAAAGCCGGATCGCGCATGCGTTCGATGGCCGCCTCGCTGCCGTCCCACGAGTCGGGCAGGACGGTGTCGACACGGGCGAGGAATGGCCACACGACCGTGCCGGACTGGCGCCGGTAGAGCTTGATATCGCTTGAAAGCAGCTTGTCCCAGCCGCCCAGCGGCACCATGTCGAACGCGCCGGAACGGGTATCCACAAGCGTAGCAGCGCGCACAGTGATGTCCTCCGATTCGCTGCGGAGCGCGACGCTTTCGACGGATGTCAGCGCGGCAGTGAAGCGCGCCAACGTTAGTCGGTCGTCGACTTGGCGGGCGTCAATGAGAGTCATCTCGACCGTGGGGCGGACATTGAACCACGCCCGCAGATTGGATGGGTCGCCGGCGAGCAACACATGCAGTTCATCGGCCGCGAACGTTGGACTGACCGACCCGGACTGCGACGTGCCTCCGCCGGACAGGCGCACCGGCAGGCTGACGTCGAACTGGATGTCGTCGTAGAACCGGTCGGCGGTCTTGTCGAGGACGAGGTATTTGACGCCGGCGAGGTCGAGCCACCGATTCTCCGGCACGCACGCGCCGAGGCACGCCGGCAGCGCGAGCAGCTCACGTAACCGTCCGTCCTGCGTACGCGGCTCGCCTTCCGGCAGCAGCAGCGCCGAGAACGCCGAGTAGTACACGGTTGGCACCAACCCGCCGCCGAAGCCGTCGGCGGTCGACAGGCCGTACAGCAGTGGGAAATTCGGCGCCTGTAACTCCTTCAGCTTGGCGGCGGTCAGTCCCGCCTTTGCCGCGCGTTCGGTCATGCCGACCAAGTCGTAATAGTCGAGCAGGGCGTCGTGGTCGTACGTGTCGAAGTAGCCGTTGGAGATCGACAACAGCCGTCCGCCGCCATCCGCCTCGATCTGATACGCGGTCAACCGCGGGTCGCTGGCCGCGGCTGGATCGACCAGATCGGCATGCGGCATGTTGGTGGCGGCAATCGCCAGTTCGCCGGCGGTGATCCCCACCAGCAGCACGGTCAGCAGTCCACGGCGCGCCGTCTGCCGCGAGAGCAGCACGACGTTGGCGAACATCAGACCGGCGGCTGCCCAGAACAGGATGGTGGACAAGGTCGGGCTGGACGATCCATCGACCTCGTCGGCGGAGGCCGGCGCGCGCCACACACTGAGGACCGCCAGCAGGGCGACCAGCCCCACGGCAGCGAGCAGTCCGCGGTTGGGCTTCTTGGCAGTGCGCTTCAGCAGCGCATCGGCGCCGAGGCCGGCCAGCATCGAGCCGCCCAATGCGACGAACGCCAGCCAACGCGCCGGCACGCGAAACAGGTTGAAACCCGGCAGTTCGGCCAGTGCCCAGTAAACTGGCGTGTACAGCCCGAGCGCCAACACGACTCCGACGACCGCGAGCACGAGCCACGGCCAGCGCGCGCGGCGGCCATATAACGCGCCCCACACCGCCAATCCCAGCCCGAACACGCCGAGATACGCGACATATTCACCGAACACCTGCCCGTCGAGGCTGGGCAGCAGGCCGCGCGCGGCGAGGTTTGGGTTCCAGCTAAACGCCATCGCCGCCAGCGCCGAAAACCCGCCCGATCGGTTGCTTAATCCGGTGAGTTCCAGTGTCGGCAGAATCTGCACGGCGGCCAATGCCAGGGCGATCACCGACGCGGCTGCCAGTCCGATCAGACGCAGGCCCGTACCGGTCACGACTTCGCGGGCGCCGCGTTCGCCGCGCGGGACGAGCGCCAGCACGCCCAGCATCACGCCGGTAATGAACAGTGTTTGCGTGTGCCCGCTGAGGGCGATCAGCGCCAGAATACCGGACAACGCCAGCAGCGAGACGATCCGCCCGCCGCGACTCTGTTGGCCGGACGCCGGCGGAAGAAAACACGCCGCCGCCCACGGCATCCACGCGATCCCCTGAAGCTGGTTGATCTGTTCGACATGCGCGCCGACGTATCCACCCAACGCAAACACGGCCGCTGCGACCAGCGCCGGAACGAGGCCGAGTCCTACACTGCGCCGGGCCAGCACCAGCGCACCAGCCGCTGCCCACGCGACATGAATCAGCACGCTGACCTTGAGCGCGTCCCACGCCGGCAGCCACACGGTGAGCCAGTTCGGCGGATAGAAGGTGCCAAGCTGCGAGGTCGGCCAGCAGTGGCACGCCCATGAACACCTGATCCGTCCACATCGGTAGGTCGAATGACCGCAGCGCCACGTCGCGCGCGGCCCACAGCGGCGTAAAGTAATGGAACGCATCGCCTTTGCCGAAGATCAGGCCGCTGAACGCGACGTGATGAAACCCGAGCAGGGTAATCGCAATCGCGGCGGCGATCGTCAGCACGGCGGGAAGTCGACGCATGAACGGTTCCTTGTAGCTGCGTGTACAGGGGCGAACCCCCGCCCAACGTTTGCTATAATGCCGCGGTGCGGTTCAAAAGGAAACCCTCATGCAGCGCATCGACGGCCCGGTGCCGTATTACACCTTCGACGGTTTCGAAGGCACGACCCACGCGGTATTTACGCGGCACGGCGGCGTCAGCCCGGAGCCGTTCGGATCGCTCAACACGGGCGGATTCATCGGCGATTCGCAGGACAACGTGCGGCGCAATCACGAGATCATGGCGGAGGCGATGCGCGTTGACCCGCAGCGCATGACGACGACGTGGCAGGTACACGGCAACGAAACGGTGCGCGTGCTGCGCCCCTCGCGCGACCGGCGCTGGCTGGCGCAAGCGGACGGCATGATCACCGACCGGCACGACGTGGTGTTGACCATGCGCTTCGCCGACTGCACGCCGATCCTCGCGGTCGATACGGTGCGCGGGGTGATCGGTATTGCCCACGCGGGCTGGCGTGGCACGGTGCGTGGTGCGGCTTCCTCGTTGATCCGCGCAATGACTCACGCCTACGGTACCAACCCCGCCGACGTGCAAGCCGGCGTGGGGCCCTCCATCGGCCCGCGCCGTTACCAGGTTGGCGAGGAGGTTGTGCGCGCCGCACACACCTATTTCGGCGACATCGACAGGCTGATCCGCCGCGATCCATCCGATGGCACGGCCTACTTCGACCTGTGGGAGGCCAACCGGCGCGACCTCGCCAACGCTGGCGTCGAACGGATCGAAGTTATGGGCGTGTGCACCGCCGAGCGCACCGACGACTTCTTCAGCCACCGTGCCGAGAAGGGCATGACCGGCCGGTTCGGGGCGCTGATATGCCTGTCCTGAGCCTGCCCGAAGCCGTCCTGCTGCGCAACACCTTCGCCGATACCGGCCGTTCGGTCGTCTTTACCAACGGCCATTTCGACCTGTTGCACATCGGCCACGTCCAGTATTTGCAGGCCGCCCGCCGCCTGGGTGACGCGTTGTTCGTCGGCGTCAACGGCGACGAGTCGACCCGTCGGCTCAAAGGCGAGGGGCGGCCGTACACGCCCGCCGTCGAACGCGCCGCGCTGATCGATGCGCTCAAGCCAGTCACGGCCGTCATCGTATTCGAGGAGGACACGGCCAACGCGGTCATCGAGATGCTGCGGCCCGACATCTACGTCAAAGGCGGTGACTATCACGACAAGCCGCTTCCGGAGCGCGAGCTGGTCGAAAACCTCGGCGGGCGCGTCGAGCTGATCGACCTTGTGCCGGAGCGCAGCACCACCGCGCTGATCGCCCGCATCCGCGCCGCGCCCTAACACCGACACCAAGCCGAACACCCATGTCCGCCCGACCGCCGTCTATCGCCCGTGCATCGGCCATCATCGCCGCTGGGAACATCGCCAGCCGTGTGTTGGGCCTGGGCCGCGAGGTGGTCCTGTCGAACTTGTTCGGCGCGTCGCGGGCGCTCGAAGCGTTCAATAACGCCGTACTCGTCACTCGTTCGCTGTTCGATCTGCTGATCGCCGGCCACGTCAACAGCGCCATCGTGCCGGTGCTCAGCGAGATCGACTCGAAGCACGGGCGCGATTCCCTGTGGCGCGTGTTGGCGGCGCTGGCCGGGATCGTGGTGCTGGCGCTGGCCGTCGTCGTGCTCGTCATGATTGCGGCAGCGCTCCCGATCGCGCGCATCATCGGCGGTGACGCGGCGACGGTGGAGGAGACGGCCGGCCTGATCCGGCTGACCGCGCCGGCACTGCTGCTGATGTGCTTGTTCGCCTTGTACAGCGGCGCGCTGTATGCCTTGCGCATCTTCACCTATCCGGCGCTGGCCGCGGCGGTCTTCAACGGCACGATGGTGGCCGTCACGTTGATCCTCGGCGGGTCTCGCCAGATCGAAGCGGCGGCGGTGGCGTGGATTGCGGCGGCGGCGGCACAGCTCGCGCTTCAGCTTTACGGCCTGCGGTCCGGCAGACTGCGCCTGTCGTTGCACTGGCGCGATCCGCTGGTGGCGCCGGTGCTGCGCCGGATCGGCCGGCTGTACGTGCCGGTTATCGGCTCGCTGATCGTCGATCTCATCACCACGCGGTTCTTCACCTACGCGCTTGCCGCGCGCGCATTGATCGACCACGGCAACAACTACATGCAGTGGGCGACGACGCTCATTCAGTTCCCGCAGGGTCTGGTCGCAACGGCGATCAGCGCGGCGGTATTGCCGACGCTCAGCCGCGCCGCCGTCGCCGAACGGGACGGTGAAGCCGCCGAGGGACAGTCGTTCGCCGACACGCTTGGCCTCGGCCTGCGCATGACCACCGTGCTGATCCTGCCGGCGGCGCTGGCGCTGGCCGTGCTGGCCGTGCCGATCGTTCAGCTCGTGTTCGAGCACGGCGCGTTCACGCCGTACGACACCGGCATCACCGCGCTGGCGCTGCGGCTGTACGTGATTGGCCTGCCGTTTGCCGCGTGGGATCTGCTGCTGGTCTACGCGTTCTATGCGCGTCAGGACACGCTGACTCCGGCGCTGGTCGGTGTCGCCAGTCTGATCGTCTATGCGATCGCCGCCGTGCTTCTCTTCCCGACCTTCGATCTCTACGCACTCATGCTGGCTGACGCGGTCAAGCACGTCACGCACGCGAGCATCTCGGCCGTTTTACTCGCACGGCGCGGACCGGTGTTCGCCAACCAGCGGCTGATCGGCACGTTCGCGCGGGGCCTCGTTGCCTCGCTGGGGATGGCGGCGATCGGCCTGCTCGTGATGCAGGCGCTCGCCCCGTTGTTCGGCACCAACACGCTCAACGAAATCGTCGGTGTCGGCCTGAGCCTCGCCGCCTGCGGCGCGACTTATCTGGCACTGGGTGTGATTCTGCGCCTCGAAGAACTGTCGATGCTGCGGCGCGTCTTCCGCCGGTTGCGGGGCTAAAAAGGAGATTCTCTCCAATGGGCTTTCGCTGCTCCGGACACCCTTATTTGCGATTTCATCGCGAGTAAGGAGGTGCAGGAGTGCAAACTCCTGCCGGGGTGTGGGGCAGCGCCCCAGCGCGCGTTAGTTCGACTGCATCGTACGGTGGGCGGGCGATGGCGTGATTACGTTGCTGTCGTCCAGTTCCCCAGCCAATGAATGCTCGGAAACCGGTCTTTCATCGCGTTGAACATACGCTCGTCGGCTGTCCAAAACGCGCAGGAAAGTTGTTCGGCCACGGCGAGGTATTGTGCATCATAGGCGGTGGGGCGGTTATACGTCGCTGCCAACTCGTATCCCCGCTTGAGCAACGCGCTGTTGAAATGAAGGGTGATGGGATAATCAAGCAGTCTATCGCGCGCGCGTAGTCCTTCTTCAACCGTCACGCGCCCTTGAAAAACCGCCTTGCGACAAACTGCGACAAATTCGTATCGAAGTAGAACCGGTGCATGGAGCGTCGTGTTCTCGTCCTGCAGGTACTTGATAAGCTGCTGCGCTTGTGGAGAGAGTGTTTCTGGAAAGACGCTGGCGATGAAGATCCCTGAGTCCAGAACGATATCGCTCAAGAGGCTTCCTCGCGCAGTTCATCGAGCAGCGAAAGCGCGCCAACAGTTCCGGTCTTGCCGATCCGCGACCGAATGTCGGCTTGTAACGCATCGATGTCTGCCCACCACGCATCAAAGTCGAATGAGGACATATCAGCCTGCTCAGCGTCGACAGCAGCTTCTTGCTCGATCAATGCACGCACACGCCGTTTGGCATCGGGGTGAAGTTGATGAAATTTCTCGATAATCTCGCGTTCGAGCGTGCTCATGACCGTAGTCCTCGATCTCTTCCTAGCGCCATTCTACACCGAGTTCTTTCCGTCTCCGCTCGTTATCAGACATACGAACAGAGAGCATCGGTATTGACGCTTCGGCAGCAAAACCCAGAAGCTCGATACGCTTGCCACTCGCCGTTAGTTTGACTGCATCGTACGGTGGGCCAGCGCCGTCATCATGCGGCGCGGCGTCAGGCGAAGGGTCCAGACCATCAGCGCGTTCAGAACACCCGGCACGATGCTCGCCTTCCGCCGCAGCATCCGCGTTAATCGACGCGCGGACGCACGGCTCTGGCTCCATAAGCGTGAAGCGTTGGAACAGCGTGTACTGCTGGCCGCTGACGTCGTGGAACTCGGTGCGAGTCACACCCGGGCAGGTGGTCGTGACGCTTACGCCGCTGCCGCGCAGTTCGAAATTGATCGCTTCGCTGAAGCTGAGGACGAATGCCTTGGCGGCCGAGTAGCTGGCGTACAGCGGGCTGGGGAGGAACGCGCCGATCGACGCGACCTGTAGCACGTAGCCGAATTTGCGCGCGACCATATCCGGCACGAACAGACGTGTCATGCGCACCACCGTCGCAATATCGATGTCGAGCATCTGCTGCTCGCGCTCCCATGCGATATCCGTGAACTTGCCGTACAGGCCGAAGCCGGCGTTGTTGATCAACACGTCGACCCCGATACCGTCAGCACGGAGCTGATCGTAGATCGCTTGCGGCACGTCCGGCAGGCTGAGGTCGGCGGCGATCACTTTGGTCTGGATGCCGTGCGCCTTTGAGAGCTCGTCCGCGACAGCGTTCAACCGGTCTTCGCGGCGGGCGACGAGCACGAGATTGGTCCCGGCAGCGGACATCTGTCGCGCGAACTCTTCGCCCAACCCGCTCGATGCGCCGGTGACCAGCGCCCACTTACCTTTCAGATCTGATAGTTGCGTCATAGCTGATCCATCTGCGGGAAGATTGCCCTACAACCCCCGTTATTGTGGCACGGAGCGCACATATAAACGATGACCGGTGCGCCGCCGTCAGCTAAAATAGGGTGTATCAGGCAGCCAATGCGACAGGGAGTCGCCGTGAACGTATTGATTGTTGGCAGCGGCGGGCGCGAACACGCGATTGCGGTTGCGCTGCGCCGGTCGAGCCGCGTAGATGCGCTCTACGTCATGCCCGGCAATGCGGGAACAGCCGTGCTCGGCACCAACGTCGAGCTTGACCCGAAAGATCACGCAGCGCTGATCGACTTCGCACGCCACCGCCAGATCGGTCTGGTCGTCGTCGGGCCCGAGGCCCCGTTGGCCGAAGGAATGATCGACTCGCTCCAAGCGGCAGGCATTCGCGCCTTCGGGCCGACCAAAGCCGCCGCCCAGCTCGAGTCGTCCAAGGCGTTCTCGAAGGAGTTCATGCGCAAGGTAGGCATCCCGACCGCAGAGCACGCGACGTTCAGCGACTATGTCGCTGCGCTGCGCTATTTGGAGACCTGTAAGCACCCGGTGGTCGTCAAGGCCGACGGGCTGGCCGCCGGCAAAGGCGTGATCGTGTGCGACGACCGCGACGACGCGGCCGCGGCGGTCACACACCTGATGCGCGATTCGGCCTTCGGCACCGCCGGCGCGACGGTCATCATCGAGGAGCGATTGACGGGACCGGAACTGTCCGTACTGGCGTTCTGCGATGGCAAGACGGTCGTGCCGATGCCGCCCGCGCGCGACCACAAGCGGATTGGCGATGGTGATCGCGGCCCGAATACCGGCGGCATGGGTGCGTATGCGCCGGTGCCGGATATCCCGAAGACGATGGTCGATCAAATCGTGCGGCGCGTGCTTCAGCCGGCGGTCGACGGCATGGCGGCGCGCGGGACGCCATTCGTTGGCGTGCTGTACGCCGGCTTGATGCTGACACCCGACGGCGTGCGAACGCTTGAGTTCAACGTCCGCTTTGGCGACCCGGAGACGCAGGCCATTCTGCCGCTGTTGGACAGCGATCTGCTCGACATCTTCGAGGCGTGCATCGACGGCACGCTGCGCCGCGATCAGGTGCGTTGGCTGGACGGCGTGTGTGCGACCGTCGTCCTTGCTGCCGCCAACTATCCGGCCGATCCGCGCCGCGGCGACCCGATTCAACTGCCGGCGCAGCTTCCGGAGTCGGTCGAGATCTATCACGCCGGCACAGCTCTGCAAGGGCATCAGGTGGTGACTGCCGGCGGTCGCGTGTTGGCCGTCAGCGCCGTCGGACCGACGCTGGACGACGCGCTGCAAACGGCGTACTTCATCGTCTCGCAGGTGCAGTTCGACGGCATGCAGTACCGCCGCGACATCGGACGCCCGCCGCAGGCCGCCTATGCCCGTGCGGGGGTGGACATCACCGCTGGCACGCGCGCCACCGAGCTGATGAAGGGCTACGTGCGCAGCACCTACACCCGCGCCGTACTCAGCGAGATGGGCGCGTTCGGCGGTTTGTACGACGCCAGCGAGATCAAGGCGATGACCGCGCCGATCCTCGTGTCGTCCACGGACGGCGTCGGCACCAAGACGATGGTCGCCGCGCGCATGAACCGCTGGGACACGATCGGCCGCGATCTGGTCAACCACTGCGTCAACGACATCCTCGTGCAAGGCGGTCGCCCGTTGTTCTTCATGGACTATGTCGCCAGCAGCAAGCTCGACGCCGAGCAGATCGCCACAGTCGTGCGCGGTGTTGCGGAGGCGTGCCGCGAGATCGGGTGTGTGCTGCTCGGCGGCGAAACCGCCGAGATGCCCGGCGTCTACCAGCCCGGCGAGATCGACCTTGCCGGTACGGTGGTCGGGGTGGTTGAGCGCGACGCGCTCATCGACGGGACGCGCGTCACGCCCGGCGATGTGCTGCTGGCACTGCCGTCGACCGGCTTGCATACCAACGGCTATTCGCTGGCGCGGCTGGCGCTTCAATCGCTGGACTGGCAAAGCCCGCATCCACAGCTCGACGGCCAGTCGATCGGTGCTGCGCTGCTGGCGGTGCACCGCTGCTATTTGAACGAGGTCGCGGCACTGCGCTCGTCGGGGATCGATATCAAGGCGTTGGCGCACATCACCGGCGGCGGCGTGGTCGACAACGTGCCGCGTGTGCTGCCTGCCGGAACCGCTGCGGTCATCCGGCGCGGGACGTGGCCCGAGCCGCCGATCTTCGGGTTGATCGCGCGCCACGCGCAAGTCAACGCGGCCGAGCAATTCCACGCGCTAAACATGGGCATCGGTATGATCGTGATCGTGCCGGCGGAGCAGGCCGACGCGGCGCTGACGGCTGTGCCGGACATGCACCGCGTGGGCGAGGTCATCACCGGCGAGCGCACCGTCACGATCGAGGCCCCGTATGGATAGTCCTCACAGCCCTCACCCCCTTGCCCCCTCTCCCTCAGGGAGAGGGGGCAGACGAATCGTGGTGATGGCGTCCGGGAACGGCAGCAACTTGCAGGCATTGATCGACGCGTGCGCCGACGGGCGGATCGATGCGCCGATCGCCGGCGTGATCGTCAACCGGCGCGACGCCTACGCCCGCGAACGGGCCGCGCAGGCGGGAATCCCGTGCGAGTACCAGCCGCTCAAGCCGTACACCGACGCCGGACGGCCGCGCTCTGACTACGACGCCGACGTGGCCGAACGGGTCGCGGGGTATGCGCCCGATTTGATCGTGCTGGCTGGGTGGATGCACGTGCTCTCGCCGGCGTTCCTCGACCGCTTTCCGGGCAAGGTGATCAACCTGCATCCGGCGCTGCCGGGCATGTTCGCTGGCACGCACGCCATCGAGCGGACGTTCGAAGCGTACCAACGCGGCGAGGTGGCATGCGGCGGGATCATGGTGCACGTCGTGGTGCCGGAGGTCGACGCCGGGCCGGTGATCGCGCAGGCCGAGGTGCCGATCCTGCCGGACGACACGCTGGAGACGTTCGAGGCGCGCCTGCACGCCGCCGAACACGCGCTTCTCGTCGAGGCCACGCGGCGGGCGCTGGAGGCCGACTGTTAGCGCAGGCACCAATCTAGCTAGGGTTGCAGCGAGTCGATAATCGCAGCAATTCCTTGCATCGAACGATCCGGCAGCCGTTGTGGACGCCCGCCGTCGACGCGATATAGCACAGTTGGTGTCGAACTGACATTGAGATCTCGCGCCAAACGCAGATCAGCCGCGTCTTGTGACGCACTTTGCGTACAGCGCAGTAGCTCCGGAAAATTGACGCCGCTGCGTTCAGCCAAACCTTGCGAGAAGTCGGCGCCGGCGTTGCCGGACAGAATCAGCTCGAAGGCGAGTTCGCTGGCGTAGAAGTACGAACCGGGTTTCTGCGCGTTGACACATTCGAGCAGGTCGGCGACCTGCGTGGTATTCGGACTTGCATTCACACCGGCCGTCGGGAGCGTGCGTAGTTCAAAGCGCGCCCGTCCCTTAGCCACGTAGTCTCGCAGGAGTTGGTCGATCGTCGGCTTGTACTGCTGACACGCTGGGCAGTACCAGTCTGCGAACAGGACAATCGTCACCCGCGCCTGCGGATTTCCGAGGACGAAACCTCCATCCTCAAGGCGCTCCATGGGCAGCGGCGCGAAGAACGCGGCGTCGAGCGGCGGCGGCCCCTCGTGTCTTGGTTCGTAAAACGGAGCAGGCCTGCACTTCACGCGCACTTCTTGAACAGCCGTGTAGATCAGTTCGATTGCGATGTCCGGCTCGCCGGCAAGGTCGGTAGCGATCTTCGCGATGACAGGCAGCACGGCTGCCGCCTCCGGGCAGTCCGTCGCCGGTCCTTGCGCAGCGATCATTGACGATAGTACGACCAGTACCACAGTGACAAACAGCAGAGTCAATTTGCGCATATCGACTCCCAAACGTAATGGTGCACGGACAGGCGAGTATAACCGGCGGCTTCTATAAGCGCCCAACAGTAGTTGCGGTGCGGGGCGCGTTGTGCGACCATTCGCAGCAGTTACAGACGGAGGCATCATGAGAGTTGGCGTTCTCGGCGGGGGACAGTTGGCGCAAATGCTGACGCAGGCAGCAGTCAGCCTCGGCCTCGACACCGCCATCTACGACACCACGCCGGACACGCCGGCCTCGCGTCTGACGCATCACAACGGTGTCGGCACGTGGGACGACGTCGCTGCGCTGCGCACATTCGCCAGCGGGTGCGACGTGCTGACGCTCGAAAACGAGTTCATCCGCGCGGAACCGCTGATCGCGCTGGCGGACGAGGGCGTGGCGATCCATCCCAGCGGGCACACGCTTGCCAAAATTCAGGACAAGTTGATCCAGAAGCAGACGCTGATCGCTGCCGGTCTGCCGGTGCCGCCGTTTGAACCGGTCGCGTCGGTGGCCGATGCCGCACATGCCGGTGCGACGTTCGGCTATCCGATCGTCCTCAAGAAACGTTACGGCGGCTACGATGGCTACGGCAACGCCACCGCGCTGCGACACAGTGAGGTCGCCGAGGCGTATGCGCGCCTGTCCGCCACCGGCGCGGCCCTGATGGCCGAGTCGTTCGTATCGTTTGCGCGCGAGCTGGCGGTCATGGTCGTCCGCGCCCACGATGGTGAGACGCGCGCCTATCCGGTGGTCGAGACGGTGCAGCGCAACCACATCTGCCACATCGTGCGCGCGCCGGCGGGGATCCCGCGGCAGGTCGCGGCGTTGGCGCAGGAGATCGCGGTGCGGGCGGTGCAGGCGTTCGGCGGGGTGGGCATCTTCGGCGTCGAACTGTTCGAACTGCTCGACGGGCAGATCGTGCTCAACGAGATCGCGCCGCGCCCGCACAACTCCGGCCACTACACGATCGAAGCGTGCGTAACGTCGCAGTTCGAGAATCACCTGCGGGCGGTGCTGGGCTGGCCGCTCGGCGACGTGACTCAGCGCAGCGCGGCCGTGATGGTCAACCTGCTTGGCGCCCGTGCCGGCGCGACCTCCGCCGCCGACATAGCCCCAGCGTTAGGGGTGCCGGGCGCGCACTTTCACCTGTATGGTAAGCGGGAAGGGCGTGTAGGGCGCAAGATGGGTCACATCACGGCATTGGGGGCCAGCGTCACCGATGCCGAGAGGACCGCCGTCCGCGCCGCCGCCCTGTGCACGTTGTAGGGGGGGGGGCCGTTGGGGGCGGGGCCCCCCGGGGCGGGGGGGGGGGGGGGGGTGGTGAAGAACAGGGATCAGATATCAGGAGTCAGTGGTCAGGTTTCAGTCAGACGCCATGTATGGTGGCCAGACAAGTTGCGACGAAGTCATTCATCGCTTGTGATAAAACGCGCGTCGAACGCCACTGCCAACCATCTCCTGTCACCTGACACCTGATTACTGACGACTCCCTCCACGCATCACGCATCACTTTCCACTCAACACTCCTCCGAAGGAGGTCTCGTGCAGCGCGGCATCCGCCTGATTATGGCGTTCAACTTTCTCGAGGACTTTCTGCCGTACAGTGTCTTCGCAGTGCTGATCTTCGCCGACATCGCCGGCTCGTTCACGGCAGCGGCGGCGGCGTTTAGCGTGACGATGCTGGCGAGCGTCGTGTTCGAGGTGCCGACCGGTGTGCTGTCCGATCGTGTCGGGCGCAAGGCGACGGTCGTGTTGGGTGCGCTGTTTAGCACCGCCGGCATCGTGTGCTACGCGTTGGCGCAGGACGCGACCCTGATCTTCATCGGCTCGGTCATCGGCGGGATCAGCACCGCGTTCTACAGCGGCAACAACGACGCGCTGCTGTACGATCTGCTGGTCGATCACGGCAAGGAGCATCAATTCCGCGACTACCTCGGCCGTACCTCGTCGATGTTTCAGGCGGCAGGGGCAGTGTCAGCCGTCATTGGCGGCGTGCTGGTCGCCGCGACCGACTATCGGACGATTCTGTGGGTCACAGTGATCCCGCAGGCACTATCGGTGATCGTCGCGTTGATGCTGCCGGTAACACGGCCGCACGAAAAATCGGAGACACCGTACGCGCACCTGCGCGAGTCGATCGGGCTGATCGCCGCCAATCCGCGCCTCCGCGCGCTGACCACGGCGCAGGTCATCCGCTTCAGCTTCGGTGAAGCCGGTTATCAACTGCGGGCGGCGTTCGTCGAGACGCTGTGGCCATTGTGGGCAATAGGAGCGGCACGCGCGTTCTCAAACGTCATTGCCGCACTCAGCTTCTACTTTGCCGGTCCCTTGATCCGCTTTTTCGGCGAGCGTCGGATCCTGCTTGGCGGCGTCGGGTTCGCCAACATCAGCGAGATCGTGTGGGTCTCTCTGTCCAACGTGCTGTCCCCTGCGCTGATGGCGCTCAACAGCGCGCTGTTCGGCGTGATCACCGTGTCCAGCGGCACGCTTATGCAGCGCGAGTTCAGCCCGCGCCACCGCGCCACGATGGGGTCGGTCGCCTCGCTGTTGGGGAGCTTCGGATTCGCGGTCGTCTCGGTCGTGTTCGGCGTCATCACCGACCTGATCGGCCCTGACCGCGCGCTGATGTTGATGCTCGCCGGGGCGCTCACCAGCGTGTTCTGGTATCGCGTCGCCTTCCGTCGCAACGGCGCCGAGCCCCTCGCCAATTCCTAGCCCGTCGTTGGGGCGCTGCCCCAAGCCCCGGCAAAGGCTTTCGCCCTCTGGACTCCCATATCCCGAAAACAGCCCGCTTGCGAGGTCAAGTTCCGCAGAATGGAGTCCAGAGGGCGTAAGTCCTCTGGTGGAGGTGCGGAGGCGAAGCCTGTGCGCGCTACAGCGCCGTTTCCAGCTCGCCGATGGTGCCTTCCAGCACGTCGATCAGGCCGCGCAGCATGTCGCTGTCGAAGGCGAAGCGCAGGCCCGCTGCGCCAAATAGTTGATGCAGGTTACCGGTGCCGCCCAATCCGAGCGCGTGGCGATACGCCGTCACCGCTGCCGCCTGATCCTTCTGCGCGTTGGCGTAGAGCTGCACCGCGCCGAGGCGGGCGAGTCCGTACTCGATGTAGTAAAACGGGTAGCGGAAGATATGCTGCTTGCGATGCCAACCCGTGGCCTTGTAGTCGTCGTAGCCGGTGTAGTCGATATCTGGCTCGAAGCGCGCCTTCAGGTCGAGCCAGGCGGTGTCGCAGGCGTCCGGGTTGCCGCCGTCGTTGGCCGGATCGTACGCCCACAATTGGAACGCGTCCACCATCGCCATATACGGCCAGAACTCGATGATGCTCTCGAGGTGGTCGATGCGGAAACGCGCGGCCTCGCTTTCGGTGAAGTATCCGCCGTTCGCGGTGGTCAGGTACGGCGACGACAACATCTCCATCCCGAACGACGCGACCTCGGCGAACTCGGTGGGATACGCGCGCTGACCTTCGTAGGGCAGAGCACGCGTGGCGTAGCTGTGGAAGGCGTGGCCGACCTCGTGGATCAGCGTGCGCACGTCTCCGTCGCTGTTGACCGCGTTCATGAATACGAACGGCTTCGCGGTGAGCGGGAACGTCGCACAGTACGCGCCCGGCCCTTTGTGCTTGCGATTCGGCAGATCGGTCAGGCCGGCGGCGAGCATGTCGCGGTACTGCGCACCCAACTGCGGATCGACCGCGTCGAACACGCGGCCCGATGTCTCGGCAAACCCGTCGATCGACACCCACGGCGTGAGCGGCGGCTTGCCGCTGGCGTCCACGTCCACGTCATACGGCTTCATCGTGTCGAGGCCGAGGCGCTGGCGGCGCCGGTCGCGAGCACGGATCGCCGCCGGAACGACCACCTCTTCGATTGCGCGGTGGAACGTCGCGTTGTCGTCCGGCGCGTAATCGAAACGTCCGCGCAGTTTCCACACCAAATCGCGGAAGGTGTCGAAGCCGGCGTTCTTTGCCATCTGCTTGCGGATGTCGAATGCCTTCGACCAGATTGCGTTGATCGCCTGACGATCCTGCACCCAACGGTCTGCGAACAGGTCGAAGGCCGCCTTGCGGACCGTGCGGTCGGGATTCTTGAACGACTTCATCAGCTCGACCAGCGTGACCTCGTCGCCGTCCCACTCGACGGACTGCGCGCCGGTAATCTTGGCGTATTCGAGGCCGGCCTGTTGATCCTCGATCTGCAGCGGCAGGTTCTCTTCGCGGAAGACTTCGACCGCCGCGCGGGCACGCTTGAGCGGCATTTCGAAGTTGTCGGGTGTGAGCCCGCTTTCGAGCAACTTGCGATTGAGCCGCGTGACGACGACCTGCATGGGCTGCATCAGGTCCTTCGTCAGCGACTTGAGCCGGGCCTCGGCCTCGGCATCCTGCGTATTCTGGGTCGTGGCGACGCGCGCCCGCGCCATGATCTCGCCGATGACGGTGGTTGCTGCGGTCATATCGCGCAGCCACTGATCGACCGACTCCGGCGTGAGGTCGCGGGCTTCGAGGTCGGCGAAGTACGGCTCGAACCGGGGCCAATCCCACGTCTTCGCCTCGTCATGCGTCTTTGGTAACGTGTCAAACATCGATCGCTCCCATCCTTGATAACGCCGGCGAGTATAACGCACGGAAGAAAGTGCTGAGTCGTGAGTGATGAGGGACGAGGGGGCAGCTACCAGTTATCAGTTATCAGTCGTCAGTCGTCAGGAGTCAGAAGTTCGTCGACCATCACGCATCGTTCTCCCCTCTCCCTGAGGGAGAGGGGCCGGGGGTGAGGGCTTGGTGGGGTGAAGGGTGCGAGCCTACTCCGCCTCGCCATCTCCACGCGCAATGGGCACGCCGCGAACGATCTCGCGGGCCACCCACGTCTGCAGGAAGCGCGGGATCAGCCGCCCGCCGAAGGCGAGAAATCGCTCGAACAGGCCGGGGACGATCAACCGGCGGCCGTTCAACGCCGCTTCGACCACGTTGCGCGCGACCCACTCGCGGTCACGGTAGTACAGCTTTTCGCGCCACGGGATCGGCCGCATGCCGCCGCGTTCGAACAACTGCGTGCGGACGGGTCCGGGGGCCGCCGCCGTGATATTCACGCCGGTACCGCGCATCTCGTAGGCCAGCGCCTCAGTCAAGCTGAGGATGTACGCCTTGCTGCCGCCGTACGCCGCGTGGTACGGCAGTGGGAAGAACCCGCCCAACGAGGTCATGTTGAGGATGACGCCCTGACCGCGCGCGGCCATCTCACGCGCGTAGTGTTTGCTGAACTGCGCGACGGCGCCGACATTCAAATCGACCAGTTCACTTAGGTGCGGCTGCATCTGCGAGATGAACGGCCCTGTCCAATCGACGCCGGCGTTGTTGACTACGATGTCGATCTGCGGTCCTTTTCCCAGCGTTTCGAGCAGGCATGTCCGGGCGTCGCGGTCAGCGAGATCGACGGCGTGTATCACGACGTCGACGGGATATGACGTGCGCAGCTTTTCGGCAGCGGCCTCGAGCTTGTCAGGCCGATGCGCGACGAGGATCAGATTCGCGCCGCGCTTGGCCAACTCGTGCGCGACTGCTTCGCCCAACCCGCTCGATCCGCCGGTGACCAATGCCCACCGATCGGTGACGTCATACGGCGCGCTCCGGGCTGTCATCGGGCTATGCACAGGCGTCGGCGCTGCCGCCGGTAACATACCGGGCAAGCACCACACGGTCGGTGGGACGCACGCACAGATCGCGCGTCCGGCCCTCGCTCAACATGATGTCGTGGATCATGCTGAGTGTCGTACTAAGGCCCGTGTCGCCCAGCACCCACACGACATCCCCGTGAAGCCCGTCCAATGAGGCGCTCAGCTCTTCGCTCGCAAATCCACGCCAACCGAAGTCGATGCCGATCCCCGGCCGGACGCTAGCTTGCGCATGGTGGAATCCCAGCGGCGAATCGGGGCGAAATACGGTGACCACCGGCTCGGTGAGCGTACGTTGCTCGGCCAGTGTATCGAGCGCCGGGTGATAATCCGGCGCCGGCCAGAAGAACGGCGCACCGCCAGCCGCAGTCAGTATGAGCGCGATTCCGCTGGTGATCGCGCCGCCCAACGGCACGCGACGAAGGATCAGGCGGTACAGGATCGCCGCCGTCAGGATGATGAACAGACCGCGCGCGACAGCGACACTGGCGAGTGAATCGCCCAGCACGGTCGTCCACCCTTTGCGCAACAGCAGCTCGGGACGAAGCCCGCCCGCATCTTGCATGCGAGTGATCGACTCGCGCCAATTGGCGAGGATGGCACGGGCCACGTCTTGCGGGGCGGCGGCGCGCACCGGTGTCTCGTCGCGGATCAACCACGCGTCGAATGCGGCCCTATCGCTGACCGGCGCGCGGGACGCACCCAAGACGCCGAGCGTGAACGCCGCAAACAGCACGCCGATCAGGGCGACTGGGATTCGACGCATCGGCTGTTACTTGGCCGGTTCGTTCGGTTCGACGTACATCCACCAGAACCGCTCGGCTGGGTAGGCCGGGATCAACGCCTCGGCCCACGCGAAGTCGCCGGGCTTGACGTAGCGCCGCAGCGCCGAGTCGGCGGCCTTCGCCTTGAGCGTGAGCTCCTTGACGTCCGCGCCCAACTCCTCCAGCGCGATCAGGGCTTCCTCGGCAATCGTGCGGCGCAGCACTTCCGGGCCGTACACCTTAGCCGCCAGTCTCGGATCAGTCTTGGCCTCCTCGAAGAACGGGCGCATCGCATCGAGCCGCGACGCGACCTCGCGTTCGAGCTTGGCCCGATAGTGTTCGCGCCATTCTTTGATGACGCTGGCCCGTTTGGCTTCGATCTTCGCGAGCTGTTCGAGCTGATCGCCGGATAGCTGCGGCTGCAGAGCGCGCAGGCGGCGCAGACGCATCGCCAGTGAGCCGGCGGTCAGGGCCGGCATCCGCCCGCCGGTAAACCATCCGCCGCCCACCGATCCGTACACTTGATCGCCCTGCACATAGGTCTCGAGGCTGTCGGCGAAGGCCTGTGCTTCCTTCAAATCCTGCGTGACCGAGTACTCTTTCGACATAGTCAGGTTCCTTTCGGTAGGCCGTTATTTTAGCACGGATACGAGGCGTGTCAGGACTATGGCATAATGACCGTCTGAGGACCGCAAGGAGGCTGGCATGAACCCGAAGGCGCTGTTGGAACAATACGATCTGCAGCCCCGCAAGAGCCTCGGTCAGAACTTTCTTCACGACCCCAACGCGCTGGAGAAGATCGTCACCACGGCCGAAGTGATGCCGGGCGACACCGTGCTCGAGATCGGCCCCGGCACCGGCCTGCTGACCGAACGTTTGGCGCGGGCGGCGGGGCAGGTCATCGCGGTCGAGGTCGACACGCGCCTGAAGCCCGTGCTCGAAGCGCAGTTCGCGCAAACCCCCAATGTCACGTTGATTTGGGACGACATCCTCAACGTCAACCCGGACGCGCTGTTTCCCGAACGCGACTATATCGTGGTTGCCAACGTACCGTATTACATCACCAGCGCCATCCTCAAGCACCTGCTCGAGCGCGAGCATCGCCCGCGCCGGCTGGTGCTGACTGTCCAGCTCGAGGTCGCCGAGCGTGTGTGTGCCAAGCCCGACGACATGAGCCTGCTGGCGGTAAGCGTGCAGTTCTTCGGCAAACCGTCGCTGGCGGGCAAGCTCAACCCGGCAGTCTTCTGGCCGCGCCCGGATGTCGACAGCGCGTTGCTACGGATCGACTGCTATCCGACGCCGCCGGTCGACGTGCCGAGCGTGGGCGCATTCTTTGTCGTGGTCAAGGCGGGCTTCAGCCAGAAGCGCAAGCAGCTCAAGAATGCGCTGGGCGCAGGCCTGCGGCTGTCGGGCGAGGAGCTGGCGCGGCTAACGGCGGACACCGGCGTCAACCTGACCCGCCGTGCCGAAACGCTCTCCCTCCAAGATTGGGCGGCGTTGACCCGTGCACTGGCGTATAATCTACCGTAGGGATAAGCGGGGACGTATGCGGATCAAACGACCAGATCAAGTATTTCTCGCGTTTATGGCGACGCTTGCGGGTATTGTACTGCTCGGCGGGCAAGGGCTGGGGCTTCCGGTCATGCTTGCGACGGTGCTGGCATTTGTCGCCGCCATCGGACTGGTCGCGTTCCGCCCGGCGTTCGACCGCGTCCGCGCGCAGGCGTCTGCCGCCGCGTCCAACCGCCCGTCCGGCACGCAGGCGGCGCAAGAGGCGACCCAACGCGTGCGCGCCCGCGGTGTGATCCCGTCGGTCGGTGTGAAGCTGGCCGACGTCGGCTTGATCGTCTCCGAGACGACCAGCGACGGCGTGACGTTTCGGCGCACGCGCGAAGTCGATCATGATGACGACGGCGTTCGCCCGTATGTGCAGTTCAATGCCGACGCGCTCGGTGCAGAACGGCGTGCGGTCGTCCGCTATGAGATGATCGATCCGACCGGCGAACCGGCCTTTGTTCACGAGGATGTGGTCTATTTGCAGTTGGGCGAGAACACCTTGCATCCCACACGCCACCTTCCGTTGGCGGGAGGACTTGACACGCAGCAGCTTGGTCGCTGGGACTTGCACGTCTATCTCGACGGTGAATTGGTAGGGATGCTGAACTTCGCCGTCACCCCCTCTGACGAGGAGCGTCGGTCGCGCTTGACCGGCCGGGCCGAACCCGGCGCGACCAGCTTCGAGGATCTGCTGCGAAGGGGCAGCGGGTCAGGAGATAACCGGTAATGAACTTTCGACTCACGCGCGAATTCGCGATCGTCGCCGTCATCGTCGGCGCTATCGTATTGGCAAATCCCAACCTGTGGTGGCTGCTGTTCTTCGTGTTCAGCGGGTTCTGGTTCAACAACCAGCAGTCCAGTGGTCAGAGCGCGTCGCCCCGCCAGATGCCGCGCGGGCGCTACCGCGAGACACGCCGCACCGATGGCACCGAACGGCGCCCGACCACATCCAGCGAACTGCGCCGCCAGCGCCTGGAACAGTCGCAGGAAACGATGCCGGGCGTGTTCCCGCCGCGGCCGCTCGAGAGTGCGAACCCGGCACCGCGTGTGCCGCGCACATCGGCTGCCAAAGGCCCGATGCCGCACGCTGCAGACGCCGTGCGCGCTGCCGGTCAGTCGCTGGACGGCTTGGCGCTGCTGCCGGTCGACATCGGCCTGATGGTCTACACCGGAACGCAGCGGCCCGTCCTTCATCGCGAGGCGCCGGTGCCCGACACGGTTGACTTCGTGCAGCCGTTCGTCGAGCTGCAGTTAAGCCGGCCCGCCGCGGGTACGCTGCGCTTCGAGATCCTTGACTCTACTGGCGACGTGGTGTACCGGCGCGAAGAGCGCGGTCAACTACCTGCCGGCCGTACGGCGGTCATTCCGGCCACGCGCATGCCTGTCGGCGACTTCCTGTTCACCGAAGGCGGGTGGACGCTCAACGTCTACGCGGCTGACACGCTGCTGGCATCGCACACCTTCGAGTGGGGCGAGCCTGCCGACGCGACCGGTGTCCTTCGCGAACACCTTGCGCAGGATGGCGAACTGAGCGCCGATCTGGCGATGCTGGTCGAGGACGCGCGCCTACAGCCGCTCTCGCTGGACGACTTGCTCGACGCGCAAGAAGAGCCGCAGCGCATGGCGCGCAGTTCGTAACCTGCCCATGCGTGGCAGTAGGTGCCTCCGGCGCATCTCGCGGTAGAATGATGCGCTAGGAGGCGCACGCGATGATCGGCAAACGAATTCTCATCACCGGAGTCACCGGGCGGCTAGGGAGCCGTCTGGCGCACTTGCTCGACAACGGCAGCAATACCGTGATGGGGTTCGATCAACCCGCGCTTGACATCACGGACTGGGCGACCGTCCGGCAGGTGATTGTGAACGCGCATCCGGACATCGTCGTCAATGCCGCGGCCATGACCGACGTCGACGGCTGCGCGCGCGATCCTGCACTGGCGCATCGCGTCAACGGGCTTGGTGCGGGTAACGTCGCTGCCGCTGCGTACGCCGCGCGCGCGCTGATCGTCCATATCAGCACCAACGAGGTCTTCGACGGCTCGTCAGCGCGCCCGTATCGCGAGTACGACTCGCCGTGCCCGATCAACCACTACGGCGAGAGCAAGTGGGCAGGCGAACAAGCCGTGATCCGCGTCAACCCGCGCCATGTGATCGTGCGAACGGCATGGCTGTTTTCGCATGGCGGGCGCAACTTCATTCACGCCATTCTCGGCGCGGCGCAGGCCGGCAAGCCGCTGCGCGTCGTGTGCGACGAGATCGCCAACCCGACCTATAACAACGACCTCGCCGATGCCATCATCGCGCTGGCGCAGACCGAACGGCCGGGAATCTATCATCTTGTCAACGAGGGCGCGGCGACCCGCAACGCCTTCGCGCGGCGAATCCTCGACCGCAGCGGATATGCCGACACGCCGATTGCGCCGATTCTGCGCGCGCAGTGGCCGCGCCCGTCCACACCGCCGGCCCATGCCGCGCTGGACAATACTGCCGCGGCCTCGCTTGGGGTACGCCTGCGCCCATGGCAGACCGCACTCGACTCATTCTTGGAGCGCGAAGGGCTGCTGGCCTGAGCCGCCGCATTCTGCGCGCTGTACCGGATAGGTGAACTTAACGATGCACATCGCGCTCAACGCGTGGTTCTGGGATCAGCCATACACCGGCAGCGGCCAGTACATCCGCCGTTTGACGGCGGCGCTGCGTGCCGTCCGTCCCGATCTCAAGCTGACACTGGTGACGCCGCCGCGCATCGGCGCGCCGGAGAGTGTGCCTGACGGTGTCGCTGTCCACCGCGCGGGTGGGATCGGCGGCAAAGTCGGCAAGGTGCTGTTTGAACAGCGCGGGTTCCCGAACGCCGCACGTGCTGTCGGCGCAGACCTCGCCCATGTGCCATACTGGGGGCCGCCGCTGGCCTCGCCAGTGCCGCTGATCGTGAGTGTCCTCGACGTCATCCCGCTGGTGATGAAGGAGTACAGCGGCAGCTTGGCGGCATCCTTCTATACGTCGCTGGTGACGGCCGGCGCGCGCGGCGCCAACCACATCATCACCATCAGCCACGACAGCAAGAGCGACATCGTGGCGCATCTCGGCGCTGCAGCAGATGACGTCACCGTGACGCATCTGGCGGTGGACGACGTGTTTCATCCGCGCCTCGGCGCCGAGCGCGACGAGGCCGTGCGTGCCAAATACAAGCTCCCCGAGCGATTCGTGCTGTACCTCGGCGGCTTCGACGTGCGCAAGCAGGTTAACGAACTGCTGCTGGCCTATACCTACGTGATGCGCGCCGAAGGCGATCAGGTGCCGCTGGTATTGGCCGGCCGCGAGCCGAAATGGGGCGGGCCGGTGTTCCCTGACCTGCGTAAGTACGCGCACGACCTCGGGCTGGACGACGTTGTGCAGTGGGTCAACGCGCCGGATGACGCCGACAAGCCGAGCCTGTACCGTCTTGCCGCCGCGCACGTGTGGCCGAGCCGCAAGGAGGGCTTCGGACTGCCCGTGCTTGAATCGATGGCATGCGGCACGCCGACCATCGCGTGGAACGCCCCGGTCATCGCCGAGGTCGTCGGGGACGGGGCGTATTTGGTCGACTCGGCGCGCGAAATGGCCGGGGCGATCCTCGCCGTGCTGAACCAACAGCCGCTTCGTGATACGCTGGTGAATCAGGGTCTTGCACAGGTCACGCGGTACTCCTGGCGCAAGACCGCGCGCGAGACCGCTGCGGTGTACGATCAGGTGCTGACGTCGCTTTCGACGGGTCAGGGAGGTGGATGATGGCAGAGAATCGGGGACTGCGCGCCCGCGTCGCGCGGCTGTTTCAGCGCCGCGCCGGCAACGAGCTGACCTATCTCGTGATGGGTTTGGCGCTGGGCATCATCATTTCGCGCGTCGGCGATCTGGTCAGCGATCAGCCGCGCTCGTTCTTCGAAAGCCTCGTGCCGGAGTTCATCGGCATTGTCTTTACCGTGTTCGTCATCAACCGGCTCGACTCTGTGCGCGAAGACCGTCTGATCCTCGAAAAGCTCCTGCGCGAGATGCACAGTCGCTATAACCCGGTGGCGCTGCAAGCCATCGAGGAACTGCGCGTGATGGGCTATCTCGACTCCGGCGCGCTGCGCGAACGCGACTTCCGCGGCAGCAGTTGGCAGGAAGCTAACCTGTACCGGGCCGATTTGCGCGGTGCCGACCTCAAGCACGCCGACCTCGAGAACGCCGATCTGTACGAGGCCAATCTGGAAGGCTCGACGGTGACCGCCGACCAACTGCGTATGTGCAAGACGCTGCGGCGCTGTACCATGCCGGACGGCTCACGCTACGACGGGCGCTACAACCTGCATTGGGATCTCCACCTGATGCGCCGCGACGGGTTCGACCCGAACGACCCGACCAGCGCGGCTTCGTTTTACGAGGTGTCGCTGGAGACGTATCAGGCGGGGCAGGAAGCCGCGAAGCGGTAGGGAGGCGGCGGGAACCCTCTAGCCCTCACCCCCGGCCCCTCTCCCTCAGGGAGAGGGGAGAAAACGTTCGGAGACAAGGGTTACAGTCTGGCCAGCCGAACGTAGATGCAGCGTGCCAACTGACCGCTGACTTCTGACGACTGAATACTGACTACTGGCAACTATCTCCTCATCACTCAGGACTCATCACTTGCTTCCATGAGCCCTCACCCCCGGCCCCTTTCCCAACCTTCGGTGCTCCCAATGGACATCAGGGTGTGGGGGGAACGATGTTCGGACACATGGGTAACAGTCTAGCCAGCCGAACGTAGATGCTGCGTGCTGGTTGCTGACGACTGACGACTGAATACTGCCAACTGGCAACTATCTTCTCATCACTCATCACTCAGGACTCATCACTTCTTTCTCCGTCGGGTGACAAGTCGCCGGCGAGCCACGGCATGCCGTAGGCCACCGCCAGCGACCCGGCCTCGCCCAATGCCCGCCCCAACGATTGCACGTCGTGATAGGTCCACCAGTGCTTGCCGGATGGCACGATCGCCACGCCGAAGTCCTCCACCACCAGTGCAGACAGGTCGCGGCGCACGCCGTCGCTGCGCAGGAGCGTCACGCGGAAGCGCGACGGCACGCCGGACGACCACTCGGTGTCGGCATACGGCAGGTGTTGAAACTCGATGGTGGCGGTCAGCCCGTTGCCGAGTTGACTGCTAAAACGAAACTGACCGCCGGCCCACTTGAGCGGCAGTTCCTCCAATTGATAGCCCGCCGCCGAGAATGCTTGACCGACCACGGTCAACAGGAGATCACGGAAGGCGTCCTGCGCGGCCGGGTTCATCGGATCAGTTGATCTTCATCACCCGGAACGACTCGGCATACGGCACACCGATCGCCTGGCCAGACTCTTTGTCCCAGCCGCCGATGAACTCGCGGATTTCCTCGCGGTCCTGAAGCTGCGACGCGTGCAGCATCAGTGCGTCCAGCTTACGCTCGAAATAGGCGCTGATATCGACTTGCAGCGTCGGCTTTTCGCTGAACATGAGGTACACATAGGTGACCTTGTGCGGTTCCAGCCCCTCGTCCAGCAGCTCCTCGAAGTACTTACGGTTGCCTGCGGCAGGGAATACCGCATCAATCACCGTTTGACAGGCATAACGGTGGTCCGGATGGTTGATGTAGGTGTTTTCAAGCGTAAACAACATCGTCGGGTCCATCGTCGCCAACGTATCCGGCTTGACGTGACGGATCACGCGGACAAGCTCGCGCCGCAGCTCCAGCGACGGCACGATCATGCCGTCCGGATGCCCGAGAAAGATGACGTCCTTGACGCCGATCGAAGCGGCGGCAGCGCGCTGTTCGTCCTGCCGTATGGCGGCAAGTTGGGCGCGGCTGATGTCCGGGTCGTCGCTGCCCGCCGCGCCATCGGTGATCAGGCAGTAAGTCACATGGCTGCCGGCTTCCGTCCAGCGCGCAATCGTGCCCGCCATGCCGAACTCGATGTCATCCGGATGGGCGACCATGACCAAGGCGCGTTCTGGTACGTAGAACTCCGGAGCAGAGTTCTCGCTGGGTGTTTCCGTCATTCTGTAGTCCTCTCCCGGATTGAATTACCTTCTCAGCGTACGCGTTTCCACGTCGCTGTCAAGGCACCGGGCAGCAGCGGATTCAGCCGATAAATTGCGCCGTCCGGAGCATCGATAAAGATCGTGCCGTCGGTCGCGCGTTGAATCGTGCGCGAACTGAGATCGATGCTGGCCGTGGCGAAGCCGATCGCGTCGATCCAATACCCGCCGAGGCCGAACTGCGTACAGGCCATCCAGCTAAACTGCTGCTGCGGCAGGATCGTCCCCGGTGTCGGCAGATACGAGCCGCACATGTTGTTGACGCCGTCCCACAAACTGGCGGCCTGCCCGTATTGATCGCTGGCGAACAAGCCGTTCTTGCCCGGGGCGCGCACCAGCGCATAGATCATATTCTGGCCGTCGGCGTTGGCGTTCAGCATCACGCCGAACTCGTTAGACTGATACGCGCCGACGACAAGCTGCGACGCGGCGGTCGGACAGCCGACGTTCTCGGCCTGCGCGATGGCGTTGTCGAAGAACCACGAGAACGAGCACTGCACCAGCACGCGGATTTCGACCGTCTGCGTGATTTCCTGTAGGCCGCGCCGCACGACGAGGCGGTAGAACACGCGCCCGGTCTGCACGTTGGGAATCGTGACGTTCAGTTCGCCGCTGACTTCTACCGGCGTGCGCGTGTTGACCGCACCGTTGGCGTCCTGCTGTTCGATCGTCGCCTCTTCGCCGTCGGCCTCCCAGAGCAGTGTGATCTGTCCGCCGCCGGCGACGTCAGTGCTGCTGGCCGTGAAGCTGAAGATGCTCGGGAACGCGTTGGTCGGCTGGACCTCGGGTGTGATGGTACGGGTCGGCGTAGCCGTGGCCCGACGGGTCGGGGTACGCGTGGGCGTGGCCGTGCGCGTCGGGGTTGGCGTGCTGGTCGTCGTCACCGTCGGCGTCGGCGTGAAAGTCGGTGTGTCGGTCGACAGGGCGTCAAACGCGATGGCAGTGGCCGACGCATCCATAATGGCCTGCGCCGTGCTGTTCAACGCGGCGATAGCCGTTCGGGTCGGATCGAATTCGTTTGGAGTCTCGGTTGGTGTGATAGTCGGCGTATGCGTTTCCGTCGGCGTTCCGCTCGGTTCGCCGGTCGCCGAGGGCTCGGATGTCGCCGTCGGTTCGGGAGTGTCAGTGGGGGTATCGGTCGGCGTGGCGGTCGGCAGTTCCATCAGCGTCGGCAGCGGTTCGCTGCTTTGCAGGCCGGGATCATCGCACGCGGCAAGGACGACAAGGCTGAGACACAGTACAATCCACAACAGAGATGATTTCCGGATCATAAGGAAACTCCGCGTGCGGGCTGGCAAGGCGTTAAGAGCAATAACGGCGCTAATGGTACTTCTGATGAGTGCTGCGTGCCAATCCAACGATAGTCCGGCACAGGATTTGCCCACGTTGATGGTGCTGCCGTCGCTGACGCCAAGCCCCGCCCCGACAGCACTCCCGACCCGCGACATGCGCCCGCTGCCGACGGCAGTCCCGACTGCGATGCCGACGCCTGTACCGCTGATCGTCCCGACTGCGCAGCCTTCTGCGCTGCCCGAGGTCTCGCCGACACCGACCTCTCTGCCGGATCGCTTCGTGTTCGGGCAGTCGGTCGAAGGCCGCGACCTGATCGGCTACCGGATCGGCAGCGGCGAACGCGTGCTGATGCTGGTCGGCGCGGTGCACGGCGGGTTCGAGCAGCACACGTCCGACCTGATCGAGCAGCTCGCCGACCATTATCGCAGCACGCCGACCGATGTGCTGCCGCAGATCTCGCTGGTACTGATCCCCGCGCTGAACCCCGATGGTCTGGAGCGCGGGCGGGTGGCGGCGGGTCGGCTCAACGCCAATGGCGTCGATCTCAACCGCAACTGGCCGTGCGGATGGTCACCCGACGCCGTGTTTCGCGATCAACCGGTGAGCGCCGGCACCGAGCCGCTCGATCAGCCCGAAACGCGCGCGCTGGCGACGCTGATCGAAGACCTTCAGCCCGGCGCGGTCCTATTCTTCCACGCCGCGGCGGCCGGGGTGTTCGCCGGGGACTGCGGCGGCGATGCGGGCAGCGCGGCCATGAGTGCGACATTCGGTACGGCAGCCGGTTACGAATACGGCAGCGACTTCTCCGACTACGTGGTCACGGGTACCGGCCCGGCGTGGGTCAACAGCCTCGGCATTCCGTCCGCCGATATCGAGCTGACCAGCGCCACCGACCCGGAGTTCGACCGCAATCTGGCTGGCGTTCAGGCGGTTCAATGCTGGCTGGCGCCGCTGTCGCCGGCCTGCGCGTAGAGCCGTCCGTTGTGAAACGGCCGCCAAACCGCTACGATGGTCGCGGCGCTCAGGAGGGGGCGATGCACCAACTGAACGAAATCATCGGCACCATGGCCGGCAAACGCGTGATCGTGATCGGTGACGCGATGCTGGACGAATATCTGTACGGGCAGGCGACGCGCATCAGCCGCGAAGCGCCGGTTCCGGTGCTAGAGTACACCGAGCGGCGTGTGATCCCCGGCGGCGCGGCGAACCCGGCTGTCAACGCGGCCCGGCTTGGCGCGCACACGACTCTGATCGGCGTGATTGGCGGCGACGCGGCAGGGCAGGAGCTGCGGGCGGCGCTGTCGGAGCGCGGGGTTGACACGTCCGGGCTGATCGTCGCGGAAAAGCGGCCGACCGTCGTCAAGCAGCGCATTATGGCGCAGATGGGCCTGCGCTTCCCGCAGCAGGTCGCGCGTATCGACCGCATCGACCGGTCGCCGTTGGCTGAATCGCAGCGCAGCGCCGTGCTCGAAATGCTGGCGCGCTGCTTCGGCGAACAGACCGTGGACGTCGTCTTGGTGTCCGACTATCGCAGCGGATTGATCGACAGCGCCTTAGGGCAGGAGATTGTGGCACGGTGCCGCGCGTCCGGCGTGCGGCTGGCGGTCGATGCGCAAGGCGACTTCGACAAATATATCGGCTGCGGCGTGCTCAAATGCAACGCCGACGAGGCCGCGTCGTATCTTGGCACGTCTCTTCAGTCTGACGCAGACTTTGCGCGTGCTGCGGCCAGTCTCGCCGATCGCCTGCAGATTGACGTGGGCGTATTCATCACGCGCGGCGCGGCTGGGATCACCGTCGGAATGCGGCAGAACGGGGCTGCAACTGCAACGCACGTCCCGGCGCGCCATGTCGAGGACGTGTTTGACACGGTCGGCGCAGGCGATACCGCGATTGCGGTCATCGCGTTGGCGCTGGCCTCTGGCGCGGACGTGACTCGCGCGGCGGTGCTGGCGAACGCCGCAAGCGGAATCGTGGTGCGTCGGCTTGGGAACTACGCGCCCAGCCCCGACGAACTGCGCGCGGCGCTCGAGGAGGGTGCGTGACCATGCCGGAACTTATCATCGCTCGATACGCTGGCCCTCACCCCCAGCCCCTCTCCCTCAGGGAGAGCGTGGCAACCGATCGGGCCCTGCCAGTTACGCGATGTGTTGGGGGGCCCCCGGGGGGGGCCCGCCCGGGGGGGGGCCCCGGGGGGGGGGCGCCCCGGGCGCCGGGTCCACCCCGCTTGTAGGCCCATGCGCGTCGTCCATCTCATCAAAACCGACGGAATCGCTGGCGCAGAACGCCACCTGCTCGACCTGCTGCCGGCGCTCATCGCGCGCGGAGTCGATGCGCGGGTGCTGTTCATCGCACCGGAGTCGGGCGCAGGTGCGGACTTCGCCGCGGCGGCCGAATCACGCGCTATTACGGTCGATCGCCTTCCCATTCGCGGCCACGGGTCGCCCGCGCTAGTCCGTGCAATTGCGCGCGCGCTTCGCCGCAGTAAACCCGACATCGTCCACGGCCACCTCGTCCACGCCGAGCTGTGGGGAATCCCGGCGGCCCGTCTAGCCCGCGTCCGCCGTGTCGTCGTCACGCGACACAGCGACGACGCGCGCCGCACACGCCAGCCGCTGCGCACGGTGTATGGCGCCTTGTGGCGGATGCTCGACACCTGCATCTGCGTATCGGATGCGGTGCGCCGCGCAGCCGAGGCAGAAGGCGCGCCGTCGCGCAAGCTGCGCGTGATTCACCTCGGGCTGCCGCCGCGCGAACCAGAGCCGAATCGACCCAGCCGCGAGTCTCTGCGCGCCGAACTTGGGCTTGCGCCCGACACGCTGCTGTTCGGTACGGTCAGCCGACTGCTGCAGATCAAGGGGATTGACGACGCCATCCGTGCGCTCGCGCGGGCACCGCGCGTTCATCTGGTCGTGGCCGGCGATGGCCCGGAACGTGACGCGCTGACAGCGTTGGCAGCGCAACTGAATATGGCGAATCGGGTTCACTTTCTCGGCTGGCGCAGCCCGATTGCGCCGGTGCTGGCGGCGTTGGACGGCCTGCTTGCGCCAAGCCGCCGCGAGGGATTCGGCATGTCGGTGCTGGAGGCAATGCAGCAGGGCATCCCGGTGATCGCGTCGTCGGCCGGCGCGCATCCCGAAACGGTCGTCGACGGCTATACGGGCCTGCTCGTACCGCCCGACGACCCCGCCGCGCTCACCAAGGCGATCGTTTCACTGGTGGAAAGCGCGCACTTGCGTCAGGCGATGGGGGCAGCAGGACGCGAACGGGTGGCGTCGGTATTCACCACAGAGCGCATGGTCGACGCGACGCTGGCACTGTATCGCGAGCTGGGTTCAGGGAAAGCAGTCGAATAGGCTGTCGATCCCGCGCGCCGGGCCCCAAATCTGCGTCGGTACGCCGTTGCGCAATTCCCAACGCGGCCCGGCCAAATCCACGCCGAACACCAGCCAGCAGTTCTCGGCGGCCCACTCATGGAGCTCGGACCGAAACCCTTCTGAGGACTTGGGCAGATAGAGGAAGCGCACGCGCCGATCGGCGATCAATTGCACGATGCCTTCGTCGCTAATCATCGGGTCGCGGCCGATGAACCCGCCGATGAACAGCACCGGCCGGCCGGAATGCACCACGTACGGCGACCCGATCGCCGCGTTCGGCGCTGCGACCAAGTATTCGATATCCTGCGTTTCGGCTTGCAGGAACTCGAGCGCGTCGGGGTTGTAGTCGAGCCGTTCGACGTCGCGAAACGCCAACCACTGCCGCGTCGCGAACGACCCGAACGGCTCTGGCACCGTGCGATCGAGCGCCATCGACGACGTCAGACCGGAGAACACAAACGGTGTGACGACCATCGCCACCGCGCCGAGGCCCACAGCCGCGGACCATCGGCGCATTCGCCAAGCCGCGACGGCGGCCACCGCCAGCACAGCGGCCAGCGGCCACCACACCGGCGGAAACCCATCGTCGAACGGCTTGGCGTGCTGATAGACGAGCAGCAGCGACACGCCGATCACCCACAGCAGCGCGCCCATCCGCGACTGGGCTGCCCACCACGCGGCAATTCCGATCAGGGCGGCAGTCGGCACCATCAGGATGATCGAATAGTAGGCGTGGATGAACGAGGCGACGGTCAGCACGTACGCGCCGATCAACAGCCACGATCCATACAGCAGCAGCGCGCGGAACGGCTCCTCACTCGCACGGCGCGGCCGCCACGCCAGAACGCCGACCACAGCGATGACAACCGCCAGCGGCAGCATCCATCCCGCGTTATAGAATAAGTCGCTGTCGAACAAGCGCGCCGGCGACTCGATGAACGCTTGAATCCCGGTCGACGCCGTCGGCCCGCCGATCAGCGCGGTCGCGCCCGATGTGCGCATCAGGCCGTTATAGCCAAAGATCAGGTCGAACGCCGAGTTGTTCCCGCTGCTGCCGATAAACGGGCGGCTGTCCACCGACGTCAAGTCGACGACGACCGCCCACGAGAACGCGAAGGCTGCATAGACCGCGCCGGTGATGACGAGGCGGCTTAGGCGCCCCGCCCACGGTACCGGCGCGCTGAGCAGATAGACGAGGATCAGCGGCGGCAGCGGGAAGACCGATTGCAGCATCTTGACGTTAAACGCCGCCCCGAACGCCAGTGCAGACCACAACAGCGGGCGCAAGCGTCCCGTTTCGATGGCGCGCAGACCAAATGCCACGCCGACCGTCTGGGCGAAGATCATCTGGCTGTCGATGAGGTTGGTGCGGTCTAGCGCAACACTGACCGGCGTGACGGCGACGACCAGCGCTGCGATGATGCCCGGCCAAAACCCGAACCGGCGCGCGATCATCGCGTGGACGAGCGCGGTGGTCAGTACGCCGCTGGCGACGCCCGGCAGCGCCAGCGAGACCCAATTGAACCCGAAGAGCCATGCCGCGATGGCCTGTGTCATAAACCCCAGCGGCGGCTTATCGACCGTGATGCTGCCGCCCGGTTCGGCCGCGCCGAACAGGAAATTGGACGGCGATTGCATCATCGACAGCACTGTGCCGCCGTAGTAAGAGTGACCGATGCCCTTCGTCTCCAACTCGCTGGTGCGCAGCAGCAGTGCGACGAACAGCACCGCGAACAGCGCCGCGGTCCGTGCAAACGTCAGTCGGGGGATGGTGTAGGTCATGGTGCGATAACGCCGCACACCGGCGCGGCCCAACCCAACGCGTCGCTCTCCGCCACCAATCGGTCGAGCGTCGCGGCGATCTCGTCGGGCCATGCGACGGTGCGGCGCGCGGCAAGATCGGCGTGGCTGTTAACGCACTCGAATGTCGACGCGAGGTTGCCGCGCGTCTCGTTGACCATGAACATCATGTAGTGCATACGCTTGGCGCTGCGCCCGAGAATGCGCGCGTACACCGCAGTCGTGTCGCCGATCAGCACCTCGTTGAGATAGTGGATATGGTGTTCGAGATCGAACCCGCCGCGTTGGGTGCGCTCGAAGAACTCGAGTGTCAGGCCGATCCTGTCGATCAGCGGATACCCGGCGTCGTCAAACAGCGACATATAGTGGCGGACGTTCATATGCCGGTTTTCGTCGCTGTACTCGGGCGGGACGATCCTGCGCAGCAGGAACGGCAGGGCGGTGACGTCGGTAAGGGCGGGTGGCGTGAACTTCATCGCATGACACGCAGTGGTGATTGGACGCGCGCGCGAGTATAGCATGCCGCGCTCCGGTACGACCGGGTTGACCCCGTGCCGTTCCAGCCCCTATAATCAACGTCGACGGGCGCATAACTCAATCGGCAGAGTGCCATCCTTACAAGATGGAAGTTACAGGTTCGAGTCCTGTTGTGCCCAACGCAACCCGCCCACGATGCACCGTGGGCGGGTTCTTTTTACTGACTCAAGGGGTGCAAACCCCTTGACCCCGTTTCTGCGGAACTGGCATGCGAGCATGCCAGTTCCGCGGTTAAGGGAGTCCAAAGGGCGAAAGCCTTCTGGCAGGGGTTGGGGCAGCGCCCCAACGGGCTCCCGCTACACCGAGCCGTCTGGCACGTACTTGCGCCACGAGTACTCCGGCTTGAAGCCCAGCATGCGCTGCGCCTTGCCACTGCTCAGCAGCGACTCGTACGGCTGCAGCCCATCGGGGATGGGCAGCTCGGGGAAGTAGCGCGCGAGCAAGTCATGGTTCGTCGTGTTCATGATCGAGTCGGCCGCGGCGATCATGAAGACTTCCGCGCCCTGAATGTCCGCTGTGATGCTCAGGCGGGCCGCCTGCGCCGCGTCGTTCTCGTCGATATAGCTCCACAGGTTCCAGATCCGGGTCGTCGGGTCGGCCCAGAAGGTCGGGCAGTTCTTGTACACGTCCGGCCCGATGATGTTCGAGAACTGCAAGCCGATGAACGGAATGCCGGACAGGCGGTTGAACTCGCGCGCCATCTGCTCGCTGATCACCTTCGAGATGGCGTAGCTCGACCCCGGCGCGTACGGGTGTTCCTCGGTCACAGGAACGAACTTCGGCCGGTTGACCTCCAGCGGCAGGCCGTAGATCGTCTCGCTCGATGCCCAGATGACCCGCTGCATCTTCAGCGCAACGGCCGCGTTGAACACGTTGTACGTCGACATCGTGTTGTTGTGGAAGCGCTGCGCGCCGGTGAAGTGATCGCGGTCGGGCTCGGGGTTGGCGGCCATGTGGATGACGACGTCGAAGCCGTGCAGGGCCGCGAGCGTTTGGCCGTAGTCGGTTAGGTCGGCGAGGCGAAATTCGCCCTGCCAGCCCTGCGGGCGAACGATGTCGGACTGGCCGACTTCATACCCGTGGTCGAGCAGCTCGCGGACGATGTTCCGGCCCGCGCGCCCGGTTCCTCCAGTGACGATGACCTTCATAACGTTGCTCCTTAGTGACGCGCCGCTTTTTGGCAGAAAGTATTGACAATGCGACGAAGATCAATCCGCAGTGAAGTGTTCCTCATTCGGGAAGAACTTGCGCTCTAGCTGGTGGATGTCCTCGTCGCCGATGGGCTGCAAGACGCCGACTGCCCGCGACCGCAGCAAGGCTTGCGCGCTGAATTCGGCGACCTCTATCCGATCGAACGCTTGCAGCAGGGTCGTGCCGGTCGCCAGTACGGCGTCGTTGCGCAGCAGCACGACCGGCGTGGTGGTCGACAGCATGCGCGCGACGTTGTCCGGATCGGTGAACTCCTCGCCGTAAGGTGCCGCCGGGAGTTCGCGCAGCACGACGTACGTCTCGGGGATCAGGCGCGTGTCGAACGGCACGGTTTCGGACACGGCGAAGCTGATCGCCCCCGGCGGCTGTGCGCTGATGACGCAGTTGACGTCGGGATGGTGTGCGTAGATCGACCGGTGCATGCGCACGGCCCGGCTCGGCACGCGCCCGGCCTCGCGGCGGCCGTCTAAGATGCGCACGATGTCGACCGGCTCGATGTACTTACGGTCGAACCCGTAGGGCGTAATCAGAAAGTCGTCGTCGCCGATACGCAGCGAGACGGTGCCGCCGGTGCTGGTCATCAGACGGCGGGCATAGGCGCGGCGCACCATATCGACGATGGCGCGGCGGCCCTCCAGTTCACGGCTGTCGCGCGTGCCGGGCGCGAACTCTGGCAGCAGGTTGTCGAGGTGGCGGAACAGCGCCAGATCTTCGTCGTTCAGCAGGTGATAGCCGCCAAGCCCTGCTGCGTGAATCTGGGTCTGCGCGCAGAATTCAAGGGTTTCGAGCCGGTGGAAGGCTTGCAGCAGGGTCGCGCCGCCGGCCGCGACGCCGTGATTCTCGAGCATGACGAGGTTCGGCCCGGCCATAAACGCCTCGGCGATCCGCATACCGAGCGCCTCCGACCCGGGCAGTTCGTAGCGCGCATAGCCGACTGGCCCGCAGATGTCATACGCCTGCGGAGTCAGGCGCGTTTCCGGACTCTGCCGCACGAGGCTAAACGCGACGAGTGCGATCGGGTGCGCGTGGACGATGGCGCGCAGGTCGGGCCGGCCATGATAGATGCGCCGGTGGAAAGGCAGCTCGCTGGACGGCGCGTGCTTGCCTTCGGTGCGCCCGTCCGGCAACACGCGCACGATGTCGTCGGGTGTCAAGCCGCCTTTGTCGATACTGGCCGGCGTGATCCAGATGCTGCCGTCGTCGTCGTGGATCGACAGATTGCCGCCGCTGGTGGTGGTCAGGCCCTGCTGATACAGCCGCAGCATGATCTCGACCAGTTGGTGACGCGGGGGAAGCATGGCGAAGTCCATGACGCTTATCCTCCTACACAGCCGGATATGGCTCAATCTGGACGAGGGGCAGCAGGCGCTCGGCTTCGCGGCGTTCAAGCTGAGCCGTGCCGGCTTGCTGTACGACCGCGCTGGCATACGCAAAACCGCGCCGCAGACCCATCTCGATCGGTTCACCGCGCCACACCGACTCGGTTAAGCCGGCCATCACGCCGTCGCCGGCGCCGCCTGCGCTCACGACCGGCACCTCCAGCGGCGGGACGAACCAAGCGGCATCGCGCGTGACCGCTAGCGCACCTTCCGCACCTAGCGTGGCGACCACCGTCGTGCCGAAGCGCGTGACGAGGTCGCGCGCGGCGGAATACACGTCCGCAAGGTCGCCGACGGGCCGGCCGATCAGACGGCCCAGCTCGTCGCGGTTAGGCTTGATGAAATCGGGCCGCGCCTCAAGCCCGGCGGCCAAATTGGGCTGGTCGGCGTCGAAAAGCACCGGTACGCCGCGCCCGCGGATCAGGCCGATCCAGCGTGTATACAGCGACGGCGACAGAGTCGAAGGCAGGGTGCCGCCGAGCATCACGCATGCCGCATCGGACAACACATCGTCGAACCGCGCCTCCAACGCCGCGACGTGCGCTTCGGAGACGATCAGCGTGTCGGTCGTGATCGTCGTTTGTGTGCCGCTGCCTTCGTCAGCGATCACGACGTTGATGCGCGTTTCGCCGTCGACCTCGATGAAGTCGACATCGACGCCGCGCGTCTCTAGGATCTGCTTGGCGCGCTGGCCGGCGGTGTTGGCCGCAAACCCGATGGCGAGGCTGTTGACACCCATTTCGCCGAGGATGTACGAAACATCGGTCGGCTTGCCGCCGATGCTGACGACGCTGCGCTTCGCGCGGATGGTCGTGCCGGAGGCATAGCCGGGGATCACCAGCGTCTGATCGATGGTGGTGTTCGCCGTGATGGTGACGATGCGGCCCATGTGCAGCCGCCCTTACTCGGTGAACGACGAAATGACGTCTTCCATACGCGCGCGTTCGGCCTCCAGCATCGGGCTGGCCCCCAGTGCGCGCGACTGGATGATGATGTAGGCGTTATTGTCGAGACGCTCGACGGCGTCGTACGCGGCGAACAGGTCGCGGCCCATCAGAAACAGCCCGTGCCATGGCGCGATCGTGCCCGCGGCATGCCCGCTGATGCGCTTCTCACGCCCACGCATGCTGGCGACCACGTTTTGTGCCAGCACTTTGCTGTGCGCCGGTGCGTACTCGACCACCGGTGTCACGCCGAACTTGCGTGTGGCTTCCAGCACCGGCGGCATCGGCTGTGCGGCTGCCGCGAACACGAGCAGGTTGCGGGCATGGGCATGGATCACGCCGGTGCCGTGTTCGCCGAACTCGCGGTGCAGGCTAAGGTGCACCTTGCTCTCGCGACTGATCGTCCCGTCACCGGCGAGCACGTCGCCGTCGAGGTTGACCACCAGCACGTCTTCAGGGTTGAGCTGCCACTGCCGGAGCGATCCGGAATAGCGCGGGGAGATGCAAACGAGATCGCCGATGCGTTCGCTGAGATTGCCGCCGGCCGCATCGGTCAGTCGGCGCTCGAACAGCATGCGGCCGATCCGTGCCACCCGCTCGCGAGTCCTCTGAATGGCCGGATCGCTGCGGATTTCGTCGCTGTTCATCGTGAATGTCCTTTGTTCGAAGTGACTGGACGTACGCACCACGTGCGCAAATCTGGTAAGCTATTATAGCGAATTCGACAGAAAACGAAAGAAAACGAAATGACAATCTTCGAGTTTGCGACGGCAGATCGGATCGTGTTTGGCCGCGGTGCAATTACACAGGTCGGCCAACTGGCACGAGCATACGGCAAGCGTGCGCAAGTGGTCAACAGCGGGTCGGCCGACCGCGCACAGCCCGTGTATGCCGCGCTGGAAGGGAGCGGGATCGCCTACACCGCGTTTTCCGTCACACACGAACCGACGATCGACATCGCCAAGCATGCCATTGCACAAGCACATGAACTTGGCGCGCAGCTGGTGATCGGGTTCGGCGGCGGGGCGGCGATCGACCTCGGCAAGGCGGTCGCGGCGCTGGCGACCAACCCCGGCGATCCGCTCGACTACCTCGAAGTGATCGGTCGCGGCAAGCCGCTGCAGCACGATCCGCTGCCGTACATCGCCGTTCCAACCACCGCCGGCACCGGCGCCGAAGTCACCCGGAACGCCGTGCTGGCGTCCACCGAACACCGCGTCAAGGTCAGCTTGCGGTCGCCCAAGATGCTGCCGCGTGTCGCGCTGATCGACCCGGAGCTGACGGTAAGCCTGCCACCTGACGTCACGGCCAGCACCGGCATGGACGCGCTCACGCAGTGCATCGAGCCGTTCGTCAGCCCGGCCGCGAATGTGATGACCGACACGTTCTGTCGTGACGGCATCCGGCGCGCGGCACGCGCCCTGCAGCGCGCGTATCGTGATGGCGCAGACATCGACGCCCGCGAGGACATGTCTGCCGCCGCTCTGATGGGGGGATTGGCGCTGGCCAACGCCAAGTTGGGCGCGGTGCACGGATTCGCCGCGCCTATTGGCGGCATGTTCGACGCGCCGCACGGGGCGGTCTGCGCGGTGCTGCTGGCGCCGGTCATGCGCGCCAACCTCAGAGCGCTGCGCGAGCGCACGCCGGGACACCCGTCATTGGAGCGCTACATCGAGATTGCCCGACTGGTCACCGGCACGGGCGGCGCGACCGCCGACGACGGCGTGCAGTGGGTACAGGCGCTCGCCCGCGATCTGAACGTTCCCGGCCTGAGCGCGTACGGGATCGGCCTCGATACTCTGCCTGAGATCGCCGAAAAAGCCGCGCAGGCCAGCTCGATGAAAGGCAACCCGGTTGTGCTCACACTTGACGAACTGGTCGGTATCCTCGAAGAGGCGTTGTAGACGTTTCGACCCGCGAGCACGCGAAACCGGATTCACGCGTACAATCGACGTATCACCCGGGGGCGTGAAAGGCGTGCCGCATGATTCCCAAAGACTTGCTTCACCTCGCTGCCGAACTGTCGTCCGACTATCTCGATTCGCTCGATTCGCGCAGCGTGTACCCCACCGACGAAGCGATCGCGGCCTTGCCGAAGCTTGGCGGGCCGATCCCGGAGTCGCCCAGCGACCCCGCCGAGGTGCTGCGACTCCTGCACGAGGTCGGTTCGCCGGCGACGGTCGCGATGGCCGGGCGGCGCTATTTCGGCTTCGTCATCGGCGGCTCGGTGCCGGCGGCCCTCGTCTCGAGTTGGCTGGCAACGGCGTGGGATCAGAATCCCGGGCTGTATGTCGCGTCGCCAACCGTCTCCGTGATCGAGGAGATCGCGCGCGATTGGCTGCTGGACATTCTCGGCCTTCCGGCCACCGCCGACATGGGGTTCGTGACCGGTGCCACGATGGCGAACTTCACGTGCTTGGCGGCGGCCCGTCATGCGCTGCTCGATCGCGCAGGCTGGGATGTGGAGGCGCACGGATTGTTCAGCGCGCCACCGATCCGGTTCGTCACCGGACAGGAAGTCCATGCCAGTGTGCTTAAGTCGTTGAGTATGTTGGGATTGGGCCGCGAGCGCATTCTGCGTGTGCCGGTCGACGATCAAGGCCGGATCGACCCGGCGCAGCTCCCCATGCTCGATGCGATGACGATCCTGTGCATTCAGGCCGGCAACGTCAATACCGGCGCGTTCGATCCTGCGCTGGAGCTGTGCCAAGCCGCGCACGATGCCGGCGCATGGGTGCACGTCGACGGCGCATTCGGAATGTGGCTGTCCGCGGTGCCGTCGCGCAGCCATCATACGGCCGGATTTGCCGATGCCGACTCGTGGTCGCTCGATGCACACAAGTGGCTCAATGTCCCGTATGACAGCGGCATCGCCATCGTACGAGACCCGAAGCATCTGCGTGCAGCCATGTCGAACAGCGCCAGCTACCTGATCGAAAGTGATCACCGCGACCCGTACAAGTACACGCCGGAGATGTCGCGCCGCGCACGTGCCGTCGACATCTGGGCGGCGCTGCGTTCGTTGGGCCGTTCCGGGGTTGCCGACTTGGTCGACCGCAACTGCCGGCAGGCGGAGCGGTTTGCCGACGGGCTCCGCCGTGCCGGGTTCGAGGTGCTCAACGATGTCGTCGCCAATCAGGTGCTGGTGACGTTCGGAGACGCCGAGACCACGCTAGCGACCATCGCGGCGATTCAGCGCGAGGGCACCCTTTGGGCGGGCCAAACGGTCTACCGCGGTCGCACCGCGCTGCGCATCAGCGTATCGAGCTGGGCGACGACCGACGACGACATCGACCGCAGCCTCGAAGCGATCATTCGGGTCGCAGATCGGGCGGGTTAGGCCATCACCTGACGCAGATACTGTCCGGTGTACGACTCCGTCGCCGCGGCGATCTGTTCAGGCGCGCCTTCAGCCACGATATAGCCGCCCTCCGCGCCGCCTTCCGGCCCGAGGTCGATCACCCAATCGGCGGCGGCGATCAGGTCGAGGTTGTGTTCGACCACGACGACCGTGCTTCCGCCGTCCACCAACCGTTGTAAGACGCCCATCAACCGGGCGGTGTCAGCCGGGTGCAGGCCGGTCGTCGGCTCGTCGAGCAGATACAACGTTCGCGCGCTGGCGCGCCTGCCCAGCTCTTTCGACAGCTTGACGCGCTGGATCTCGCCGCCCGACAGCGTTTTCGCAGGCTGGCCCAACTGCATATATCCGAGGCCGACGTCGACCATGACCTGCAGGCGCGATGCCGCCGCTGGCACATCCGAGAACAGCGCCAGCGCTTCGTCCACCGTGAGATCGAGCACATCGGCAATGGTGTGATCCCTGTACGTGACCGCCAGCGTCTCCGGCTTGAAGCGGCGTCCCTTGCACGCCGGGCACTTGACCTCGACGTCTGGCAGGAAGTGCATCTGAACGGCCAGCGTGCCGACACCCTGACAGCGCTCGCACCGTCCGCCGGGGACGTTGAACGAGAAGTGGCGGGCGGTCATCTTGCGCTCGCGGGCGGCAGGCGACGCCGCGAAGACCTCTCGGATCGGCGTGAAAGTGTCGGTGTAGGTGGCGGCGTTGGAGCGCGGAATCCGCACGACGCTCTCTTGACCGATGGTGATGAGCTTGTCGAAGTGCTCCCAGCCTTCGATCGAGTCGTGGGGGCCGGGCCGATCGGATGCGTTGTAGAACTGCTGCCGGCCTGCGGCGTCGAGGATGTCGAAGATCAGCGACGACTTGCCCGAACCCGATACGCCAGTGACAGCCACCAACAGGCCGATCGGCAGGCGCACGGTGATGTCTTTGAGGTTGTTGGCGCGCGCCCCTGCGATCGTCAGCCAGCGGCCATCCGGCAGGCGGCGCTGTCCGGGAACCGGCACGTGTTCGCGGCCTGACAGGTAGGCGCCGGTTATCGACGTCGGGTGACGAGCGATTTCGTCCGGTGTGCCGGTGGCGACCACCTGCCCGCCGTACTTGCCTGCGCCGGGGCCGAAGTCGATGATGTGATCGGCAGCGCGCATCACTTCAAGGTCGTGTTCGATCACCAGCATCGTGTTGCCCAGATCGCGCAGGCGTTTGAGCACGCCGATCAAGCGCGTCGTGTCGCGCTCGTGCAGGCCAATGGTTGGCTCGTCGAGAATGTAGACGAGGCCGGTCAGGCTCGAGCCAAGCAGCAGGGCCATCTTCAGCCGGCGCGCCTCGCCGCCGGACAATGACGGCGACGCACGATCGAGCGTAAGGTAGCCGACGCCAACTTCGATCACCCGCCGGATGCGCTCTTGCAGGTCGATCAGCAGCGAGCGGGCAACGTCGCGATGATCGCTTTGCAGCGCATCGGGCAGCGTGCCCAGCCATGCGGCCAAGTCGGTCAGCGCCATGCGCGACACGTCGATGATGGTTCGTCCCGCAACTGTAACGGCACGTGCGTCCGGGCGAATCCGCGTGCCTTCACAGTCGGGGCACGTATCGGTTACCAGAAACTCGGCCATCTTCTGCTGATAGTCGAGGTCGTGAATATGCTCGGCATAGCGCCGCAGGATGGTTGTGGCGACGCCTTCGAATCGTCCGCCGCGGACGGTCTGCGGTGTCTCGACGTCGGGCGCATGGCGGCGGAACTGCGCGCTCTCGACGCCGAAGACAAGCAGATCCCGCATGGCCGGCGAATAGTCTTTGACCGGCATCGACGGATCGAAGGCGAGGCCGTAGTGCTGCGCAGCGGCGGCAAGGATCCCAATTTGGTAGCGGATCAGGTTGGCGTCCCAGCCGTGGATCGCGCCATCCTCAATGCTCAGGTCGTCGTTGACGAGCCGCTTGACGTTGGCCTGATGAATCGTGCCGAGGCCGGTGCAGGTTGGGCAGGCGCCCTCCGGCGTATTGAACGAAAAATGCCCCATGGTGAGTTCCGGAACGGCCGCCCCGCAGTGCGGGCACGCGATGTACGTGGTTTCCGGATCATGCTCGCTGGTGTCTTCCGGGCTCCAGTCGTCCGGCATCGCCTCGCTCATCGGCGGGATGGTCCTGCCGCACGCGGGACACGGGCGCTGTCCCAGCCGTTCGAACAGCACACGGACGTAGGTGTAGATGTCGGTGGCCGTGCCGACTGTCGAGCGCGGACTGCGGTTGGTGCCGGAATGGTCGACGCTGATGGTCGGCAGCAGCCCAACGATTGAGTCGACTGGGGCTTTGCCCACGCCGCGCGTCAACATGCCGACCGCTTCCAGATACTGCCGCTGGCCTTCCATGAGCACGATGTCGAAGCCGAATGTGGACTTGCCTGAACCGGACACGCCGGTCAGGACGACGAATTGACCGACGGGGATGTCGACGTTGACGCTCTTGAGGTTGTGAAGTCGTGCGCCGCTGATCGAAATGTGGGACTGCATCCTGTGCCACCTCCGCGATTCATCTGGCGAGCCGACCGCCCGTGAAACAGGCGGCCAAGAAGGCTATCACGGATCAGCTGGCCGTTAAAAGCCCAGATATCGGGTGGTGTTGCGGACTTCGACCGATCAGCCGACCGCGTGCGCCATGGTCGTCATCAGGCTGATGTTATGGGTCGTGGCGTACATGCGCGAGTACTGCACGATGATCGGCGTACTGCTGCGCACGCGCACCCCGTAGGGCGTGTCGAACGGGATGACGTAGCCGCCGACCTGTGACGGATCGTCCATGCGCACGTGCACGCACCGTTTCGCGCCGATCACGATCCGCACGTCTTCGACCGGTTCACGGTCGGCGAAGTAGAAGTCGAGGCGGATGTCTGCGTCTGCGTCCGTCGTGTTCAGAATGCAGATCGCTTCGTGATTCTTGTACACCGGATCGTCGCCGGCGGGCGTGGCCAAATACGCGTCGGGAATGAACCACACGGTTGCGCCGTCAGGGGACATAGCAGACCTCTCAGGAATTCGTACGGGCGAATTGATTGCGGCGGTAGATTTCGTCCGGACGGCGGACGATGTGCTGCACGTCCTCGTCGCTGAGGAACAGCGGGCCACCGAGCGCCGCCGCGCCGGCAAACACGCGCGCCGCCTTGATCGTCATCATCGTGATATTGAGCGCCTCGCGCGCGGTTTGCCCCAGCGCGATCAGGCCGTGGTTTTTCAGCAGGATCGTGCGCGGGGCTTCGCCTTCGGTCTGCATGTACGCACGCACCGACTCGCGGATGGCGCATGCCAGCGGCAGGCCCGGGTCGGCATACGGGACGAACGCGCTGCGCGGGCCGCACAGCACCGCTTCGTCGGGGAAGCTGCGGTGGTTGGCGAACTCCTCGGCGCGCGGGCTGCACAGGATCGACACGACTGGCGTCGGGTGCGTGTGGGCGATGAACTTGACGCCGCACTCCGCCAGCAGCAGCGCGTGAAACGTCACTTCAATCGACGGGTCGGGCGCGTTGAGGTCGAGCTTGGCGGTTTTGGCGCGCGCCTTCTGTTCGTCCATGCTGGGCGCGGGGTCGGCGTCGACGAGCGCCAGCATCGGCGCGATACGTACCGCGACCAACCCGGCCGGCTCGATGGACGCCATCTGCTGCCCGCTGGCCTTGATGTAGAACGTGTCGGCGTCGATGCGCGCCGACGTGTTGCCCTCGCCGATGATCACGCAGTCGCGCTCGGGCTCGCCCAGTGTGCGTGTGAGTATCCAGAGTTCGTGCAGCAGGTCGTTCATCGCGGGTTGCCTCCGGTAGCCAAACAGCAGGCGGCAGGAACGCCGTAACGCCCCTGCCGCCACATGGTCTTCAACGCCAAGCCGATCGCTTAGAAGTCGAAGTCGTTGATGTTGTCCTTGTTGAAGATGAACGGCGGCCCAAGCAAGACTTCGGAGCCGTTCACGACAGCCAAGTCACCGAGGCGGCCCGCCGACACGCTGGCGTCGCCCGGCTGGAAGGTGCCGTCGACCACCGCGCGCATGACGTAGACCGCCGCGTAGCCGAGATCGATCGGGTTCCACAGCACGACCGACTTGACGCAGTCGGATTCGACGTACGGCTTCATCGCGTTCGGGGTCGCCAAACCGATGACCGCAACCTCACCGCACAGCCCGGCCTGAGTCACGGCGTCTGCCGACGACGGGGTGGCGACCGAGGTCATGCCGAAGATACCGTCGATGTCTTCGCCGTACTTGTTGAGCAGTACGGTCGCCTGATCGAAGCTGAGCACGGCGTCTTCCTGTGCTTCCAGTGTCTCAAGCCACGTCATTTCGGGGTGGCACTTGCTGGCGTACGCCCACATTTCGGCGATCCAGCGGGCCTGGTTCGGGGTCGTGAAGGTGCTGGTGACGATACCGAACGAGGCATCCTCGCCCTTCTCCTCGGCCAGCGCGTCGATCATCGCCTTGCCGATGCCGTTGAACTCGGCCTGATTGACGAACCACGTGCGGGCATCCGGCTCGCTGTTGGCGTCATAGCCGACCACATGCACACCGGATTCCAGCGCGCGGCGCAGCACCGGCGAAATCGCGACCGGGTCGTTGGCGGCGAACAGAACGCCGTCGACACCCTGCGCCAGATAGTTCTCGATGAACGTAATCTGGTCGTCGATGTTGGCTTCGGTCGGGCCGTCGGTCGTTACGGTGACGGTGCCGAGTTCCTCAGCGGCCTGCTGGGCGCCGAGGGCGGTCGCGTCGAAGTAGCCGATACCGATCAGCTTGGGGATGTCGACGAGGACGATATCCTGCCCGGCCTTGTCGGGGGCGTTCTGAGCGACGCCGCCGTCATATTCGGGCATATCCATCATTTCCTCTTCGCCCTCTTCTTCCATCATCTCGCCTTCAGCCATTGGGCAGTCGAGCGGGTTGACGGGCAGATCGTCGGCGCCGTCCCAGCGGTCTTCGTCTTGCGCCGCGGCCGGGGCGATGAACAGTGCGGCCAACAGGGCCAGCACCATGAACACTAGAAACTTGCGATTGCGCATCGTATCACTCCATCTTCAGAACTAAAGCACTGCTCGAACGATCGTATGCTGCCAAACGTCGGGTCATCAGCTTTATCACGCACCTCCCTTAGCTATCCCGTCAAATACGTTATTCGACCTGCCGGCGGCTTTGGATGAAGTTGTTGACCAGAATCGAGAAGATCAGCACCAAGCCGATCACGATAATGGTCGCATCCGCCGTGACGCCGTTGAGCGCCAGGCCGTTCTTGAGCAACTGGATCAGGATCATGCCGATGACGGTTCCGGTGATGCTGCCCGTGCCTCCGAAGATGCTCGTGCCACCGAGAACCACCGCCGCGATGACGTCCAGTTCCAGCCCACTCCCCATATCAGAGCGCGTTGTCGTCACGCGCGAGACGAAGATCCAGCCCGCCAGTCCTGCCATTAGGCCGGAGAAGCTGTAGATCACTAGCTTTGCGCGGTCGACGCGCAAGCCGGAAAACCGCGCGCCCACCTCGTTGTTGCCGATCGCATAGAGCGTTCGGCCGAAGGTCGTGCGCGACAGGATGATGAATGAGATGATGATGCCAACGATCAGGAACCAGATCTGTGTCGGCAAGCCGAGAAAATCGCCCTGACCGACCTGATAAAACCATTCCGGATAGCCGCGTACCGAGCGCCCTTCGCTGATGCCTTCCGCCAACCCGCGGTAGAAGGCCAGCGTCGCCAGCGTCATGATCAGCGGCGGCACCCCGACCCGGACGATAAACAGCCCGTTGACGAACCCCGCCAGCGTCGCCACACCCAGCGCCAGCACGATCGAAAGCTCGAGCGGCAGGCCGACGTTGTTCCAGAACACGCCGAGCATAATCGCCGTCAGGCCGAGGATCGACCCGACCGACAGGTCGATACCGCCGGTGATGATGATGAACGTCATCGGCAGGGCGACCAGGCCGACCTCGACCAATAGGCGACCTTGCGTGAGCAGGTTGCTGCCCTGCAGGAACTTGTCGGTGCGGGCAGCGAGGAACAGCACCGACACGACGAGGATGATGAACAGCACGCCTTCCTGACTGAGCAGGATTCGGCGAACGCGAGCGCCCAGCGGCGTGCTGGTTTCTGCGGCAGGTACGGGAGCGTCTTGAAGGGCCATCGGTCGTCCTTGTCGCTTACACGCGCTGGCGGCGGCGCCGCAGCAGGTCGGCGAGCACAGTCACGAGGATCAGCAGACCCTGTACCGCCCTCAACCAGAACGGGGAGAGGTTGATGAAGACCATCGACGAGCGGATCGCGCTCAGCAGGATCGCCGCGAACATCGCGCCGATGGCCGTGCCGGTACCGCCGAGAATACTGACACCGCCGACCACCGCCGCCGTGATAACCGTCAGCTCCATACCCGGTGGGGGCGTCGCCTGAATGATCGTGAGCTGGGTGGCATACAGCACGCTCGAAATACCCACAAAGAAACCGTTGATGACGAACGCTTGGAACACGATCCGCCGCTCGTTCAAGCCGCTCAGGCGGGCCGCTTCCTTGTTGCCGCCGACGGCGTACAGCGATCGCCCGAACCCGCTGTAACGCATCCACAGCGCGGCGAGGATCGTCAGCACGATCATGAACCATACCGGCATCGGGATGTTGAGCGGGCGCATCTGCGCGAGGAAATAGCCGTCGGGCAGGTCAACCACGCGCGATCCCGCCGTCCAGATCAGCAGCAAGCCTTTGAGGATGCTCAGCATACCGAGCGTCACCACGATCGACGGGATGCGCATGTAGGCGACCAGAAAACCGGTCACGCTGCCGGCGACCATACCGAGCACCGGCGGCGCCAGCCATGCCAGCCAGATCAGACCGGTGTCGGTGGCGATGCGCCCGCTGATGATCGCCAGTAAGCCGACCAGCGAGCCGATCGAGATGTCGATGTTGCCGGTGATGATGACCATCGTCATGCCGATGGCCGCGACGGCGATATAGGCATGCGCTTGCAGCACGTCGGTCAGGTTGCGTTCGGCCAGATAGCGCGGGTTGAGGATGCCGACAATCGTCACCAGCGAAACGAGGCCAGCGACTAGAATCATCTCTTGGTTGCCCAGCACGCGCCGGACGCCGAACTGCGGGCCGGCGTCTGCACGGGGCAGGGCGACCTGCGCGATCATCAAGACGGCCAGCACCAGCATCGCCCAGAAGCCGAGCGCCATGCTGCCGAGATAGTCGGATCCTTCGGTTTGCAAATACTCTTTGAAGAAGATAACGAAATAGGCAAGCCCGACCACGCCTGCCGCGGCGATCAGAATCGACACGACGCGGTCATGGCGCGGGCTGAACAGGGCCCAAACGCCGAGGGCCAGCGCGGCGGCCGCAGCAATCGGCAGAACGACCAGCCCGTTGGTTTCCAGATCGAACTCGTTGTTGCCGCGTTGGGTCAGCGTGGCGATGTCGGTCGCGCCGAGCTCGGCCTGATTGACGAACGGCAGCGCGACGTATGCGGCAAGCAGCAGCACGCCGAGGATGATGCCGACGAAGTGCGTTGGGCGGCGGACAGTGGCTTGAGGGGCAGCAGCGGCAACGGCGGTCATGACGCTGCTCCTTGTGCGGCGGCCTTGACGGCCCCGTTATCGCTCATCATGGCGGACGCGATGCGTTCCTGCGTCGCTTCCGCACGGGCAAACTCGGCCACGATGCGCCCCTCGCGCATGACCAGCACGCGGTCACTCATACCGAGAATTTCGGGCAGTTCGCTGGAAATCATCAGAATGGCAAGGCCGTTCTCGGCAGCAAGCTGACTCATCAGGCGGTGGATTTCGCTCTTGGCGCCGACATCGACACCGCGGGTCGGCTCGTCCATGATCAACACTTTGGGGCTGCTCGCCAGCCACTTGCTGACGACCACCTTCTGCTGGTTGCCGCCGCTCAGTTTGTTGACGACCTGCTCGGGGCCGGTCGCGCGGATGGCAAGCTGGCGGATGGCTTCGAGCGCCATCTTCTTCTCGCTGCCGCGCTGAATGAACGTGTTGCGCGAGACGTTCCTGAGTACCGCCATCGTGCTGTTCTCGCGCAGGGTCATCGCCCGGACAAGCCCTTGCAGGCCGCGATCCTCCGGCACGTACGCGATCCCGTGCTGCACCGCCTCGGCCGGGTGATGAATCTTGACCGGCTGGCCGTTGATCAGTATCTCGCCCGATTCCGCCGGCAACGTGCCGAAAACGATCTGCGCCGTTTCCGACCGACCGCTGCCGACCAGCCCGGCGATCCCGACGATTTCGCCGGCGCGCACGCTGAACGATACACCGCGCGTGTGGGGTTCGCGCTTCAGGTCGCGTACTTCCAGCACCACGTCGCCGATCGTCGCGTCCATCTTGGGGAACAGGTTGTCGATCGTCCGGCCGACCATCATGCTGATCAGCTCGCCCTCGGTCACGTCCTTGACCAGCTTGGTGTCGACGTACTGCCCGTCGCGCAGCACGGTCACCCGGTCGGCCAGTTCGAACACCTCGTTCAGGCGGTGGCTGATGTAGATGATGCCCACGCCGCGTTCACGCAGCAGGCGCACAATGTCGAACAGCCGCTCGACGTCCGCTTCAGTGAGGGCGGCGGTCGGCTCGTCCATGATCAGAATGCGCGCGTTGAACGAGAGCGCCTTGGCGATTTCGACGCGCTGCCGGTTGCCGACGTTGAGCGTGCCGACCTTGCGCCGGACATCCAAGTCGTGGATGTTGAGATCAGCCAGAATTTCCTTCGCGCGGCGCTCCATCTCCGGCCAATCGACAATCGAGATCGGGCCGAGCTTGCGGCGCGGCGCGTGGCCCATGAAGATGTTCTCGGCGCCCATCAGCTCGGGATACAAGCCGAGTTCCTGATAGATCGTGGCGATCCCGCGACCCTGCGCGTCGTTCGGGCTGCTGAACTGCACCGGCTTACCGTCGAGCGTCATCGTGCCGCCATCAGGACGATATACGCCGCTGATGATCTTAATGAGCGTTGACTTGCCGGCGCCGTTTTCGCCCAACAGCGCGTGTACCTCGCCGGGGCGCACGTCGAAGTTGACGCCGCGCAGCGCGTGCACGCCGGGAAAGCGTTTCTCGATTCCTTGCAGCGACAGGATCGGTTCGGTCATCGTCCAGCCTCCTGTCTTGCGGCCGCCTTTTCGAGCAGGGCGACGTAGCGCGGATAGTGCGCGTCCCACTCTGCCGCCTGCTGCGGCTCGTAGACGTGGGTAATCATCGACTGCGCGAGCAGTTCGCGCGCCTCGCTCAAGCTGCCCAGTTCACCGAGCGCCATCAACTGCACGATGGCGTTACCCAGCGCGGTCGCCTCGACCGGGCCGGCATACACCGGGCGATTGATCGCATTGGCGGTCATCTGGCAGAGCAGGCCGTTCTGCGACCCGCCGCCGATGACGTGCATGCGGTCGACCCGCTGTCCGCTGACCTCGATCAAGTGCTCGAGCGCGTAGCGGTATTTGTATGCCAAACCGGCATAGATGGCTGCCATCACCTGCGCGTCAGTCTCCGGCACCGGCTCGCCGAGTTCGGCGCAGTGCGCGCGCACGCGGGACGGCATGTCGCCGGGCGGGAAGAACGCGATGTCGTCCGGGTCGATGAACGAGCGGAACGGGTCGACGCTGGCGGCCATGTCGACCAGTTGATCGTAGCTGTACGCGCGGCCGTGCGACTCCCACGTCTCGCGGCACTGCTGCACGAGCCACAAGCCCATGATGTTTTTCAGGAAGCGGAACTTGCCGCCGACGCCGCCCTCGTTCGTCAGATTGGCTTCGTAGACCGCGTCGTCGATGATCGGGTGGTCGAGTTCGAGGCCGAGCAAGCTCCACGTACCGCTGCTGATGTAGGCATAGTTGGCGGTGGTGGTCGGCACGGCGACGACCGCGCTGCCGGTATCGTGACAGGCTGGGGCGATCACCGGCGTGCCGCCGTACTCGCCAATGCGTGTGCCGGGCGGTACGATCGGCGCGAGGATGCGCTCGGGGATGCCGAATGCTTTCGCCAGTTCGACGTCCCACGTCCCGGTGCGCGGATTGTAGAGCTGCCACGTGGTCGCCATCGTGAATTCGCACGTCTTCGACCCGCTCAACCAATAGTTGAACAGGTCGGCGATGGTCAGCATGGTGTCGGCCGCCTCGAACAATGGACTGCCGGACGCGATCAGCGACACCATGCGGTTGATTCCGTTGGTCGGCATGAACTGAATGCCGGTACGCTCGAAGATCTCGCGGCGCGGCACATAGTCGGTCAGCCGTGCAAAACCGTCCTCGCTGCTCGAGTCGCGATAGTGCACCGGGTTCGACAACAGCGCGCCGGTGCGATCCAGCAGCGCGAAGTCGACGCCCCACGTGTCGACGCCGATCGAGCGCACGTCCTTGTCGCGGGCGCGCAGGCCGGTCTGGATTTCATGCCACAGCCGCAGCACGTCCCAGTACAGCGTGCCGTTAGCCGTCACCGGGACATTCGGGAACCGGTGCAGCTCGCGCATGTCAAGCCGGGAACCGTCGAACCCGACTTGAATGACACGGCCCGACGACGCGCCGAGGTCGATGGCGACGACGTGTGCACTTGCCACTGCGCGCTACCTCACGTACGCGGCGCTGACACCGCCGTCGACTGTCAGGACCGCGCCGGTGGTCTTGGCGCTGCGCGACCCGGCGAGGAACGCAATCGCTTCGGCGACATCTTCAGGCAGAATCTCGACCTTCAGGACGTTGCGCTGGCGATAGTGTTCGCCGAGTTGGTCAACGCCGACGCCGTACTGCTTGGCGCGCGCTTCTTTCCATTCCGTATTCCAGATGCTGCTGCCTTGAATCACGGCGTCCGGCAGCACCGAATTGACGCGGATCCCGGCGCCGCCCAACTCGTCGGCAAGGCTGCGGGCGAGGTGCAGCTCGGCAGCTTTCGCTGACGAGTAGGCCGTCGCGCCCTTGCCCGGGGCGATGCTGTTCTTGCTGGCGACGAACACCATCGTGCCGCCGGTGCCCTGCTGCTTGAAGACCTTCACGGCCTCGCGTGCGAACAGGAAATAACCGGTCGCCAGAATGTCGATGTTTCGTTCCCAAAGCGCCAGCGACGTATCTTCGATGTTGGCGCCGCCGGCGATCCCGGCGTTATTGATCAGCACGTCGAGGCCGCCGTACTGCAAGATCGTCTCGCGGAACGCGTTCGTGACGGCCGCTTCGTTGGTGACGTCGGCTTGCACGAAATGCGCGCGGCGATAGCCGAATTTCTTGCGCAGGTCGGCGGCGACCTGCTCGCCCTGCTCGGCGTTGATGTCGACGATCACGACGTGCGCGCCGTCACGGGCCACACGCCACGCCGCCGCCCGGCCGATGCCGCTGGCCGCGCCGGTAATCATCACGACCTTGCCGGCGAAATCGCCATCGGGCGGCCGCAGCTTCAGCTTGTAGAGTTCGAGCGGCCAGTATTCGATATCGTAGGCTTCCTTCGGCGTCAGCGGATTGAACCCGCCCAAGGCTTCCGACCCGCCCAGCACCGCTACCGCGCGGTGATACAACTGACGGCTGACATCGGCGTTGGTCGCGTCCTTGCCGGTGTTGATCATGCCAATGCCGGGGATCAGGATGACGCGCGGGGCCGGGTCGCCCATTTCGTCGCCTTCGACCTTGTTGGTCTCGAAGTACTCGGCGTAGCGCTTGACGTACTCGGCGACACCGTCTTTCGCGCGGGCCTTCAGCGCGTCGACGCCGTCCTCGGGCCTCCAGTCGATGAACAGCGGCTGGCGCTTGGTGTGGACGAGGTGGTCGGGGCAGGCGACGCCAAGCTGGCTGACTGCCGGCGTCTTCTCGCTGCCGATCATGGCGGTCGCCTCGGGCGAGTCGTCGGTGAGCAGCACCGCAAACTTGCGCGCGCTGACCGCGCCGCGGATCGTCGGCAGCACCGCCGCCAGCACGTCCTCGCGCTCCTTCGCGCCCAGTGCCGGAACCTTCAATTCGCCGAACACGCGTTTGCCGCGCTCCTGCTCGGTGACGTAGTCCTCGGCCTCCTGAATGATGCGGATGGTGTTGTCGTAGCACTGGCGCGGGTCGTCCGACCATGTGACCAACCCGTGCTTGCCCATCACGACGCATTCGATGTTCGGGTTTTGCTGCACCTTCTCGCCGATCCACTTGCTGAGCGTGAAGCCGGGGCGGATGTACGGTACGTACGCCATGCGGTCGCCGTAGACGGCGCGGGCCGCGGCTTCCGGATCGGGCGCGCACATCAGGCTGATGACCGCGTCGGGGTGGGTGTGGTCAACGTGCTTGAATGGTACGAATGCGTGCAGCAGGGTCTCGATGCTCTGGCGCGGGCGACCCGGTTCGAAGGCGGTGCGCGAGAGATACTCGATCATCTCCTCGTCGGTCATGGCTTCGCGCTGCTGCAGCGGACGGATTTCCTCCATGCGCAGCAGGGCGAACTGCGGCCCGGTGATGGTCAGCACGTCCGAGCCAGAGGCCTTGACGGCGAGGCACTCCACCTCGCGCCCCATGTGATCGGTGAGCATCAGCTTGGCGGACGTGTTGCCGCCGTAGATGTTGACCACGGCACGGTCGCGGCCCAGCAGGTTACTCCGATAGACGAGCCATTCAAGGTCGGGCAAAGCCTGTGCTTCGCCCTCATTCCAGAGATGCTGCGGCATGGTGCAATCCGTTCCTTGATAAACCTAAGCGTTTTACCCAGCGGGTCAGGTTCCGCCGCTGATTGGTTTTTAGTTGCTTTCGTTTGCTTTCGAGTGGATACTATCGCGCACGTTTTGACCTGTCAAGTTTGTGCAGACGGGAACTTAAGCTACCGGCACGCGGACGATTTCAACGCCCTTCTTGCGGAGAGCCTCGAGTGGCTCACGGGGCGCGGAAGCCGGCGTAAAGAGGGTGTTGATCTCGCTTGCGGTGGCGAGCGTGAACGGGGCGACCCGTCCCCATTTCGCGTCGTCGATCATATAGCACGTCGAAAGGCAGCGACTCATGAGCGCGCGCTTCATGGTGGCTTCTTCTTGACTGCTTTCGGTCGCGCCGGTTTCGATCGTGATGCCGTGGGCGCTGAAGAAACCAATGTTGATGTGGATGTCGGGGAAGTTCTGCGGGTTGCCGACCAGTGCGATCGAGTCACGCCGCATGACGCCGCCCGGCATATACACCTGTATCTTCGGCGAATCCAGCAGCGATTGGGCGATCATGAGGCTGTGCGTCACGACGATCAAGCGGTCGAACTGCTTGAGTATCGGTAGCATTGCGAAGACGGTGGTGCTGGAGTCCAGCGCGATGGTCGCGCCGTTCTGCACCCGCTTGACGGCCTCGCGCGCGAGGGCCTGCTTCTGCGACTGACGTTCTTGCTGGCGCACGTCGAACGTGAGTTCCGGCATTACGCTGCGCTTGCGCGGCAGCACCGCGCCGCCGTGCGTGCGCTCCAACAGATTTTCTTCATCGAGCGCGCGCAGGTCTTGCCGGATCGTGACGGCGCTGACATTGAGCCGCTCGCTCAATTCGTTGACGGAAACGCGACCCTGTTCACGCAGGATGTCGAGGATGCTGCGCCGCCGTTCGGTCATAAAAAGTAGCTCGGACATGTGGCAACGCTCCGCGGTAATTGATAGACTCAAATCGACACTAAGTGAAACCAAAACATATCGATGTGATTATAGTCAAGTTCCGAACGAAAGAAAACAAACGCGGCAACGTCCCGCTCGTCACGCGGGGTTCCGTGCAAGACGGCTTTCACATACGAGGTGCGTAATGGATCATCTGTCCCACTATCCGGCGCTGGCGGAGCGGCTGACGAAAGCCGGACTCAACGTCGAAGACGTCAAAACGAAACTCAAGACGCAGCATATCGAGACTCCGTCATGGGGCTATGGCAACAGCGGCACGCGCTTCAAGGTCTTCGCGTGGCCGGGGGCGGCCCGGACGGCCTTCGAGCGTATCGCCGACGCCGCCTACATCCACCGTCTGTCCGGCATCGCGCCGTCGGTGGCGCTGCATATCCCGTGGGACAAGGTTGACGATTGGGGCGCGCTCAAGCAGTACGCCGGCGAGCAGGGTGTCGCCATTGGCGCGATCAACCCGAACGTGTTTCAAGACGATCAGTACAAGCTGGGCAGCGTGTGCAGCCCGTTCGGCGCCGTGCGTGAAGAAGCCATCGCGCACATGGTCGAGTGCTGCGACATCATGGGCAAAACGGGCAGCGGACTGCTCAGCCTGTGGTTCGCCGACGGCACCAACTACGCCGGCCAAGACAGCATCCGCGGCCGTAAGCATCGCCTCGAGAGCGGACTGGCCGAGGTCTATAAACACCTGCCCGCCGGCGGCCGCATGTTGATCGAGTACAAGTTCTTTGAACCCGCGTTCTATCACACCGATCTGGCCGACTGGGGCACGGCCTATGCCACCGCCCTCAAGCTGGGCGCGCAGGCCGAGGTGCTGGTCGATACCGGGCACCATGCGCAGGGCACGAACATCGCGCACATCGTCGCCTTCCTGCTGGACGAAGGGCGGCTTGGCGGGTTCCACTTCAACGCGCGCCGCTACGCCGACGACGATCTGATCGTCGGCACCAACAACCCGTTCGAGCTGTTTGAGATCTTCGTCGAGCTGGTCAGTGCGGGCAGCAAGGCCGACAACGTCGCCTACATGATCGACCAGAGCCACAACATCGAGCCGAAGCTGGAGGCGATGCTGCTCAGTGTGCTCAACTGTCAGGTCGCCTACGCGAAGGCGCTGATTGTGGATTATCGCAAGCTGGCCGCCATGCAGGCAGCGGGCGACGTGCTGGGCGCGCAGCAGGTGCTGGTCGACGCCTTCGAGACCGATGTGCGTCCGCTGTTGGCGCAGGTGCGCGTCGAAATGGGACGCGATCCGGACCCGCTGGCGGCGCTCCGGCGCGACGATTACGCGGCGCGGATCGCCAAAGAGCGCGGCGCCGGTGTCAGCGGGGGCAGCGGCTATCCCGGATAGTCCGCGCCGCGTCGTTCAGCCGCGCGGGCGATCAGGTCGAGCGTAAAGTCTTCGAGCGATTCGATATGCGCGTCGCACAAGGCCAGCACGTCGGGCGTCAGCGGAAAATCGGGCGACGGCGCGGCGACTGCGATCATGCGGGCCGCCTTGAGCGCGCGAATGCCGTTGGACGAGTCCTCGATCCCGAGCGAGACGTCCGGCCCGACGCCGAGGCGTTCCATGGCGGCGACGTAGATATCGGGCGCGGGCTTGCCGTTGGGGTAGTCGTCGCCGAATACGATCGCCTCGAAGACCTGATCCAGCCCGCTGAGTTCCATCACGTGCACGATGATCTCGGTGGGTGAGCCGGACGCCAACGCGCAGCGGAAATTCGCCGCCGCCAGCTTGACCGCCTCGATCGCGCCCGGGCGCAGCGGCAGGTGCTCGTCGTAGTGGGCCATCACGCGCCGCTTCATCTCGGTCATGATGTCGTCCAAATTCTCGGCGAGGGCGAGGCGTTCCTGCATTACGCGCGCCCAGCCGATTGTGCTGCGGCCCATGGCCACGCGCTGATCGGCGTCCGTCCACACCTTGCCGCGGTCGCGCGCGAACTCCTCGCGCGAGCGGTGCCAGTACACCTCGCTGTCGACGAGGACGCCATCCATATCGAAAATCACGGCTTCAACGGCGATGAGGTTGCTCTCTTCGTTCGGGGCGCTGCGCTCGATGCGCGCCAGTATAGACGGCCGGGGATGCCGCTGCAATCACGCCGCGCGACGCAGATTTTCGGCATCCGGTTCGTTGTGGATGACCGCCTCCCAAATCAGCCCGGGTGGGACATCTCCGTTGAGATAGCGGAATAATGGCTCGCCCGCCGGGTTTGACGGCAAGCCTTTGGCGCGCTCAATGGCGTCCTCAACATCCACGAACGCGGCATCGCACTTCATCAGCGCGGAGTCGTCCACCGTAAGCATGCCGTCTCGAACGTTGACCTCGAACACGAAGGCGACTAACCGACAAGGTGCCCTCCCGTGAATATCGACACATGAAACGTACGCTAGGCGCACGTCTCCGTCGATACTCAGCCGAGTAGTTTGCGAGACTACGCGGGGAATTGCGTCGACGAGACGTTCACGACAATTCATAATGTCGCCCGGTAGAAACCAAGATTGGCGGTGTTTCTCACGTTGATACAGGGTCAGGATTTTCCCGTTGTGACGGACGATCACATAGACACACGGTAGAGTCTTCATGATGTGAGAGAACCTCCATTCGAGCTGCCGCCCGCGCCGGTTACCGAACACAACACTGCACTTAGCCGGTACTCATCCATTTACGCTTAGGTCCATTTCTGGATTCCATGGTTCGGTGGTTATATGGTACCTTTTTCTCAAGACCGTTCATGCAGTTCACGGTACGCGTTGCATGATACCCTGAACATCGGCACGTACAAACATGGCGTGCTTGCGTTTGCTTGACTGTACCCAGAGGCGGTAAATGAAGATCCTAACAGTGGTCGGTGCACGGCCCGAGTTCATTCAAATTGCCCCGGTCGACCGCGCGATTCGCCGGCGCCATACGCAGATTCTCGTCCACACCGGCCAGCATTACGACGACAGCATGTCGGACACGTTCTTCCGCGAGCTGTCGATTCACGAGCCCGAAGTCAATCTGGGCGTCGGCAGTGGCACGCACGCCGAGCAGACCGCGCAGATGCTGCTTAAACTCGAAGAGGTCATGCTGGCCGAAAAACCCGACTTTGTGGTTTCGATCAGCGACACCAACTCGACATTAGCAACCGCGCTCACCGCGGCAAAGCTCGTGCTTCCGCTGGCGCATATCGAGGCTGGCCTGCGCAGCCGCGACCGGGCCATGCCCGAGGAGATCAACCGGATCGTCACCGACGCGATCAGCGATGTGCACTTTGCGCCGACCAAAGTCGCCGTCGAGAACCTGCGCGCGGAAGGGATCAGCGAACACGTCTACAACGTCGGTGACGTGCGAATGGATACCATCATGTTCGTCATCAGCGACGCGCGCGCCCGCCTGCCCGAGCTGCGTGCACAAATTCGGATGCCGGCTGGCACGCCGTTTGTGCTGGCGACCATCCACCGCGCCGAGAACACCGACCACGAGGATCGCCTACGCCGCATTCTTGGCGTGCTGGGGCTGGTCGACGCGCCCGTCGTGCTGCCGGTGCACCCGCGCCTCGCCAAGGTGATGAAGCAGTTCGGCCTCAAGTTCAGCAAGAACATCGTCCGAATCGAGCCGATCGGGTTCCTCGACACGCTGGCGCTGCTCGACGCGTCTCAATTCTTGATTACCGACAGCGGCGGCTTGCAGAAAGAAGCGTACATGCTGCGCCGCCCGGCCATCACCATGCGCAGCACAACCGAATGGACGGAGACGGTCGATTCCGGCTGGAACCGGCTGTGCGAGCCTGAACCCGACGCGTTCCGCGCGGCAGTCGCGGCGGCGACTGGCACGCTGCCGCCGGAACATCCGTCGTTCTATGGTACGCCGGGCGTAAGCGAGCGCATCGTCGACGTGTTGGAAGCAGTCAAGATCAAGAAGGGTTCGGCATAGCGATCATGTACACGACGAAGAAGGGCGCGGAATGAGAATTCTGGTCACCGGCGTCGCCGGTTTCATCGGGTCGAACCTGACCGAAGGCCTGCTCGCGCGCGGGCACTCCGTGGTCGGGATTGATAACCTGTCGCAAGGTACGCGGCTGAACATGGAGTCGTTTCGCGGCCATCCGGCGTTCGCGTTCCACGAAGTCGACATCCGCGACGAGCAGGCCGTCACGACGTTGGCCGAAGGCTGCGACGTCATCGTGCACCTCGCGGCGTTCAAGATTCCGCGCTACAGCGACGCATACGATACCCTGACGATCAACGCCTACGGGTCGGAGAACCTGCTCAAGGCGGCGGTGGCGCACAAGGCCAAGATCGTCGCGGCCTCGACCTCCGACGTGTACGGCAAGAATCCGGACATCCCGTTCAGCGAAGAGCACAACTCGGTGATTGGCGCGCCGACCGTGAAGCGCTGGGCCTATGCCATTTCTAAGATGTTCGAGGAACAGATGGCCTTCGCGTACCACGAGCGCCATGGCATCGACGTCGTGCTGCTCCGGTTCTTCGGTGGGTACGGGCCGAACCAGCACCTGACATGGTGGGGCGGACCGCAGTCGGTGTTCATCAACATGGCGCTCGACAACGAAGAACTGCCGATCCACGGTGACGGCCAACAGACGCGCACGTTTACGTATATCAAGGATCACGTCGACGGCATCATCCGTACCATTGAAATGCCGGAGGCCAACAACCACGTCTTCAACCTCGGCGGCCTGCAGGAAGTCACGATCGAGTCTTTGGCCCGCACGGTGTGGCGGCTTGTACGCGGAGAGGACGCCCCGGCCAAAATCAAGTTCATCCCGTACGCGCAGTTCGGTAAGTACGAGGATGTGATGCGCCGCGTGCCGGATATCACGAAAGCGCGCACGCTGCTGGGCTTCGACCCGAAGACCGACCTCGAGACCGGCCTGCGCGAGACGATCGCGTGGCAGATCGAGCGGCGCAAGCGGCTCGCCGGAGCGGACTCATGAGCCATCACCACGGAGCACCCAGCAGAACCGCATGCGCATTCTGACCGTTATCGGAGCACGCCCGCAGTTCGTCAAAGCGGCCCCTGTCAGCGCCGTGCTGAGAGCCGAGCACGAGGAGTATCTCGTGCATACCGGCCAGCATTACGACTACAACATGTCGGACATCTTCTTCGAGGAGCTTGGCCTGCCGGAGCCCGACCTGAACCTCGGCGCGGGCAGCGGCACCCATGCCACCCAGACGGCGAGCATCGTCCCACCGCTCGAACGCGCGGTGATTGCGCAGAACCCGGACATGATTCTGGTTTACGGTGACACCAACTCGACCGTCGCGGCGGCACTGGTTGCACACGCGCTCAAAGTGCCGCTTGCGCATGTCGAGGCCGGCCTGCGCAGCTACAACCGCGCCATGCCCGAGGAGATCAACCGGATCGTCACCGACCGCGTTTCGGATCTGCTGTTTTGCCCGTCGGAAGTCGCCGTCGAGAACCTCGCCAAAGAAGGTATCCGCGACGGCGTTGTTTTGACCGGCGACGTGATGGTCGATGCGGTGCTGCGCGCCGTCGAGACCGCCAAGCAGACCAGCATGATCCACGTGACGCTCGGTATCGGGGCACCGTACGCGCTGCTGACCATCCATCGGCCTGCCAACACCGACGACCCGGCCGCGTTGGCCGGAATCATCGCAGGGTGCGGCGGCTTGGACCTGCCGGTGGTCTTCCCGGTGCATCCGCGGACGCGCGTGGCGATGGACCGCGCCGGCATCCCGCTGCCTGAGAACGTGCGGCTGATCAACCCGCTGGGCTACATTGACATGCTGTGCCTGCTCGAAGCGGCCAGTTTGGCGATGACCGATTCCGGGGGCCTGCAGAAAGAAGCGTATATTCTGAGAACGCCGGCGGTTACGATCCGCACCGAAACCGAGTGGGTCGAGACGGTTGCCAGCGGCTGGAACCGCCTGGTCGCGCCGGACGCGCAGGCGATTGCCGCCGCGGTGGACGAAGCGATCCACAATCAACCCGACGAGCATCCTGATTATTACGGCGACGGCAATGCTGCAGAGCGGATCGTCGCCGCCCTTGAAGCCTTCATGGAGGAACAACATGCTGAGCGATCTGGCACGCCGAATTGAGGACAAGTCGGCGGTCGTTAGCGTCATCGGGCTTGGATATGTCGGACTGCCGGTCGCGTGCATGTTCGCGCAGGCCGGATTCCAAACATGGGGCGTCGACATCGTCGCCGAGCGCATCGCGATGCTCAACGCAGGCAAGAACCCGATTGAGGGTAAGGAACCCGGCCTCGCCGAGTTGATCGAGGACGTGGTCGGCCGCGGCCTATTGAAGTGCACGACCGACTACAGCGACCTGCGCGATGTGGACGTCGTGCTGGTGTCGGTGCAGACGCCGATCGACGAGAGCGACCATCTGCCGCGCTATGCACATCTCCGGTCTGCGCTGTCGGCGCTTGGGGCGGTGCTGAAGTCCGGGGCGTTGGTCGTCATCGAGTCGACGCTCGCGCCCGGAACCATGCACAACGTCGTGATCCCGACACTGGAAGGCGCGACTGGCGGCAAGGCAGGCGAGACGTTCTATGTCGGCCATTGCCCGGAGCGCGTCATGCCAGGCCGGCTGATCCACAACCTGACGTACATGGACCGCGTGGCGGGTGGGTGGACTCCGGAAGTCGCCGACGTGATGCGGCTGTTCTACCGCAACATCGTGCGCGGCGAGATCGACACCACCAACCTGCTGATGGCCGAACTGGTCAAGACGACCGAAAACGCCTACCGCGACGTCCAGATCGCGTTCGCCAACGAGGTCGCGCTGGTGTGCGAGGCGTTGGGCGGCGATGTGTGGACACTCCGCGAACTCGTCAACAAGAGTCCCGGCCGGAATATGCTGTATCCGGGCGCCGGCGTGGGTGGACACTGCATCCCGAAAGACTCCTGGCTGTTGATCGCCAACGCGCGCGACGAGGTCACGACCCACGTGATCCCGGCGGCGCGCACGGTCAACCGGTCGATGCCGAGCCATGTCGTTTCCCTGACCGAATCGGCGCTGTCCGAGTGCGGCGTTGCGCTGGAAGGCGCCGTGATTGCCGTGTTGGGCTACGCTTACTTGGCAAATTCCGACGACACGCGCGACACGCCCAGTCAAGCATTCGTGGAGCTCATGCAGGCGCGCGGGGCCGAAGTTCGCATTCACGACCCGTACGTGCATGAATTCAAAGGCGATCTGCCGGATGTGCTGACGGGCGCTGATGCGGCGGTTATTCTGGTCTCGCACGACGAATACATCGCGGCGGACTGGGCATCGCTGCTTGGCCTGCTACGGACGCCAGTGTTGATCGACGCACGCCACGTGCTGCCGGACGACTTTCTCTTCCCCGGCGCTCGAGTCCGGGTGTTGGGCAAAGGATAGGCGTGTCGGCTACGTCGCCGACAGTTCCGGCTGTGTGGGGACCTTCGCGCGCCAGAACACCAGCACGGCCAACGTCGCCGCGGCTCCGCCGTAGATCTGAAGCGCAAGCGGGACGCCAAGCCCCTCGGCCAGCATGCCGAGCGCCAGCGCGCCAAACGGCGACAAGCCGAACACGGTAAGCATATATAGGCTGAGCACCCGACCGCGGAAGGCGTTCGACAGCGTGAGCTGCAGTCCGAGGTTCATGTTGACCAGCGTCATCACCATGCACAGGCCGGACGCCATAGCGAACAGCACTGCGCCGGGAACCGACGTTTGCATCCCGATCAACGCCATGACGGCCGCCGCGCCGAGCATGGCCGCTCCGATGACGCTGATGCGGGCATAACGTGCGGTTAACCAGCCCACCAGCAGACCGGCGACGATCGACCCGACACCCTGTGCCGCGCTCAGCAGCGCGTACCCCTCGCGGGAGTTGTCGACGGTGGTCTCGGCAATCGCCGGCATCATCTGAAAGATCGGCAGCAGGAAGAAGCCGGCAATCGATGACAGCATCAACAGGCGGCGGACCGCCGGATCGTGCCGGACGTAGGCGAAGCCCTCGCGCAGCTGCTGCATGGGCCGCGTGCGGACCTTCGGGATCGGCAGGGCGAACGGTACGTGCATCGCGATCAGGCATCCCAATACAACGAGGAAGCTGACCGCGTTGATGAAGAAGCACCAGTTGACGCCGAGCTGGGCAAGTACCGCACCGGCGGCCATCGGGCCCAGCACGCGCGACGAACTGTTCAGGATGGAGTTGAGTGCGAGGGCACTCGGGAGATCTTCACGGCCGACCATCTCGACCATGAACGTCTGCCGTGAAGGCGCATCGACCGAGATCGACATGCCGAGGATGAACGCCAGTACGACGACATGCCACACTTGGACTGTATTGGTTGCGGCGAGGACGGTGAGTATCGCAGCCAACGACATCTGCGTGATATTGGTCGCTACGAGCAGGTGCCGCCGCGGGAACATCTCAACGATCACGCCGGCCAGCGGGGACATCAGCAGTACGGGTAGGCCCGCGGCCAGCGCCACGATCCCGAGCCATGCTTCCGAGCCTGTCAGGCTGTACACCAGATACCCCTGCGCGATGTTCTGCATCCACGTGCCGGACTGCGAGACCATTTGGCCGAAGAAGTAGAGGCGGAAATTGCTGCTGCGGAGGGCGTGAAAAGTCCCGACTGCGGGGGCGGCGACGGCAGTGACGGCCATGAGGCGAACTCGTGTTGTCCTGTTTGTTCTCGGTTAAACCATTATTGCGCGAAGCCTCTGCAGATTGGTCTGCGTTGGACTACCCAACGTCCGGCAGCGTGCGCCGGATCGACCCGGGCGATGGGTGTGTTTGTAACGCTACCAATTACGATAACGATGGAACACTCATGAATGTCTAAAAACTGTCGCGCTCGTGGACAGAATTCGCACAAGTGCCCACGCGGAAATATTGGATCCGTGTTGGGAACATATTTGCAAACGCGGATTGTCGAATTTTGGTGAGGATCACCAAGCGCTCATCATTGATAAAGCTGTTCCGCTGTGTTATTCTCTCCGCCGTTAACACCCGTTAACACGGGGGAGGCGTGAGTCGGATGCCGACTCCCGGTTGCGAATACAAGTCCGACATTTTCTAAGGAGGACCGAATGAAGCGCACTATTCGTTTCATGGTAGTCGGCCTGATGCTGCTGGCGATGTCACTGGGGATCGTCGCCAACGCACAGGATGGCTCCGTACTTGTCATTGGTTGGGAACAGGAGCCCCCGCTTCTTTCCCCGCGCAGCGACCTTGCGTTTGCTGCCAATATGCTCAACTTCTATGGCCGCGACCTGTGGGACTGGGACGTGAACCGTGACATCTTCCCGGTCATGGCCGCGGAGATCCCGACGGTTGCGAACGGGATGGTCGCCACCCTCGAGAACGGCAACACGCAGGTCACCTACAAGCTGAAGGAAGGCATTGTGTGGTCTGACGGCACGCCGATCACGACCGACGACTGCTTGCTGCGCCACGAGCTGATGATGGATCCCACCAAGGCCACCTTCCAGCGTGGATCGTACCCGGACGTCGTCGAGAGCTTCGAAGTTGTCGATGCAACGACCTTCGTGCTGACCTACAACGCCCCGTGGCCCGACTATCAGTCGGAAGCCCCCGCGGCCTGCGGCACGTTCCCTGCACACATCTTCCGCCCGATCCTCGAGGCTGAAGGCACCGTCGACAATGCGCCGTTCTGGAGCGGCCAGGGCGTCGTTGGCTACGGCCCGTACGTCTTCGCCGAGTGGATCGTCGGCGAGAGCGTCCGCTTTGAAGCCAACCCGAACTGGGATGGTCAGGCACCTGCCTTCTCGACCGTCATCCTGCGCATGATCACGGACACGGCCCAGATGCAGAACGCACTGGAAGCCGGCGAAATTGACGTCGCCTTCAACTTCAGCGACGACCTTGTCCCGGGCTATCAGTCTATTGAGAACGTCGAGGTCTTCAGCACCCCGGGCGTCTTCGGTGACGCGATCTGGATGAACTACGGCAACGGCGGCCACCCGGCCCTGGCCGATAAGAACGTCCGTATCGCTTTGGTCCATGCCATCGACCGCGCGACCCTTGCCGAGCAGCTTGTCGGCCCGGGCACGGAAGTTCCCAAGGCGTGGCATTCGGCCGCCTTCTGGCCGGATGATCTCGGCCGCGTTGATTACAATGTTGACGAAGCCGTCCGTCTCCTCGACGAGGCCGGCTGGGTCGATAGCAACGGCGACGGCATCCGTGATAAGGACGGCGTCGAGATGGTGCTGCGCTTCTTCACCACCGACCGTCAGATCCGTATGGACTACCAGGTCGCCATTCAGGACTACCTCTCGCAGGTTGGCGTAGCCACCCAGCTGCTCCCGGTCCCGGCGACCATCCTGTTCGCCGACTACCTCGAGCGCGGTATCCTCGACACCGGTGACTTTGACCTCGCGATCTTCGCCCTGAGCTCTGGTGCGCTGTCGCCGTTCGCCGGTGCGCCCGACTGGTTCGGCTGCGATGGTATTCCGACGCCGGAAGAACCGAATGGTAACAACGGTTGGGGTTCGTGCAGCCCTGAGTTCGACGCACTCGACCTGCAGGTCGGCACCACCGTCGATCCTGAAGAACGTCTTGCCATTGCTGGCGAGGCCATCAAGGAATTCGTCGACGAGCAGTTCTGGCACGGCCTGTACCTGCGCCCGACGTGGTACGCGATCAACACCGCTGTGATTGATCCTGCGACCGCCAAGGATCTGGGCACGCTGAGCAGCAACTACTTCAACAAGATCGAGTTCTGGGCGCCCCCGATGTAATTGGGCACCCGGCATTCGTCACAATGCCGCAGAATGGACGGGGGGCGCTCGCAAGGGTGCCTCCCCGTCCATTTTCGACAGTTTGAACTCTCCCGTATTCCAAGACGAGGCGCGCCGTCATGGGCAAGTACATTGTTCAGCGAATCCTTCAGGCTATCCCGCTGCTGATCATTATTTCGATCGTCGTTTTTACCCTGATGAAGTTGGCGGGCGATCCGTTCGCCTACCTCGCGCAGGATCCGCGCGCCACGCCGGAAGACCGCGCGTTGATGCGCGCCAAATATGGACTTGATGACCCTTTGCCCATCCAATACATCACGTGGCTGGTCGGTGACGATTGGCGCATGCGCGACAAGACCGGCGATGGCGAACTTGACGGCTACGGCGATCGTCGCGGCGTGCTGCGCGGCGACCTCGGCGAGTCGATCGTCTACGGCCGCACCGTCAACGAAGTCTTCAGCATCCGGCTTCCCAACACGCTGATTCTGATGGTCACGCAGTACATCGTGACGATCATCTTCGCGCTGTTCATTGGCATCTTTGCCGCGCTACGAAAATACACGGCTGCCGACAACATCATCACCGGCGTATCGTTCGTGCTGTTCTCGATGCCGGTGTTCTTGCTGGCCCTGCTGCTCGTACAGGTCTTCGCTGTGCAGTTCAAGAATCTCGGACTGCCGTCTCTGCCGGTCTCCGGCATGTATGACCCGCGTGGCGACCGGTCGTTCGACGAACTGGTGCGCCACTTGATCCTGCCGGTCGCCAGCCTCGCCGCGATCAGCATCGCCGGGTACAGCCGCTATATTCGTTCCACGATGCTCGAAGTGATCAACTCGGATTACATTCGCACGGCGCGCGCGAAAGGTCTCTCCGAGCGGCGTATCACCTTCCTGCACGCGCTCAAGAACGCGTCGCTGCCGCTGGTCACGCTGGTGGCGCTGGACATCCCGTTCCTGCTGGGCGGCGCGGTCATCACCGAGTCGATCTTCAGTTGGCCGGGGATGGGCACCGCCTTTATCGAGGCGCTGCGACGGCCGGATATGTTCCTGATTATCTCGTTCGTCTTGATGACGGCTGTAGCGGTGGTGGTGTTCCAGATCATCGCGGACATCGTCTATTCGTGGCTCGACCCACGAATCCGTTACAACTAGGGAGATTCGTTACATGGCTAACGCAGCCGCAAAGCAGGCCCAGACCGTCGTTACGCTCGGCGAGCGTGAGCCTGAAGCCGAATCTCTGCTGAAGATCGCCGTGCGCCGGTTCTTCAAGCATCGCATGGCGGTGGCCGGTCTGGTCATCATGGGCGCGATCCTGCTGTACACGGTTGGCGGGGCGTTCTTTGTGAGCGAGGAATTCGCCAACGATGCGGACGTGACCAAGCGCTTTCAAGCCCCGTCCACCGAGCACCCTTTTGGCACCGACGAGGTCGGCCGCGACTTGCTTGCACGTACGATTTACGGCGGGCAGATTTCGTTGGCGATCGGCATTATCTCGGTTGCGATTGCGATTAGCATCGGCACCGTCGTGGGTCTGGTCGCCGGCTACTTCGGCGGGATCATCGACAGCCTGCTCATGCGCTTTGTCGAGGCGATGCTGGCGATCCCGACACTGATCTTGCTGCTGCTGCTTCAGCGCCCGCTGATCGAGGCGAGCGCGACCAACATCGTAGTTTTCGGCCGTCAGATCAGCATCACCGTGGTGGCGATCATTCTCATTATCGGCCTGACGTCGTGGCTGGGCCTGAGCCGTATCGTACGTTCGCTGGTGCTCTCGCTCAAGGAGCAGGAGTTCATCACGGCGGCGCACATGCTTGGCGCCAGCAGCACGCGCATCATCTTTGTGCACATCCTGCCCAACTGCCTCGCGCCGATCCTCGTATCGGCGACGCTCGGCATCGGTGGCGCGATCGTGGTCGAGACGGCGCTCAGCTTCCTCGGCTTCGGCGTGCTTCCGCCAACGGCGACATGGGGCAACATCCTGCAGCGCGCGCGAGTCGACCCGTACGGCTATCCGTGGATGTGGATGGCCCCCGGCGCGCTGATCACGTTGACCGTGCTGTCGATCAACTTCATCGGTGACGGCCTGCGCGACGCCTTCGACCCGCGGTCGATGAAGGGCGGCTAGATCCCAAAACCCCCGAACACCGGCCCCTCGCTTGGTCTGCGGCGAGGGGCTTTTTGTTTGCTAATGATGCTAAAAAACAATGTCCAAACCCTGATTGCCCATCCCGCCCACTTCGACTATCATTCGCCGGGTGATGTCCCGTACGCCGTGTAAGGAGCAGCTCGCCCATGACCGATTCGCAGTTTCGCTGGTGGCAGACCGGCATCGTCTATCAGATCTACCCGCGCAGCTTTCAGGACTCCAACGGCGATGGCGTGGGCGACCTGCCGGGGATCATCAGCCGCCTCGACTACTTGGTCGACCTCGGCGTGGACGCGATCTGGATCAGCCCGTTCTACAAATCGCCGATGGCCGACTTCGGCTATGACGTGGCCGACTACTGCGACGTCGACCCGATCTTCGGCACGCTTGACGATTTCGACCGCTTGCTGGCCGAGGCCCATGCGCGCGGCATCAAGGTCATCATCGACTGGGTGCCGAACCACACGAGCAGCGAACACCCGTGGTTTCTCGAGTCGCGCTCAAGCCGCGACAACCCCAAACGCGACTGGTACATCTGGCGCGACCCCAAGCCGGACGGAAGCCGCCCGAACAACTGGGGCAGCATCTTCGGCGGGCCGGCGTGGGAGTGGGACGAGACGACCCAGCAGTACTACTACCACTACTTCGTCAAGCAGCAGCCCGACCTGAACTGGAAGAATCCGGACGTCGTCAAGGCGATGACCGACGTGCTGCACTTCTGGCTCAAGCGCGGCGTCGACGGCTTCCGCATGGATGTGGTGTACCTGATCGCCAAATACCCCGGCATGCCCGACAACCCGATCAACCCCGACGCCGTGCCGCTCAATGAGAACGACATTTTCGGCGTGCAGCATCACGTCTACGACGGTATCCAGCCCGAGGTACACCGCTACACGCGCATGTTCCGGCAAATCACCGACCAGTATGGCGACACCGTGATCGTGGGCGAGGTGTGGGAAGACGACCTTGACAAATGGATCGCGTTCTACGGTCCGGAAGGGGACGAAATCCAGCTCCCGTTCAACTTCCGCCTGATGCAGCTCAAAGAGTGGAACGCCGATGTCGTCGGTACGTCGGTCAACGAATTCGAGGACGCGCTGCCAGAGTTCGCGTGGCCCAATTACGTCATCGGCAACCACGATCGCACGCGCCCGGCGACTCGCGTCGGAAGTCAGGCGCAAGCGCGCGTCGCTCAAATGCTGCTGCTCACCGTGCGCGGTACGCCGACGATGTATCAAGGCGACGAGCTGGGTATGGAAGAGGCGCAGATCCCGCGCGAGCAGTGGGTCGATCCGTGGGGTATCAACCTCGGCATCTCGCGCGACGGATGCCGCACGCCGATGCAGTGGGATGGCACCGAATACACTGGATTCAGCACGGTCGAGCCGTGGCTCCCCGTGCAGGCCGATCACACGTGGCGCAATGTCGAGGCCATGTCGAACGATCCGCGCTCGTTCCTATCGCTGGTCAAGAAGCTGATTGCGCTGCGGCGTGCCGAACCGGCCCTGCACCTCGGCGCGTTCCGCCGCGCCGGCGCGCCTGACGGCGCATTCGCCTACATCCGCGAACACGACGAAAGCCGCTTCCTGATCGCGCTCAACTTCACGTCCGAGGAGAAACACGTCCCGCTCAACGGTCGCGGCACCGTCACGCTCAGCACGCACCTCGATCGCGAGGGCGAACCGGTGGCGGATACGATCACGCTCCGGACCGACGAAGGCGTGGTCGTGCTGCTGGGATAACGACGGCTCCCAAAGGGCTTTCGCCCTCTGGACTCCCATTTCAGCAACATCGGGCCGCACGCGGCCCGATGTTGCGAGATAGGAGGGGCAGGAGTGCAAACTCCTGCCGGGGTCTGGGGCAGCGCCCCGTATCTCTTTACGGAATCACAAACCCATTCGGCAGCGCTTGACCGTACTCGACCTCGGCAGGGTAGAAGTGGTCGCCGTCAAATACCGTGGCGATGATGCGTGTCGCGCGGGAGAGCCGCTCGGTGAGGTCGTCGGGCGTGTTTGTCCAGTACGGCGCAAACACGTACGACGGTGGGGCGACGAAGCTCGGGACGTGGACGAACCCGCGCAGGCGCGGATAGTCCACCCCAGTCATCGCGCGAAAGACGAGATCGTGCGTGGCGTACGTGCCTTCGAAGAACATCGTCGCTTCGCTGCCGGCGAAGAACCAGCGATCGTGCTCCAGCGCGGAGAGGAACGCCGGCGTGTTGACCAGTGCGATCCCTTGATCGGCGGCGGGATCGATCATCTCCAGCAGCGCGTAGGTGTGATCGGACATCATGGCGGCTTCGGCGCGGCGCGCGTTGAGGTAGGCCGCGCTGATGAACACGCTCCCGGCGATCACGACGAGAGCTGCGCCCCGCCTGACAATCGCAGCGCGGCCCGACTGCTGGGCGAACGCGTCGGGGAGCATGACGCCCCAGAACAGCGCGACGCCGATCGATGCCGGCATCAGCACATGCGGCGAGCCCTTGAGGTACTCGGTACCGAGCAGCAGCGACGCGGGGAGCGCCAACAAGCCGAACGCGGCCAGCGCGAATACGCCGATCCGCCATGCGGCACACCCGCCAATCCATAGCCCAAGTGCAGCGCCGCCGGCGGCCAGCGCCAGCATCGGGATCGTCTGCGGTTCGGCGAGGGTCAGGCGGCGCAGCACGGCGAAGGCGGGATAGAACAATCCTTGCGCGAACACCGCCAGCGATCCGGGCAGCTCGCCGGCGTGGAAGGTCACGGGTCCGGCGGCGGGGCGCGGGATGCCGAAATACAGCGCGAGGTAGACGAGCGTCAGTGCGGCGACGCCGCCGTACAGCACAAGCGCACGCGGACGAAGTACCGCCCGCGCGCCATGGACGGCGGCAGTCAACCCGACTAGGAGCGGCCCGGCCAACACCCCGAGTTCCTGACTGAACAGCGCGACGAATGTCCCCAGTGCGGCGAAGATCAGCGGCAGCACGCCGCGCTTGCGGTCGATCCATGCCAGTCCGGCCAGCAGCGCCAGCACCAGCCCGAAGGCGACCATGACGTGAAACAGCGCGGCAACCCACGTCACGGCGCGGTAGGCGAACGGGTACAGCGCGAACGCGCCGCCAGCGATCAAGGCGCCGCTGTCACGTCCGCTCAGGCGGCGGGCGAGCGCGGCGATCAGCGCGGCGGTCGCGCTGAATACGACGACGCTGAACAAGTGCAGCGCGAACGGGTCCATGCGGCCATCGCTGCCGTACGAGAGTTCGAGCACGCTTATCCCGAGCGGACGGTAGTACTGATAGCTGAGCGATCCGCCCCAGAAGCGCAGACCGGGCACGCCTTCCGGGCCGTAGTCGTGAATCATCGCGTGCAGATTCCCGTCGTCGGCAAACAGCGGCATGCCGAGGGCAAAGCTGTACACGACAAAGGCCAGCACAGCCGGCGCCAGCAGCACGACCAGACGGCGGATCATTGCAGGGCGGCCTGCGCGCGGTACCAGTCAACCGTGCGGGCGAGGCCGGCCTCGAAGTCGACGACCGGTGCAAAGTCGAGCAGTTCGCGTGCCTTGTCAATCGCCGCGCGGCTGTGCTTGATGTCGCCTTCGCGTGCCGGCTCGAAGACCGGCGCAATCGACGTGCCGATGATGGCGTTGAGCTGGTCGGCCAGTTCCAGCAGGCTGACGCGCCCGCCGGTTGCGAGATTCATCACTTCGCCGACGGCATCGCGCGACGTGGACGCCAGCAGGTTGCCGTGAACGACGTTGTCGATGAATGTAAAGTCGCGGCTTTGCGTGCCGTCGCCGTAAATGGTCGGCGGCTGTCCGTTCAGCAGCGCGGTAATGAAGCGCGGGATGACCGCGGCATACTGGCTGTTGGGGTCCTGGCGCGGGCCGAACACGTTGAAGTAGCGCAGGCATACCGTTTCGAGGCCGTACACGCGCGTGAACGACTGGCAGTAGTATTCGCCGGCCAACTTGGCCACGCCGTAGGGCGAGATCGGCTGGGGTGTCATGTCCTCGGACTTCGAGTCGCCGGGCTGGTCGCCGTAGGCCGACGACGACGCCGCGTACACCACCCGCCGGACACCGGCGCGGCGTGCGCTATCCAGTACGTTGAGCGTGCCGGTCACGCAGTGGTGATGCGTCTCGAGCGGGTCGGCCACGCTGCGCGGGACGCTGGGCAGGGCGGCCTGATGGAAGATCGTGTCGACGCCGCGCACGACGTCGGGAAGCGACGGCTCGGTGATGCTGACCTGCTCGAATGTCAGGCGGCCATTGGCGCGCGTCCTCAGCCAGTCGACCGTCGCCGCGCTGCCGGTCAGCAGATTGTCGATGACGACGACCTCATGGCCGTCTTGCAGCAGGCGGTCGGCGATGTGCGAGCCAATGAATCCCGCGCCCCCGGTTACGGCGTAGCGCATGTACGTCCCCCTCTCGGTGCATCCGCTGCATTATACGGTTGCCCGCCTCACGCGACAATTGCGGTTGGCGTCCAGAATCGTTCAGAACCATCTGGACGATCTCTGGACGTCGGTTTGCGATCATACAGGCATCTTCCGCACTTCACTCAAGGATCGCTCGCCATGAAGCCTGTAAAGACCCTGACGCTCGTACTTCTCGCCCTCGTCGCTCTCGTTGGGGCAGCCTTGCCCACGGCCGCACAGGACGTGCTGCCCGTACCCTATGCCCCGGGCGATGCGCGGCTCAACGCTGCTGCGCCGTATGCCCCAGCGAGCGGCGCGCGCCTTAACCGCACGACGAGCCTCGTCTGGTATAACGTCGGCGCTGATCAGTACACCGTCGTCTTCAAGAACCTCGCCACCGGGTTCAAACAGAACAGCACAACGATCGAAGCCGAGTCTTGCGGGCCGACGTACTGCAACTGGAACCCGACCGAGTACGGCATCTTTCAACTGCTGCAGAATGGCGCGACGTACTCGTGGCAGGTCGTAGCGATGAAGGATGGCGACAAAACCAAGAGCAGCTCGCGCATCGTGATCGTCGACCGCGCTGTGGCGCCGACTTTGTTGAGCATGCCCGACGGCGGCTACTATGTACCCGGCGACATCATGCAGTGGACGACCGACCCCGCCAACACCAGCTATCAGGTGCACATCAAGGACAAGACGACCGGCCAGAAGGTGGCGGTGGTACAGCTTGACAGCGCCATGTGCCCGTTCATCTGCGCGATCAACCCGACCAGCCACATGTCGGCAATCGCGGGTCACGAGTACAAGTGGTGGGTCAAGGCGTTCGGAATCGAGATGTCGGCGCGCAGCGAAAAGCGCAGCTTCTCGGTGGACTAGGAGTGATTGCCATGCACCTGCCTGATCCGCTGCACGACCCGATGCATCCGACCGACGCAATAAGCGCACCCGAGCTGTCGGTCCCTCAGTGCCGCTGCATGCTCCTCATGGAGCGGTTCGGCGGCAAGCAGCGACCGTATCGGTGTAGAACGTGCCCGCAGCGTCAACCAGACTTCGCGGCCCCGCCGGTCGTTGGCGGCAAAGGCGAAGCCTGCTAGACCGACAACCCCCGTAACTGCGGGGGCTGTTCGTTGTGTCAGGTTGTGGCGCGCTTGGCTGGACGTTTGCCGGATTCGAGCTGATAGCGCGCGCGAATTTGTGCGGCGACAACGTACAGCAGGACTATCAGCGCGATCAGCACCAGCGCCACCGGCCATGACGGCGCCCAACTGAGCGCCAGCGCCCCCGCCCCGAACAGCACGCACAGCCCGTACAGAATCAGCAGCACGCGGCGCGAACTGAGGCCGAGGCTCATCAGCCGGTGCGACGTATGATCACGGCCGGCCTGTCCGGGCGACCGCCCTTCGCTCAGGCGGGTGAAGATCACGAGGTTGATGTCGAACGCCGGGAGCCACAGCACCAGCACCGGAACGAGCCACTGCGGCGCGACCGGCCCCTGCACCATGTCGAGCTTGACCGCGATGATCGACAGCACGAAGCCGAGCATCAGCGCGCCCATGTCGCCCATGAACGTACTCGACGGCGCGAAATTGTAGATCAGAAACCCGACCGCGCTGCCCAACACCGCCGCAGACAACAGCGCCACCAGCACCAGCCCCTGACTGAGCGCGATCAGCAGGAAGAACGCCGCGGCGATGGCGCTGCAGCCCGCCGCCAGCCCGTCCATGTTGTCTTGAAAGTTGAGCGCGTTGGTCAGCGCCATGATCCAGAACACCGTAAGTGCCCCGTCGATCAGCTCGATGCCGGTGAACCCGAACCGGATACCGGACAGCACGACCACCGCGCCGGCGATCGCCGCGGCGATGAACCGTGTGCGGATGCCGAGGTTGTAGCGGTCGTCGAGCAGGCCCACCAGCGCGATGAACGCCGCGCCAGCCAGCACCGATCCGAACTGGGTCAGGTAGGCCGGCGGGCTGAACAGCACGAGCGCCAGCGCGAACCCGGCGTAGATCGCAAGGCCGCCCATCAGCGGCTTGTGATCGGCGTGGATCGTGCGGTTGTTTGGGACGGCAACGACTCCCAGTCGCATGGCAAGCTGGCGTGCGACCGGGGTCAGCCCGAGCGACACGACGAAGCCCACCACGAGGATGGGGAAGAACTGCAAGTTATCCATCGCGCCTTAGGGTTTTTTCGTCCGTGGGGTGCGGCGCGCCGAGTCTTTCGGCGTGCGATCGGGCCGGGCGCCGCGCTGGCCGGCTTGCTGTTGACTGCCGCGCCGGTGGCGTGCCGCGCCCAGCATGACGTACAACTGTTTGACCGGCTCGCGTTCGAAAATGCGATGCCCGCACACGTCACACACCAGCGCCGGCATGGACGGCACGCTGACCAGTTTGCCGTTTTCGATTGCGGCATAGGGCAGGTGCGTCGCACGCAGTTGACCAATTTGGCAGCGGGGGCAGGTGGAACGGGAAAGCTCAGGCATCGAGTTCGCCCTTCTCCGGGGTGTCCGGCTTGTCATTTCTATTGTACTCCGGGATGCGCGCCTTACGACAGCGGCCCGAAGTCCTGAGGCGGCAGGTAGCGCCAGATCGCCCTGCCGACGATACGGTCGCGCGTGACCGGGCCGAACCGCCGCGAATCGTTGGACTGGTTGCGGTTGTCGCCCATCATGAAGTACTCGTTCGGGCCAAGCTCCACCACCTTGTTGGAGCAGTTGGTGCATGGCCGGTTGACGAAGTACGGTTCATCGAGCAGTTCGCCGTTACGATAGACCTCGGCGTAACCGGTCGCGGTCACGGTGCCGTTCGCGTCACGTTCGGCAGGAAACACCTTGATTTCGATGGTATCGCCCGGCACGCCGATGACACGTTTGATCAACATTTCAACCGGCTCGCCCGGGGCGTCGAATACGACAATATCGCCCGGCTTAGGCTCGCCCAACAGGTAGTCCATTCGGCTGATTAGCAAGTGCTGACCGGCAAACAGCGTCGGCTGCATGCTGGGCCCGTCGATGGTCGACCGCGGAAACGCCATCTCCGCAATTATCAGCGCGGAGAAGATAAAGAACAGGTTGTTGAGAATTTCGCGCAGCATGCCGGGCCGATGCAGGCGCGGGCGCAAAACCTGTACCCGCGGCACGTTTGCCGTGCGCGGCGTGAGAGTCTGATCTGTCATGATGTCAGGGGTTGTGGTCGTCATAGCGTCTCATTATACGATCGCAACGCCCAACCCGACAATTGCGATTGATTCCCCGAATTGGCCACGTTGACACGCATCTTACGGCGGCCCGAAGTCCTGCGGCGGCAGATAGCGCCAGATCGCCCTGCCGACGATGCGGTCGCGCGTGACCGGCCCGAACTGCCGCGAGTCCTTGGACTCGTTGCGGTTATCGCCCATCAAGAAGTACTCGTTCGGACCCAAATCCCAAGCCCTGCTTGGGCAGTTGGTGCACGGCCGGTTGACGAAGTACGGCTCGTCAAGAAGCTCGCCGTTGCGGTAAACCTCCGCGTAACCGGCCGTGATCACGGCGCCGTTGGCGTCGCGCTCGGCGGGAAACACCTTGATTTCGATGGTATCGCCCGGCACGCCGATCACGCGCTTGATCAGCATCTCGACCGGCTCGCCCGGGGCATCGAATACGGCGATGTCGCCGGGCTTCGGCTCGCCCAGCAGATAGTCTATGCGGCTGATCAGCAGGTGTTGACCGGTAAACAACGTCGGCTGCATGCTCGGCCCGTCAATAGTCGAACGCGGAAACGCCATCTCCGCAATGATCAGCGCACAGACGATGAAGAACAGATTATTCAGGATTTCGCGCAGGATACCGGGCCGGCGCAGGCGCGGCCGCGGAATCTGTACCCGCGGTATGTTGGCCGTCCGCGGCGTGGGGGTCTGATCTGACCAGCTATCGGGGGTTGTGATTGTCATGGCTCTCATTCTATGCACGCATCGTCTAACCCGATAATTGCGATTGAACTATGGAGTCTGGCACACTGTAAGGCGATCTTGGCGATTCAACAAGGGGACGGTATGTCCGGGTTCCAAATCAATCATATTGCCATCGTCGTGTCGGACATGCCGAGCGCGCTGGGATTCTGGCGCGACGCGCTTGGACTTTCGGTCGAGCGGCTGGAGCAGAACGAGATCGAGAAGGTGGATATCGCATTCCTTCCGATTGGCGAATCGGAGATCGAGCTGATTTCACCGACCAGCAGCGAGACCGGCGTCGGGCGCTATCTGGCCAAAACCGGCGGCGGCCTGCATCATATCTGCCTCGAAGTGCCGGACATCAACGCTGCGCTCGAATCGCTTGCCGCCGCACGAGTCGAGCTGATCAACGCGACCCCGCGCACCCGCGACGATGGCACGCGCTATGCCTTTGTCCACCCGAGCAGCACGGGCGGGGTTTTGCTCGAGTTGTACGAACTTCCCGTGACGGGGGCTACGGCGTCGGTGCAATGATGCCTTCGCGGGCAGTGGTCGGCGTCGGGGTGATCGATGGCCGGGGCGACGGACTGGCGGGCAGCGGCGTGACGGTTGGTGGCGGGGGCACCGTGTTGCTTGGCGTCGGCGTCGGGTTGACCGGTTCGATCAAATCGAAGCGCATGTAGCCCGCGTCGAGGCGGCGCGTGCGCGGCTCGACGTCGAGCAGGTACCAATCGTCGTTCGGCTCGGGCTCGCGGCTCAACACGCACACAATCGTGCCAAGCGGAATCTGCGCGACAATCGCGCTGGCGGTCGACGGGCGTTCACGGACGATGGCGACGCGCGGGATCACCGCGAAGTCCTGACAGGGCGGCAGGGGTGTCGGCGATGGGCGGAGCGTGATCACGGGCGCGGCTTCGGTGATGGTGGCGGCGCGCGCCACCGTCGCGCTCACGATCAGCTCGGCACGTTGAGTTGCCTCGACGATGCCGAGGCCGCCGGCGCGCATGAAGTCCTGCACGCCTGTCCACACGTAATACGCCCCAAACACGACCGCGATCGCCAATAGGAACACAAGCCACGGCGGAAGTCCACCACCACCTAGCCCGGGCCGACCCCGACGATACCCCACGTTCGACCTCAACTCGTAGATTGCACGAATCTAACTGTACCAACTTGCAACCTTTCAGCCACCCTGCGCGTATTACCAGTAGGCCAATCAATGGATACCCGTTCAGCGAGGACATGACGCCATGAGCGATGAGAAGAAGAAGAACTTCGAGACCGAGTTTTCGTTTAACTTCAGCGGTCTGGCTGACAAGATCAGCGAGGTCGTCGGCAACGTCGGCGAGGAGCCGGAAACGTCGTACTTCGACGAGAAGATCGGCGAGGCGACCGTCGCCAAAGTCGAGATCAGCGGCGGAATGGGCAAGCTGCACGTCCACCCCGTCGAAGACGAAACCCTGCTGGCACAGGTCGAAACCAAACATGTCGGCAAGATGAACTACGTCGTGTCGCAGTCCGGCAACGGCGCAGGCAAGAACGTGAAGATCGAAAATCAGGTGATGAAGGGCGGGTTCCGCGGCATCATCGGGGGCATGGGCAAGAAGGACCTGTATGTCGATGCCGCCCTGACGACCAAGATCCCGCTTGAGCTGAAGGTCGAAACCGGCGTCGGCGAGGCGCTTGTCGATGTGCGCGACCTATCGCTGATTAGCGCGTTTGTCGAAGGCGGCGTGGGTCCGGCCACGGTTTACCTGCCGGAAGGCGACTACAAGGCGAAGGTCGAGGCAGGTGTCGGCCCGCTAACGGTCAACGTGCCGGCGCATCTCAAGAGCACGCTGCGCGTTGAAGGCGGGGTGGGCCCGTGTACGGTCAACGTGCCGGCAGGTGCCGACCTGACGCTGGACGTCGAAGCCGGCGTCGGCCCGATGGTCATTCGGCTCGCCGCAGGCACGCCGTTCATGGTCGACTACGAAGGCGGGCTTGGGCCGTTCCATCGCCCAGAGGGTCTTGTGCAGAAGAGCAAGAAGGTCTGGCAGACCGAGGGCTACGATCTGGCGTCGGAGTCCGTGTTCGTCAAGCTTGAAGGCGGCGTCGGCCCGTGCAAGATCCTGTTTGTCGAAGATGAAGGCGCGGCCGAGAAGGCCAAGCCCAAGAACGACGAGTAACGGCATTCGCGCAACACAACGCGGCCCCCTGATCTGTCTCAGGGGGCCGTTTCGATTCGGGGTGCGGCAAGGGAGTGGCGCTAGTACGGATTGACGAATGTCCGCGATTGGCTCTTGGCGGTGGCGTTGATGCCGAACGCCTTGACGAACCACTTCATCTGAGCCGGCTGATTCTGCAGCGGGCGATAGGCGTGGAAGTTGATCGAGCACAGCGACCCGGCGCAGTGACTGCCATCCACCGACATCTGCAGCACGGTCGCGCCGTTGGATTTGTCCTTGACGTACAGCACGTACGACACGTTGGCGGGGTGATGGATCCAAGTCAGATTATCTGCGTAACCGATCGTGGCGCCGTCCGCGATGTTGACGAGCTGCGGCGTGTTGACGCGATCCGCGTAGAACGTTCGCGCCCCGCCCTTGACCGCCTCGCTGCCGTACTGCCCGACCTTTACGTAGGCGATCACCTTCCACTTGTACTGGCGGCCATCGACCAGATCGTCCAACATGCCGGCGTCATACAAGCTGTACTGGCAGGTCATGGCGTTGCAGATATTGTTCTCGATGCCGGCGAAGCTCTTGTAAGTTTGGCCGGTCGTCAAGTCTTTGATCTTCACGTCGTAGGTCATCGCGCCGACACGGTTCCACGTCAGCACAGAATGGCGGTTGACGTGCGTACCCGCCGCAGGTGTGATGATCTCCGGCGTGACCGCGCGAACTCCGGCATCAGGGACAGGCAGCACGTCGTCCTGTGCCAGCGCCACGCGGCCCATCGTCCCGATCGCGAGTGTGAACATGGCGAGCAGCGTCAAGCGAATAAGTGAAAGTGTAAGCGACTTCATGGTGGGCATCTCCGAACAGGTCGTGTCATCAATGCCGACATCATCGCAAGTGATCGTTTAGAGATCGTCCAACCGGTTCTGAACGATTTTCTGACTTACCTCACCCCCGGCCCACTCTCCATGGCCACGACCGCAGGGAGCACCGAAGGTCTGGAGAGGGGGAGTCGAGCGCCAGCGAGACGGGGGTGAGGTTCGGTGGCAGGCCGACCGAAGCAAATCGGGTTGATAGAGACGCACTCAGCACGTCCCACTTGTTGCCTAGGTGTACTCGAATACCGTCTTGATGTACTGCTCCGGATTGGCGGAAATCGTCCGGTACGCGTCGACGGCGTCCTCATAAGCGAAGATGGTGGAGACCATCGGTGCAGTGGCGAGCTTTCCGGTGCGCAACAGGCGAATGACGGTCTGCTCGACACGCGCGAGGCTCCACATCGGGGCGCAGCGGTGCGGCATCCCCCACACCGGCATGCTCGAGATCAGCGTGGGCCGGTTGTGATGCCACTCCGCGCCCAGTTCGATCGGCTGTAGGCCCTTGTAGTAGCTGGCCGCCACGATCAGCCCGCACACGTGCACCGCGCGGATCGCGCTTTGCAGCGCCGCCACCGCGCCCGAAATCTCGATTGCCGCGTCGACGCCTTTGTTCCCTGTCAGGCGCTTGATCTCCAGCGCGACGTCGCCGTCCTTGGGGCTGAGCGCGTAGTCCGCGCCGAATTCGCGAGCCAGTTCGAGGCGATCCGGCAGCAGATCGACGGCGATGACCGTCTCTGCGCCGCTCAGCCGCGCGAGCTGCACGGCGAGCAGGCCGAGCGCGCCCATGCCGAACACGGCGACGTGATCGCCAACCTTGATCTGCGCGTCCTGCACCGCGGTCAGCGCGAAGATGCCGGGGTCGGTGAACACGGCGGCGGCGGGGTCGAGTTCTCCGAGCGGGTACAGGCGAGTCGTCTTGGTCACGTTTTCAGGCCGGTGCGGCATCGGGCCGAACACGCGGTCACCGACGGCGAAGTTGTGGATGACCGCGCCGACCTCAGTCACGTCGCCGACCGCCCACGACCCGAGGAAGGTCGGGTAGAACGACGGGTTGTCGTCGTCGACGAACAGGCGCAGGTCTGCGTCGAAACGCTTGTGCAGGAACGGCGTCTTGCCCTCGTACATCGTCAGCTCGGTGCCGTGCTTTATCCCGCTCAGGATCGTGCGGATTCGCACCTCGTCAGGCTGAAGCGGGGCCGGTGTGACGTCGCGGAATTCGAGGGTGTGCGGGGCGGTGAGGATGAACTCGCGCATGGTGGAATCCCCTGTGGTGCGTGGAGTAGCTATTCAGGGGATGATGATAGCACGAGGGTTGAAACGGGAGCAGTAAGCGGGGACCTGAACCTTGTGATTACGGGGCAATGAACAGACTAAGAACGGGTGCAACGGATTGTCAGTAGATACCGTCTTAAATGTCAAGTGGTCGGCGTGAAGTGAAGAGCATAGTTGGGGTCGAAGGGCCGGCCGGACTTGAGGATGGCATGGGCCAACAGCAGTAATTTGCGCATGACGGCGGCGATCACGGCCATGGTGGGCTTGCCTGCGTCCAGTAATCGCTGGGCGAAGGCATGCAGGGCGGCAAGTAGCGCTTAGCGGAGATGGCCGGCATGTAGAGAGCCCGGCGTAGACGGGTCGACCCGCGCTTGGACAACCGGGAAGGCCGACGCACCGAACTGCCCGAGATATGTTGACGCGGCGCCAGTCCGGCGTAAGCGGCAATCTGGCGTGGGGAGGCACTGGCCGCCCAGGACGGCAGTTCGGCCAGCAACTGTGCCGCAGTCCATCGCCAATGCCCGGGATCAGGTGAGCAGGTCGCGTTGGCGACGCAGATCGGGATACTGGTCCAGATGCTGGCGAATGCGGCGGTCGAGGTCGTCGAGTTGTTGGGTAATGAACGCCCGTGCTCTTGAATGGAGTGGCGAACCGTGGCCGAGTGTAGACCCGAGGCCAGCCGGTTGTTCTCCTGCTGACGCATCTGCAATAAGGCACCGCGGTGTCGCATCAGCGCTTGTAGCTCGCACTTCCGGCGCGGGCGGTTGCCAGGTGTGGGCTGCTGGGTGCGGCAGAAGTCGGCGATGACCGCGGCGTCGCTGGCATCCGTCTTGGTGCGCCGCAGCTGGCTGTCGGCATAGCTCTTGATCTGCGCCGGATTGATGACGCTGACGAGGTAGCCAGCTTCGTGCAGAAACAACGCCACCTCGTCGCCGTAATGTCCGGTCGCTTCCAGTCCAACGTGGACAATACCTTTGCCCCGCTTCTTCAGAAAGTGGCGCAGCTGGTTAAACCCCTTGCGCGTGTTGTCGAAACGGCCGCTCTCGCGTTGGCCATCTTCCCGCAGCAGCACCGCATCCAATTGATCCTTCGACACGTCGATCCCCAGGTAACTGGCCATGCGCTTCCTCACCAACTCGGCCCGTCCGAACGCACGCGCGCCGTCTCCCTTGTGCATGCAGGCTCGTGGCCTCAGATACCGTTCGACGTTGGCGTGCTGCACGTGGGTGACCGATCTACATTCCAGGCTTTCTGCCTCAGGGGCGACCCGGTCTGCTCCCACGCGCCTCGGGGCATCCTCTGCTTCCAGCATACCCCAATCTCAAGATACAAGGGGCGACCCGCCGGGTCGCCCACACCCCGAACGCCGCTACTGTGGTTCTATACGCGGAATCGAACTCAACCTATCACGGGTCGGGATATATCTTCAGCAGTGTATATGTAATTCCATTGGGATTGAGCTGTGCGTCTGCATAGTCCAGACCAAACTGACAGTATACGATCGAACTGTCCAAGAGCGGTGACTTGGGGCGACACCAAGTCAATTGCCTGTAGCCGAAGATCATTGCCATTCCGAGGATGGCGATCCAGAACGCGCCCGGAATCAAGACAGAAAGTGTGAAGATGTTCTTGCGCCACGCAATGAGTGCAAGACATCCCAGCAGGACCAAACACGCCTCAACTACAAGGAGTCGAACCCAGATGCGTCTCACTCCGACGGCTAGTTCGGGGACGAAATGCGTGTTTGCTAGAAGCGTGCTGAGCCAGTACACATAGTACGCTGCGGCAAACGCGACGACACTCAAGACGATGTTGGCGGGGATAATGAACGAGGGGCGCAAGCGCGGTAGCTGTGACGGTGCGAGGATATGCAGCGACATAAGACAGTGCCTATCTCGTTTTCACGTTAGGCAGTCCGCGAGACATCATGAATGGTCATCCGTCAGGGATTGAATCAACTTCTCGATTCGCTCACGAAGATCCGGCAAATCGGCAACGGCCTCCCACACAAAATCAATAATGATCTCGTCGTAGTTGTGCGCGAGAAAATCCCTGAAGCCGATGAGCTGTTTCCAGTCGATTTCAGGTGCCGAATCTCGCACAGCTGACGACAATCGCTTGGCGACCTCGCCAATGATTTCGTAGTTGCGAATGACCGCGTCCTGAGTCTTTTCATCGGACAGGAACCGGTCACGGCCCTCGACGGTGTAGCGCTCGATTCGCCCGAGAACCTCGATCATGTCTTCAAGGAGGATACGAGGAGGCTTCATATCGGAATGGCTGTACGACGCGCTTCGCGTGTGACATCACCGCCGCTGGGGTGATCGGCAATCAAATCGATATCGCACCCCAGCAGTTCCTTCAGATCTAGCCATAGACCGACTTGATCGAAGATTGAGGTGCCGGGCGGAAACGTCACGATGAAATCGACGTCGCTGCCCTCTTCACTTTCACCCCGTGCGATGCTCCCGAACACGCGGACATGGGTCACGCCGTACTTTTCAGTAAGCGCGAGGATGTCGCCGCGTCGCGCTCGGATGTCGCGGAGTGTGATGGGGTCGCGGGTGTGATTGGACATCTCTGGAGCCTCTGATCGCTTGCCACTCCATTATACGCAGGAATTATCGGGAACCGGGCATCACGAGGTCTCCGAGAGCGGAATAGGGGGCGCGTACTGCGCTGTGTGAGATTGAAACCCTGCCCGTCCACACGTAGTGGACGGGCAGAGTGGGGGATTGTGGCCTAGTTCAGGTTCTCGAAGATGCCGGCGGCGCCCATGCCCCCGCCGATGCACATCGTGACCATCCCGTACTTGCTGCTGCGGCGCTTCATCTCGTTCATCAGCGTCACGGTCAGCTTGGCGCCGGTGCAGCCCAACGGATGCCCGAGCGCGATTGCGCCGCCGTTGACGTTGACCTTATCGGCGTCCATGTCCAGCGTGCGGATCACGGCCAGCGCCTGCGACGCGAATGCCTCGTTGAGTTCGATCAGGTCGATCTGATCGAGCGACATGCCGGTGCGCTTGAGCAGCTTTGGCACGGCCGCGACCGGCCCGATGCCCATCACTTCCGGCCGTACGCCCATCACGTTGAAGCCGACGAAGCGCGCGATCGGCGTCATGCCCAACCGCGCCGCGGTCTCGGCCTCCATCACGATCACCCCCGCCGCGCCATCGCTCAACGGCGAGGAGTTGCCGGCGGTCACGCTGCCGGTCGGCTTGAACACCGGCTTGAGCTTGGCGAGAGCCTCCAGCGTCGTCTCGCGGCGCAGGTGCTCGTCCACGGTGATGGTCTGGGTGAAGGTGGTCGGCAGGCCGTTTTCGCCGATGACCGTCTCCTCCCACGAGAAGGGGACGATCTCGCCAGCGAATTTGCCGCTGTCGTATGCGGCGGCCGCCTTCTGATGGCTCGCCAGCGCGAAGGCGTCCATATCCTCGCGGCTGACGTTGTGCTCGGACGCGACACGTTCGGCGGTGTGGCCCATGCTCATGTACACGTTCGGGTCGTGCTCGGCCATGTACGGGTTCGGGCTGATGTGGTGGCCGGACATCGGCACCAGCGACATCGTCTCCGCGCCGCCCGCGATGATGATGTCCGCGCCGTTGGAGATAATCCGCTCCGCCGCCATCGCGATCGTCTGCAGGCCGGACGAGCAGAAGCGGTTGACCGTCTGCGCGGCGGTCTCGACCGGCAGGCCGGCTCGCAGCGCGATCACGCGGGCGAAGTTCAGGCCCTGTGCGCCTTCGGGCATCGCACAGCCGACGATCACGTCGTCGATCTCCAGCGGGTCGAGCTTGCCGTCGGTCTGGCGCATCAGCTCTTGGATGACGGTCGCCATCATCTCGTCGCTGCGGGCGGTCTTGGTCGAACCGCGCACGGCCTTTCCGACGGCGGTGCGGGTTCCGGCTACGATTACGGCTTCACGGGTCATGGGGTGTCCTTTCACCTCGGTAACTGAACTCATCTGGGCGGATAGCACGGAAATAGATCGTACTTGGCAAGCGAACGGCGTTCGTCTGCACGTTCGATCGTGTTGAGCAGCAGAAACTTGATGGTCATGGCGCCAATCGCTGTCAGAGAGGCGAGGAGTCCATCCTCCTGATAGACGAAGTGATCGTCCCATCGCATTGTCCGCGGGTTGTAGAGATCAACTTTCTGGCCTGTCTCCCAGTCGAAGGATACGATGTCGCTACCCTTTCGCCGATTGCAGCGCAAGCATGCCAACGACAGATTGTCTGCTGTAGTTGGACCGCCGTGTTTCTCAGGGATTATGTGGTCGATCTCAAGTGCAAACATCAACTCAGAGACAGGCAAGCGGCAATACTCGCAGCAACCTCCAGCGCGGTCGACGATCTCTCGGCGAAGGGCGACTGGAATTCGCGTCATTTGCCCTGCATACGGATTCGAGTCTTGGCTTTCAACATGGCGACGAAATGATCCATGTGCTCATATTCGTCCAACTCGGCATTCTCCGCGTCGGTTAGCCGCCGGCTTCGATTCGCTTCCAGCAATTCCGATGCGCGCCGCTGAATGTGTTCGGGCGCATGATACGCAAGGATTTCGTCGTCAGACGGTCGCCGGGCAAGAAACTCTGCAACCTCTGCAAACACGCCCTGTACGATCTGTTCAGCCATTCGACAACCTCCCAAACTCAGTTCCGCAGCGGCTTGTTGTTGGCGAGCATGTACATCACGCGCTCCTGCGTCTTCTGCTCCATGATGAGCTCCATCATCGCCTTGCGCTCGAGGTCGAGGATCACCTGCGGATGCACCCACCCGGGCTGGCTGAGCGCGCCGCCGGTCAGCACATAGGCCAGCTTGCGCGCGATGAACCCGTCGTACTCGGTCGCCACGCCGCTTTCGATGAATCCGGCGATGCCGAGGTTCAGTGCGGCGTAGGCGTCACGCCCGGCGGCGTAGATCATATCGACGCCTTTCGGCTGGAACGTCTTGGCCATTCCGAGTGCGTACTGCTTCGCTTCGCCGATCAGGTGCGCCTTGTTCATCACGATCTTGTCAGCCTTACGCAGGAAGCCGAGTTCGCGCGCCTGGTTGGCGCTCTCGCTGACCTTCGCGGTCGCAATCGTCGTGAAGATCGACTGCAGCGGTTCAAGCACGTTCGCGCCCCGATCGGCGACCGGGTTGACCACCCGCCGCAGCAGTTCCTTACAGCCGCCGCCGGCGGGGATGATGCCCACGCCGAACTCGACCAATCCGGCGTACAGCTCGGCGTGGGCGACGACCGCGTGGCCGCTCATCGTGATCTCCAGACCTCCGCCGAGAGTCATGTTGTACGGCGCGACGACCACCGGCTTGGGCGCGGCGCGCATCGCCATCCCAAAGTCTTGCAGCTTTTTCGTCACCGCCTCGACACCTTCGATGCCGGCGCCCATCGCGTCGGCGAGGTTCGCGCCGATGCTGAAGCGTTCGCCTTCGTTGGCGATCACGAGCGCCTGCCATGCTGGGTCTTCGAGCATCGCCAGCGCCTTGAACCCGAGGTCGAGCAGACCGCCGGTAATGGTGTTCTGCTTGGTACGGAACTGGAATAGCAGCACGCCGTCTCCGATGTCGTAGAGGATGCCGTGGTCGTTCTGCTCCAATACGGCGGTGCCGCGCGCACGCAGATCGCTGAGCGAAATCTCCATCGGGTCGTGGCCGGTGGTGACATACGCGCCCGCCTGTGGGCTGTAGTAGCCGACCACGACGCCATGCGCGTCGCGCTGGTAGAACGTCGAGTTACCGCTGGCGAGCATGTCCTTGACCCATTTCGCCACCGGATAGCCCGCCGCCTCGAACTTCTCGACGTATTCGGCTACGCCGATCGCGTCCCAAATCTCAAACGGGCCCATCTCATGCGCGAAGCCCCACTTCTGGGCGTTGTCGATGTTGACGATCGTTTCGGTGATCTCCGGCACCTTTTGCGATGCATAGGCAAGGTAGAAGCCGTGCAGGTGGAACAGGTACTGCCCGCCGCGGTCCGGCTCGGCGATCAGGCGCTTGATGCGCTCGCCCAGCGGCTTGACGCGACCGTGCTTCTCGATACTCTCGAACGTCACCTGCTTGGGCGGCTCGTATTCGAACGTCTTGAGGTTGAGCGCCCACAGCTCCTTGCCGCCGTCGGCCGAACGGCGCATGTGGTAGAAGCCCTGACCGGTCTTGCGGCCCAGCCAGTTGCGCTTGAGCATCTCGTCGCTGAGCGCTGCGCTGCCGGGGTGGTTCAATACCTCGCGCGCCGGGTCGTCGGCGATGGCGGGATACAGGTTGCGTGCGACGTGCACGGCGATGTCGTAGCCGACGAGGTCGTTCAGGTTGAACGTTGCGGTCTTGGGCCGCCCAATCAGCGGGCCGGTCAGCGCGTCGACTTCTTCAACCGTGTAATCGTGGTCGAGTGCATAGTTCATCGCCTGCATGCCGCTCATCGACATGAACCGGTTGCCGATGAAGTTCGGCGTGTCCTTGCACAGCACGACACCCTTGCCGAGCACGTTCTTGCCGTAGTTCATCATGAAGTCGACGACGGCCGGATCGGTGCCGGCATGCGGGATAACCTCGAGCAGGTTGAGGTAGCGCGGCGGGTTGAAGAAGTGCGTACCGAGGAAGCGCTTTGTGAACGGCTCCGGCAGCCCTTCGGCGATGTCCCCGATGGGCAGGCCGGAGGTGTTGCTGCTGATGATGGCGGTCGGCTTGACGACCTCGGCCAAGCGTGCCATGAGGGCTTGCTTGATGTCGAGCCGTTCGACGATGACCTCGACCACCCAATCCGCGTTCGCGACATTGCCGAGGTCGTCCTCGGTGTTGCCGGTGGTGATCCGCTTGAGGTCGTCGGCGCTGAATAACTGCGCGGGGCGCATCGACTGGAGCGTTTTGAGGTTGCCGTTGACGATGGCGTTGCGCTTGGCGGCGGGGTCGCCGGGTTTGGTGTCGCGAGCGGGGATGTCGAGCAGCAGCACGTCGACGCCGACGCCGGCCAACAGCGCGGCGATACCACCGCCCATCGTACCGGAACCAATCACCGCGGCCTTCTTGATTTGGTCGGTCATAGGAGAACCTTTCGGCAGTACAACAAAATCGAATGACAATTTGATTCTGAATCGCTCAATTGTACCATCCCTTACCTGAGCACGTCATTGGAATGGCTGGCGCGACGGGTTATACGAGCAGCACGACTCCGCCCGCATAGGCCAGCCCGGCCACGAGCAGCACCCGGATGAGTCTTTCACTGCGCGGCTGGCCGGCGGGGCGCGTGAGGCGGTGCGCGATCATCGGCAGCGCCAACAGCAGGGCGGGCCATAACAGCGGCGGCGTAATGCCGGTTACCACGCTGATCACGCCAATCGCGATGAGCGCCACCGAGGCGATCCGCAGCAGGCGCGTGCTGACGGCGACACCGAAAACAGTCGTGAATGTGCGTTCGAAGCGGGCGTCGAAGGCGGCATCGCGGATCTGCTGTTCAAGTTGCGCGGACAGCGACGCCAGCACCAGCGCGCTCCACGCCAGCGCGTCGAACGGGGTCAGCGGCGCATCGATCAGCCAGATTGCCGCGAGGTATGGCAGTGTCTCGACCAGCGCCGCGTGCGCGAACAAGTCCCAGCCCGGTCGCGCCTTGAGGCGCAGCGGTGGCGCGGAGTAGGCCCACGCGGCGGCCAACGCAATCGCGGCGATGACCCACGCACGGGGGCCATACGCGCCGAACACGCCGACCACCATCGCTCCGGCGACAATCAGGATCGCAGTCATCTGTCTGCGGTACGGCCCGGCGAATACGCTGCGGTGCGCCTTGCGCGGGTCGCTCGCGTCGACGTGCGCGTCAAAGCGGTCGTTGATGGCGAACGCGAGCCATGCGCCCGCCGCCAGCATGACCGGTATGCCGAGCGTGCTGCCGTCGAGTCGGCCTCTCAACGCGAGCGAAACCGCGCTGACGACAAGCGTGACGATCCACGCGTCGGCGTGGTTGAAGAACAGCCAGAGTCGGGACATCGGCCTCAAGGTGGGTATACGATCGTCCGTGCGAAGCACGGCGCCGGACGGACAGTGCGACCATTATAGCGGGGTGGGTTACAATGCGTGTCAAGTCGTGCGTTCAGGAGTGGTGGCGATGCGCTTGGGATTGATGATCGGGTACAGCGGGGCGACCATCGAGCTGCCGATGCCGCTCGTGCAAGAAGCGGATCGGATGGGCTACTTCGCGGTTTGGACGGGCGAAGCCTACGGCTCGGACGCAATCACTCCGCTGGCATGGATCGGCGCGCAAACGGCTCGCATCGGGCTGGGCACGGCGATCATGCAAATGCCGGGCCGCTCACCCGCGATGACCGCGATGACCGCCATCACGCTCGATCAGCTCAGCGGCGGACGATTCCTGCTCGGGCTTGGCCTGAGTGGGCCGCAAGTCGCCGAGGGCTGGCACGGAGTTGCCTATGGCAAGCCGCTTGCCAAAACGCGCGAATACGTCGAGATTGTGCGCGCGATCCTCAAGCGCGAACGCCCGCTCGAACATCACGGCATGCACTACGACATCCCCTACAGCGGCCCCGACGCGACTGGTCTCGGCAAGCCACTCAAGTCGATCATCCACGGCCGGCCCGATATGCCGATTTATCTGGCGTCGATCGGCCCCAAGAACGTTGCGTTGACTGCCGAGATCGCCGACGGTTGGCTTCCGATCTTCTTCAGTCCGCGCCATTACGCCAGCGTGTACGCGCCGCACATCCGCGAGGGGTTTGAGGCCGCTGGCGGTAAAAATCCGACGTCGTTCGACATCGGTCCGTCGGTGCCGGTGGTCATCAGCGACGACCTCGACTCGGCGCGGGCGGCGATCAAGCCGCAGTTGGCGCTGTATATCGGCGGCATGGGCGCCAAAGGCAAGAACTTCTATAACGACCTCGCCGTGCGTTACGGCTACGAAGAAGCCGCAGCGACGATCCAGGACCTGTACCTTGCCGGCGACAAGATGAAGGCAATCTACGCGGTGCCGGATGAACTGGTGGACGATGTGGCATTGGTCGGCCCGGTAGACCGCATCAAAGACCGCCTGCAGTTGTGGCGCGAGGCGCCGATCGGCACGCTCAACATCATGGCGTTCGATGTCGAAACCGTCCGCACAATGGCCGAACTGGTGCTCTAAGCGGGGCGCTGCCCCGAACCCTGCCAGAAGGCTTTCGCCCTCTGGACTCCCTTACCCGCGAACACGGCATGCTGGCATGCCGTGTTCACAGTAATGGGGTCAAGGGGTTTTCACCCCTTGATGGGATCTAGAGGCTCAGTGCTGAAATGGCCGTTACGGTGTGATGGTATCCCCCGCCGATGTATCGAGGAACGTGCGCGCGAATTCCACGAACTGATAGACGTCGGCAAAGTTGCTGGCGATGCCGACTGACACGCGGATCGCGCCGACCGCCTTGTCGCCGTGCTTCGACATCGCGGTGATGAACTGTTCGAAAGTCATCCGTTCGCTGCCATGGAAGTACGGCAGCAGTTCCTCTTTGGTCAGGCCTGCGGCCATCTCACCCGCGCCCGGATTGCAGAAACAACCGGTCCGCAGCGAGATGCCACGCCCGTTTGCCCGGTCTTCGACCCACCGAAAGTCGATCAGCTTGCCGTCGACATCGTAGAAGTTGAACGTGACCGTTCCGCCGCGCATGCAGGTGTCGGTCGGGCCGTAGATGGTCGCGAGAGGGCGCCCGTTGCTGTGGCGAAGTGCGACGAGGTTGCGAATCAGCCAATCCGTCAGGCACATCACGCGGTTGTGTATGCGTTCGATCCCGATTTGCTCGATGTAGCGCAGCCCAATCTCGATAGCGGGCAGGTTCAGGTAGTTGATCGTGCCGTCTTCGAAAGCAGCGACGCCGTCATCCAGAAAGTAGCCGTCGCCCTGCACCGAGGCTAGCGTGATCGTGCCGCCCGCGAACCACGGCCGGCGTAGTTTGGGCAGCACCGCCTTGCGTATGATTAGGCAGCCGACGCCGGTCGGATAACCGAACATCTTGTAGAACGACAGGCTGACAAAATCAGGATGGTGCTGGCTGAGGTCGAGCCGGTTGGTCGGCGCGAACGCAGCGGCATCGAGCAGAACGTCCCAACCGTTCGCCTGCGCTTCGGCGATCCATTCAAGCGCATGTTGAACGCCGGAGAAGTTCGACTGTGCAGGGTAGGCGAACAGGCGCGACTTCCCGTCATGGTTCGATTGCAGGTGCTCGCGCAGTTTGTCCGTATCGATGCGCAGCTCGGGTGGGATAACGGGCGCATAGGTTACGGCAGCGCCCTGCGCGCGGGCGAACTCGCGAATGCCGTTGACCGAGTTGTGATTGTCGAACGTCAGCAGGTAGTGACCGCCAGGCTCGAACGGGTACGACTCGCCGACCAGCTTCAGCGCGCCGCTGGCATTCAGCGTGAAGATGACGAGGTATTCGTCCGGTGACGCGTTGAAGTAGTCCAGTACGTACTGGCGCGCGTGTTCGTCGAGCTGCGTGCTTGCGGCCGAGGTTGGGTTAGCCGAATGCGGGTTGCCGAATATGCCCCTGCGCAGCATGTCCATGTGGGCCGACAACTGCGAGTCGGCATACAGGCCGCCGCCGGTGTAGTCGAGGTAGACCTGCTGCTGTGCGTCCAATCGCCCGTACTCGGTGCGGCGCAAGGCCTCGAGCGCTGGTGCGTCGTACTCAGGACATCGGTCTTCAAACTCGTGGCGCGCTTCCGCGTATGCATCAGTTACGGTAAACATCAGTAAACCTGCCGCCATATTGCGCTGGCATCAAGAAACGTATGTTATCAGGAGCGATCTCGCTCCATGTGCCAATTTGAGTAGATTCTACCGCACGCGGAAGACCGGCGCACGTCGCGGCTTTGGCGGTCGAGTCGTGGGGCTAGAACGCGTTCGCGGCGTCCAGAATGCCGCTGAGCGGCGTGCCTCGTCCGTCGTCCCATGAGCGTGCAAAGGCGTCGGGCGGGACAACTGCCTTCAGCTCTGCCAGCAGCGCGGCGTGATCCTGCGCGTCCATGCCCTCGACTGGCGCGTTCTTGGCGGCGCGCAGGCCGTCGGCCGCCCCAAGCAGGTAGACCGCGCGCAGTCGATCGCCGCGGTGCAGCGCGATCCCTGCCAGTTTCTCGATGCACATGGCGACTCCGCGCTCGTCGTCCAATGCGGCGCTGGCGTTCAGGCTTCGTCGTACGTAGTCGAGAGCCGAGTCGAGATCGCCAGTGGCAAGGCACGCGTGTCCCATATTGTCGAGCACGTGCGCGTCCAGCCACAGGTTGCCGATCCCGCTGCTGATAGACAAGGCCCGTTCGAAATAGCGCATGGCCGTGTCGTACTGGCCCCTGACTGCGTGCGACCTCGCCCAATCCGTTGAGCAAGCTGGACTCTTCCCACGGGATATCGACGGACTGCGCCGCCGCCATGCCTTGTTCGAAGTACGTATTCGCCTCGGCGAAGCGACCCATCCCGCCGGACATCATCCCGAGTGACGTGCAGGCAAATGCGATCTCGCGCGGGCTGTTGGCCAGCTCGGCCGTGCGCAGCGCATCGCCCGCGTAGGCTCCGATCGACGGGTAGTCGCCGGCGAAGTACGAGAGGATCGCCGCGCCATTCAACATGCGTGCGCGTCCGGCCAACAGGTCTGGGTCGCCGGCTGGTGCGCGCAGGACTTCGCCGACGTAGGCGAGGCCGGTCACGAGGTGGTTGCGATATACCCAGTAGTGAATGAGCGCGCCGGCGAGCGTCAATGCCTGTGACCATGACTGCGACTGGATGAATCGGTCCAGCGCCGCATGCAGGTTGCCGTGTTCGGCCTCGAAGCGGGCGAGTCCGTCGACTTGCCCATCGCGCCAAACGGCATGCTCGTGATGCTGCGCATAGTCGAGGTAATAGTCCGCGTGCCGGTTGCGCGTGCGTTCACTTTCGCCGTGCGCGCTCATCTCCAACTGCGCGAACTGGCGAACGATCTCAAGCAGGCGATAGCGCGCAGACTCCGTATTCGCGCCTGCGCGCGCCACGAGGTTCATGGCGACCAAGTTGGCGGTCGCGAAGGCGATGTCGCGCGGGTACTCCGCGATACCCTGCGCGGCATCCAACGTCCACCCGTCGACGAAGAAGCCCATCTGGCGGAGGAGCGCCTGATCGACGCCGTCGAGTCGTTCGTAGCTCCAGCGGATCGCGTTGTTCAGGGATTGGTGACGCGGGTCGCTGTCGACCATGCCGGGGCTGTGCAGCACCGCAACCGGTGACCAGCGTTCGAGGATGTCGCGGGGTGCGAGTGCCATCGCTTGCACCGCAACAATTTCGATGGCAAGCGGCAGTCCGTCGAGGCGGGCGCACAGTGCCGCGATTTCCGTACCGTTTTGCGCATTCAGGGTGAATTCGGGCTGTGCGGCCTGAGCGCGTTCGACGAACAGCGCGATTGCCGAATAGCCGCCGAGGTGTGCCGGCGCGAGGTCGTTGGCACGCGCCGGGAGGTCCAGCGGGCGCAGCGGGTACCGATGCTCGCCGCGTATCCGCAGCGGGGAGCGGCTCGTGACGATGACGTGGACCAGCGGACAGGCGACCAACAGCGCGTGGATGATCAGCGCGCCGTCCTCGATCTGCTCGAAGTTGTCGAGGATCAACAGCGTGCGGCGGCTGTAGAGGTATCGGTGCAGGCTGTCCTGCGCTTTCTTGTGCCCGGTCAGCGCGATATCGAGCGTACGAGCGATCTGCGGAACGACACGATCGGGCTGCGTGATCTGCGCCAGTTCGACCATGAACACGCCATCCGGGAAGTCGAGCAGCGCGCGCTGGCCGACTTCGATCGACAGGCGCGTTTTGCCAATGCCCGGCGGGCCAAGCAGGGTGACCATCTGGACGTCCTCGCGCCGCAGCAGCGTGACGACGTCGCTCATTTCCTTTTCGCGGCCGACAAACGACGTGAGCTGGCGCGGCAGGTTATGCGGCGGGATGAACTCGCTGCGCCACGGCGCGGACGCCTCGAAGCTGCGATTGGACAGAGGCTGCCCCGAGCGCGCAAAGCGTACGAACGCGTGTAGTTCGGGTCCGGTGACGCCGAAAACCGCCGCGATCAGCCGCGCGATCTGTTCGGACGGGCGGCGGTGGTCGGCCTCGATCTTGTAGATCGTCTCGACCGAGCAGTTGACGCGATCGGCGAGCGCTTGCTGTGTCAGGTCGGCGATGCGGCGCTGGCTTTTGAGCCATTGGCCGAACGTTCGATTGTTTTCCATGCGATGCTCTGCCGATGTCAGGCTCACGACTGCAAGCGTAACACGAGTCTAGCTGTTGTACGGATTCCTGTACGGATTCTCGCTTCGAGTCCGGTGGCCGTGCATGGTTCACTTGGGATGCAAGACATTCATTTCCGGGAGGACACCATGTTTAAGCGCAGTCGGGTACTATCATTGTTTGTTGGATTGGCCGCCATGCTGGGCGTGTTCGGCCTCGTTGCAGCTCAGGATGCACCCCCTATGGTCGACCCGCTGAATCTCACGAGCGAACCCGTTGTACTCGAGTTTTCGTCCGGCCCCGCCGGCCCACCGACCATTGAGATCGTGACCGACGGGCGGATGACGTTCCGAATCGACACCGCCGGCCCGGTCAGCGGGTCGTTCGACGGGACGATGACCGGGACGGTGAGCGAGATGACAGCCAACCCGTCGCCCGCGTATCATCAGGTTACCGTGATGTTCAAGATCGAGACCGAACTCGGCTCGTTCCACGGCTACTATGCGGGCAGCTTCCATCGTCCCGAAGGCGCGGATCAGGCGGAAATCGCGGCGGTCGGCAAGATCCTGTCGGTGTCGGGCGCTTATGCCGACCTGTACATGGCGGACGTGTACGTGAACAGCGCCGTGTCGTACGCCGACGGGCGCTCGACCGGCGAAGCGGGCACGATGCTGATCGCGCCGCGCTAGATCGATCATCGGCAAGCCAGAACGAAGAACCGGCAGTGACACAAGTTCGCTGCCGGATGCTTCGCGCCTAGACGGACTGAGTCTAGGTCAGTGTTTGAAGGTCGGTGGACTCAGTCTCACATCTCGAAGTGGTCGGCGAGCGGCGAGACTGGCAGTCTCTCATCACTCATCACTTCCATCTCAGCACTTAGTACTTGCGGACGATGTTGCGGTATACGACCGGCTGACGCATCTGCATGACTTGCGAGTCCTCGCGCGTGCGCCGTACGTCCTCGAGGTCGATTTTGGCGACGATCACGCCGTCCTTCGGCGCGCCGGTCTCGGCGTCGGTGTTATCGGCCAGCGTCGCAACGATCTGCCCGCGCGGGCCGACGATCATGCTTTCGCCGCCGAACGTCTGCGTGACGTCGGTGCCGACGCGGTTGGCGCCGACGACAAACACGGCGTTTTCCAGCGCCCGCGAGCGGAGATACGTCTTCCACGCATCCATCTCGCCGGCCTCCCAGTTGCCCAGTGCCAGCAGCACCTCCGCGCCTTCCAGCGCCGCGCAGCGCGCGATCTCAGGAAACGCCAGATCGGACCCGAGCATCATGCCGAACGTTCCCAATTCGGTGTCGGCCGTGGTGAGCTTGAAGCCCTCGCGGAAGATCATGCGCTCTTCGCCGCGCAGGTGCAGCTTGTGATAGACCTCGACCAATTCTCCGCTCGGGCCGATGAGCACGGCCGAGTTGTACAACACGCTTTCGACCTTCTCTTTGGTCGCCATGCCGAATGCTATATAGGTCCCGAAGTCCATCGCGCGCTGCGACAGCGCGTTGATCACCATGCCGGGGACGCGCTGCGCCATTTCGGTAAAACGGACGCCCAACTCGGCGCCCGACGTGACCAACTCAGGGAAGACGATCAGGTCGACGCGCTGGCGGGCGGCGACTGTCGTCACCCACTCCGCCATCTTGACGAGATTGTCCTCGAGCTGACCGAGCTTGGGCTGCATCTGAACGACGGCGATGGTCAAATCGCGAGCCATGAAGTTCCTCCGCGGGTGATAGACCCGAGGATTATAGGGGCCGATGGAATGTGTGACGAGGGCGCTCTATCGTTGAGACACGTCTCTACCAAAGGGCTTTCGCCCTCCGGACTCCCGTTTCTGCGGAACTGCGGCGTGAACGCCGCAGTTCCGTGCAAAACGAGGTGCAGGAGTGCAAACTCCTGCCGGGGCTTGGGGCAGCGCCCCAACATCTCAGGCGATGACTTAAAGATGGACGACTGAAACCATCAGACTCACGGGCAGGCGAGCGAGAGCGGGGCTATCCACCTCTCATCACTCAACACCGATCACTATTCTCCTTACCGCGGCATGGTGGGAATGAGCAGGTTGACGGCGCCGATCAGCGCGTCGTCGTCCAGCGGCACGCGGCGTGCCTCGCCCTCAACGACCTCCTGCTTCTGTTTCATGCCGAGCAGGCCAGTCTTGTAGACGGTGCGCTTGCGGCGGGTATCGACCAAGTAGCCGATGGGCCGGTCGTTCTCATTGAATATCAGTTCGACCGTCAGCAGGGTTTGGCGCTCGGTCACTTCTGGCGGCGTGCCGGTGAAGCCGCTGAATTCACCCACACCGGGGCGCGCGGCATAGATGCGCCACCCGTACCGGCGTTCCGTGCTGTCAACTTCGATGTTGTCGTCGACTCCGTACGTGTCTTGATCGGGTAGGTGCTGCTCGAGCACTTCGTTCAGGATGCTCACGACACCCATCGCGTGATTGACCATCGCGTCAATGCGCTTCTGGTACTGCTGGAGCGATACGGCCGTCGTCAAGAGCCGCCCGGTGTGGCGTTTCATATCGTCGGACATAACACACCTCGAAGTATCTAGGACGTCTTGTATGCTGCTGTTTCCATTGTATGTGATTTCGTCGTGCTGCACATCTATTCGAGCGCTATTGACGGCGATCTCGCACGATTCTGACGTCTATCATGGCGCAGTGGTTGCGCCCGTCACTATCGGCGCGGCGTGCCCAGATGTATCGTATAGGCAAACGTATTGTGCAAAGGAACCACCTCCCATGTCCATCCAACAGGCGCATAGCAAACAACCCGGAATCGCGGCGCGGTTCATGCGCCGAATCAATCCGATCGTAGTGGCGATCCTTCGCTCGCCGCTTCACGGACTGCTTAGCAACCGGCTTGTGCTGCTCACGATTCGCGGGCGCAAGTCCGGTGAGCTCTACACGTTCCCGGTCGAGTACAAGCAGGATCTCGGCCATATTGTGATCATCACGCATGCCGAACGCGTGTGGTGGCGGAATCTCGAAGGCGGCGCCGACCTCACTGTGCATCTGCGCGGCGAGGATATTCACGCTGTCGGCACCGCCGTCCCTTATGAAGAGCAGGTCTTGCTTGCCGTCGCGCAGCTTTACCCGGCGTTGTCGCCGGAGCACGCGGCCGAGTTCGCCAAGGGCAAGGTGCTGGTTGAGCTGCAGCTCAAAGCCCTGCCGCATACGACGGTTCATGCGGCGTAAGCGGGGAAGAAACCGGGCGGCGGGAATTGCTCCACCCTATATGACTACACACTATTGGCGGGACTTGCCCGCCCAGTCCGGTTCTGCTGTTCCGAAGACGAGAACCGCGGTGCGGTCTTCTTGGCGTTCAGCCTGTTCGTCTGTGACCTCATAGACCGGGCGCGAGCAGCATTGCGCGACCGATCATGACGCACAGACCGAGCGCGAACGCCACAGCCAGCCCGAGCGTCAACATCACCGCCGAATACCGCATCACCTGTGCCATACGCGCCTCCCTTCCGATCAGGACACTGTATCTCTAGATACGGAGACGGGCCATGACGGGTCGCACGCGTGCGACCTACGCCTGTCCCACGCTGGCCGCGTAGCCGGGAACTATCCCGTTGTCAGCACGGCGCGGATTTTGAACGGATCGATCAGCGTGACCGACTCGCCGCGCTCGACGGCGAATCCGGCATGCGCGACGCGCTGCGCAACGCGTTCGACCTCGTCGGCTGTGGGCAGTATGACCGTATAGTCGATCAGGCCGATGGCGTCGTCCGGCGCGGGCGGAATTCCCGACCCGGCCCATACGTTCGCACCGAGGTGATGGTGGTAATCGCCAGCCCGGAAGAACGCTGCGCCGACGCGCGCGTCGCTGAACACCCGGTCGAATCCGACCGCATCGCGGTAGAAGGCCGACGCCGGGCCCAGGTCCGCGACGTGCACATGCACATGCCCGACGACGGTGTCACCCGGCAGGCCGTTCCACGGCGACGGATCGCGGGCGAGCTCGGCCATCAAGTCGTCGACGTCGATCGGCGCATTGCCGAGCTGAATCACGTCCTCGAACGACGGCCACTGCTCCTTCGGATAGTCCCACGCCAGCTCGATGCCGTTGCCGTCGCTGTCCGGAAGATAGATCGCCAGATGGGTGTGATGGTCGACCAGTCCTTGCACCGGCGTGCGCGTCTCAGCGATCCGGCGCAGCAGATGCGCCAGCGCCCAGCGTGTCGGCAGCAGGAACGCCGTGTGATACAGGCCTGTCGTGCGGCGGTAGCGTTTGGCGTCCGCGACCTGCGTGAGCCGGATCAGATCCTCGCCGCCTGCGCCGAGCCGGATGTTGCTGCCAGAACGATCGTGTACGGCGAAGCCCAGTACGTCGGTGTAGAACGCGGCAAGCTTTGGTGCATCCGGTGTGCGATAGTGCACCGGCCCGAGCCGTAGGTCCGGCGAAATCCGGACTCCGGCGGCCAGTTCTGTCTGTGAAGTGGTCATGGATTGTCCCTCAGGGAATGTGTGCTGCGCGCGGCAGCGTGTGCCTCCTAGACGCGGGCGGCCCTGCAGGGCTTTCGTCACAATGGTCACGATCCGGTCACGTCCGGTACACTGAGGGGGACTGTCCGTACCACGAGGCGCGCGAGCATGACGTTAGCGTACGACTTCATCATCGTTGGAGCAGGGCCGGCCGGGTGCGTGCTGGCGAACCGGTTGAGCGCCGATCCGTCGATTCGCGTCCTGCTGATCGAGGCTGGCGGCGGCGATCGCAGCCCGTTTGTGCAGGTGCCGGCGGCGTTCTCGCGCCTATTCCGCGGTGCGCGCGACTGGAACTACGAGGCCGAGGGCGCGCTTCCGCAGCAGCAGCAGTATTGGCCGCGTGGCAAGATGCTCGGCGGCTCGGATTCGATGAACGCGATGATGTACGTGCGCGGCAACCCGGCCGACTACGATCGCTGGCAGTCTGCCGGCGCGGATGGGTGGGGCTTCGCAGACGTGCTGCCGTACTACCGCAAGCTGGAAGGCGACCGAGCACAGCGTTCGGATCTGCGTGGCAGCGACGGGCCGGTGACGATCAGCCCACAGGTCGAGCCTAGCCCGCTGACCCACGCATTCCTCGCCGCCAATGCCGAGCTAGGCGTACCGGTCAACCCGGACTACAACGGCGCGACCCAAGACGGCGCAGGTCTGACACAGGTCAAGCAGGTCAACGGACGGCGCTGGAGTGCGGTCGATGCCTACCTGCGCCCGGCGATGCAGCGCCCGAACCTGACCGTTGTCACCCATACCGAGGTCACGCGCGTGACCCTTGAGAACGGCCGCGCGTGCGGGGTCGAAGCGGTGCGGCGCGGGCAGCGCGTCGCCTATCACGCCGGCCGCGAGGTGCTGTTGTGCGGTGGGGCGATCAACTCGCCGCAGCTCTTGATGCTGTCGGGAATCGGACCGGCCGATCATCTGCGCGAGCATGGCATCGCGGTCATCGTGGACGTGCCCGGCGTCGGCCAGAACCTGCAGGACCACGCGGTGAGCGGCGTCGCGTGCGCGATCCATCAACCGATCTCGCTGATCCGCGGCGAGAACCCGCTGCAGCTCGTGCCGTATCTGCTCAATAAGCGTGGGCCGCTGACCTCCAACGTCGCCGAGGCGATCTCGTTCATCCGTGTTGATCCGGACGCGCCGCTGCCCGACATCGAACTGATCTTCGCGCCGACCTTCTTCGTATATCACGGATTCCGCAGCCCGAAAGGCCACGGCTACACCATCGGCGCGATCCTGCTGCGCCCAAAGAGCCGCGGACAAATTCGGCTTGCTAGCGCCGACCCGTTGGCCACGCCGCGTATTCAACCGCGCTACTTCAGCGATCCGGCCGATTTGGCGCTGCTGCGCGAGGGTGTGCGGTTCGCACGGCGTGTGGCGCATGCCGATGCGTTCACGCCGTATCGCGAGCGCGAGGTTCTGCCGGGGCCGGACGTGGTGAGCAACGATGCGCTTGACGGCTACATGCTCGAGGAATTCCAGAGCCTGTATCATCCGGTGGGGACGTGCGCGATGGGGTCGACGGACGACCCGAACGCGGTGGTCGATTCGGTGCTGCGAGTGCGCGGCGTGGACGGCCTGCGGGTGGTCGATGCCTCGGTAATGCCGACGATCATCGGCGGGCACACCGTCGCCCCGACGCTCATGATCGCCGAGAAAGCCGCGGACATGGTGTTGGGTGAGGGCTGAAGCGACTAAACTACAGAGACGCATGTAGGGACGACCCGCCGGATCGCCCCCGTGCCGCCTGTCTACTCCGTAGGCGTGCCGGGCAGCGCCACGACATTGCAGCTGTCCGATCGGCTGTCGTAGGCGTAGCGCGAATCCTCCGAGAATCGGGTCAGCTTGCCGCGGAACGGATAGACGACTGTCCCGCTTCTGGCATCGCGAATCCCGACACGATTCTCGACGACGTAGCGCCCGTCCGGGCTGATACTCGCCTGTCGCTCGACATCGTACAGCTTGACTCCGTTGACGAGGTCGTACACGCCGTGGCCGCTGATGATCGCGAGCGAAAAGTCGGTGGTGTAGCCGGCGAGTTGGCGGTCGACTGGCGGGTCGATCTCCACGATTCGCTCGCCGGTCTCGCGCCAGTAGAACCCGTTCGACCGCTGCTGGATGGGCGTTGGCGGTCTGGTGGCGTAGGTGGCGATCACGTCTACGGGCCGGTCGACCGAGACCAGCTCACCGGTGTCGAGATCGAAGGTAAACCGTGTGTTAACGAAATCCGACGCCGGCTCGGCCGATAGGTACTCGCGGGTTGTGACGACGATTGTGCCCGCGTTCCGGTCGATCTCAAACCGGGGAAAATCAACTCGACCCGCGCTGTTCTCCAGTGGGTAGGTGAGCGTGAGCGGCGCGCGTTCGCCGGTGAGGTCGTAGAGCGTCGCCATAGGCTCGGTATAAGGGTGGATGGCGAGGTTGGCCTCGCCGGCGATGAAACTGGCGGCCGAACCCGGCCAGCCCAGCTCTGGCAGATTCTCATGCACCACCTCGTTGGTCCGAATGTCGCGCACATCCGTGCCCCATGTTGCAAGCCATCGGCCGTCGGGTGACGCCCAGAACCCATTGGACACCGGGCGCGTGTACAGTGTCTCGCCGGACGCCAGATCGAACGCAGTCAGCGCCGCGCCGTTGAAGGTGATGGCGATCTCGTCTGTCAGGAGAACCGGAGGTGTCGGCAGAGGAGGAGGCTCCCGCGGGTCGTTGCTCAATGGCGGCAGAGAGCTGAGGTACTCGTGCTCGAACAGGACCTCCAGCGTATCGACATCGTAAACCCGAAGCCGGACGCCCCACGCCGGCAGGTATTCCAAGGCGGCGAAGTTGACGGCGTGGTTGCTGTCCTCGGTCAGCGCATAGCCGAACGACTCCCGTCTCGTAACCGTGTTGGTCAAGTCGAGTATCTTGTCGCCGGTTGCGACATCGTATACGCCGCTGCCCGGCACCAGCACACGGCCCGCGCTAAGCTCGAACATCAGGTAACTGATCGTGGGAGGGTCGAACGGCGCGCGCGTTTCGCCGGTGATCAGGTCGATGATGCCGTGGTCCAGCACTGCGACTGCGTTGTGTTCGGCGAACATCATGCACGACGAGTCATCGGCAAGAATCTGCCGGAAGGTCGCGATCGGCTCGGCGGTGGCTTCGGGCGCGACCTGCTGCGGCGTAGCGACAGGCGGAAGGTCGGCCGGTGTGCCGGGCAGTGCGAAGATCACGCACTCGCTGCCCCGGTAGATGCCGTAGCGGGAGTCCGGGGTGAAATTGATGGTTCCGCTAAATGGGTACAGCAGTGTGCCGGTTCGTGCATCCCGAATCCCCGCGAGCCGTTCCGCTATGAATCGACCATCGGGACTGATCGTCGCGTAGTCGGACACGTCGTACAGTTTAGTCCCTGCGACTAGATCGTAGACGGCTACGGTGGGGATGACGGCGAGGGTATAGTCGTCGTTGAAGAACGCCCAGCTACTTGATTCCACATCGATAGACGCGATCTTATCGCCCGTGGTCCGATCGTAGAATCCATCACGGCGCCGTATGACAGGTGCATCAGGGTCTACGAGGACTAACGGAACGTGGTCTGCTACCGGCCCTACATCCACGAACCCACCCGTGTCGAGCGCAAAGCGGTACTGGAACGGCTTCGGTTCTAGAAACGCCGCGCCAGTATCAATCTCGACAACCGTCACGCGAATCTCGTTGGCGTCACGGTCAACAGCGAATTTGTCGAACGCGGAGACTATGCTTTGACCGAACGAGGGACGGTATGAGACGACGACAGGCGGGTTGTCCTCGATGAGGTCGTACAGCGTCGCTTCCGGAACGTCGGCCGTCTGAACGATCATATAGTCGAAGTCTTCCGTGAAGCGGACCGGATTGCTTTGGTCGCCCCGGATCACTGGTATGTCTCTGGTAATCACCTCGTTGGTTCGGATATCGCGAACATCCTCGCCCGAAACGACCAGCCACTTTTGATCGTTCTCAAGCCAATAGAACAGTTCAAAGGCGCGCGTGTACAGCAGCTCGCCGGTGAAGAGGTTGTAGACGGACAGCGTTTGGCCGTCATGAACCAAGACGAACTCGTTGGTCAGCGTCAGGCCGGGCCATGCGCGCATGACCGTCTCCACGCTGCCGTCGCCCGGCGGCGGGAAGCGCAGATCCTCGCGCTCGAACACGACTTCTAGCGTGCGGACGTCGTAGATGCGGACGTGTACGGTGCTGTCGTCCTTGCGCCGGATTGCTGCGTAGAAGCTCGGCGCATACCCGTCGTCAGTCTCAGCGTACGCCAGCGAATAGACACCGAAAACGGTACCCTTGAGGTCGATGAGTTTGCTACCAAGTGGCAAGTCATAGATGCCGCTGCCCCTAGCAAGCAGTCGATCCGCGCCAATCTCCGTGAATGGATAACCGTCAGCGGGGGGATCGAACGTAACGCGCTGTTCCCCGGTGACTAGGTCAACCACGCCACGATTGGCGACCGCGGCAGACCGGCCGTCGCTCAGCACTTCGCACCACGAATTGGCGGAGAGCACGCGCCGCACGGTCATGATCGGCTCGGCGGTGGCCTCGGGGGCTTGGGCTTGCGGGGAGGGAATAGTGAGCGTGGCGATGAACGCAGCAAGGACGAGTAGGGCAAGTGCGAATGAGGATCGACGCAGCATGACGACGTAGTCCTTCCATTGAGTGTCTTGTGCAGGATTACTTGACTGGCGTGCCGGGCAGGGCGTACACGACGCACGAATCCCGTCGATACTCCCACGCATACCGCGATCCGCGCGAAAACTGAATCGGCCGACCCGAGTGTGCGAAGATCAGCCGCCCCGTGCGGGCGTCGAGGATGCCGTAGCGTTCCTGATAAATGAACCGGCCGTCGAGACTGATGTAGATCGGAGCGCCGATGTCGTATAGGCGACGTCCTTCGACAAGATCGTAGACGCCTTCGTCGGGGACGGCGGCGATGGTGTAGTTCTCGTCGTACACCGCGTGGCCGTAGTTCTCGTTGGTGTTCTCAACGATCAACGCGCCCGTATCCGTGCGGTAGAAGCCATCGGAGCGCAGTTCGACGGGCGGCACAGGATCCTCGGGGAAGAACGGCAGCGGATGATTGGCGTCTTCGATGCGCAAGCGTGTGCCGTCTGCGAGCGAATAAATGTAGTTCACCCCGCGCGGCGCAGGCTGTGGTCGTGTCCGGGAGAGTTCAATGCCGGCCACGACAATCTCCCCAGCTTCGCGATTCACGTCGAATCGCTCGTAGAAGTAGGACGGATACGTCAGAATGATTTGTTCGTCGTCCGGGACGAGCGAAATCGTGACCGGCTCGCGATCTCCGAACAGATCGTAGACCGTGCTCGACTCGAAGTCGGGGGAATACAAGAACAGATACGTGTAGTCTGCAGAGAACCCAAGACGATTCCAGACGATGTCTGGCAGGCCGTCGAAGATGAGCGAGTTTGTCTTCAGGTCACGAATGTCTTCGCCCATGACGGCGAGCCATTGATCGTCATTGAGTGTGCGATAAGCGCGGTTGAAGTCGCGGGTGTAGAGCAGTTCGCCCGAGTGCAGGTCGTAGACAGTCGCCGTCACGCCGTCGTGCGCAATCACCACGTCCTCGGTGACCGTAAGTCCGCCCGGGGCCATTACGGTAGCGGGACGATACGGATCCGCGGGGGGTGGATACGGCACGTTATCGCGATTGAAGAGCAGCTCTAGTGTGTTGATGTCGTAGATCATGACCCGGGCAGATGTCGCATACAGCCGCTCCTCTGCGACGAAGTAACGCGTGCGTGCCGCGTCGGTTAACCAGACGTTCGCGGCGTGTGGCATTGGATAGCTCGTGGTTCCGGAAAGGTCCAGCAGCTTCTGATTTGAGACCAGATCGTATATGCCGCTGCCTGCCACGCCCAGACGATTCTCACCCGCCGGGAAGAGTGGAAGCATCGCTAGCGGCGGATCGAAAGGGATCTCTACCTCACCCGTGACGAGGTTGACGACACCACGGTTGGCGACGGCAATCCGGGTCTCGTCGTGCAGCAGGACGCATGGGGCCTCAGATGACAGGACTCGGCGCACGGAGTCAATGGGTCCGACGGTGAATTCCGGGGTAAGCTCCGGCGTGGCCTCCGGGGCTTGGGCTTGCGGCGAGGGAATGGTGAGCGTGGCGACGAACGCAGCAAGGACGAGTAAGGCAAGTGCAGCAGCGCGCATATCGGCGTGCCTCGTCTATGCAGGGTAGATACGCACATCTTACCACGGCCTGCCTACGTCGTAACCTATGGTTTGCCGGCGTTGTTGGCGACCGCGCGCTGCGGGCCGATGGTGGGGAGGCATTCGGGCGCGCTGAGGCGCGGATTTGTTGCAACATCTTGCGTTTAATGGTATATGAGAAATGTCCGCTTTAGGCGCGGATAGTTTTATTTGCACTGAGGGAGAATTCACATGGCAACATCAGCGACTTCTGGAAACAATGTCATTGCAGTACTAGCCGCCATTTACACAATAATCCTCTGTATCATCCAGATCTGTGGCGGCGTGGTCATCGGGCTGCTGTCCGGCGGGCTGGGCGCAATCGGCCGTGCGGCAACCGAAGCTGGCGTCGAGGACCCGAGCCTGACCGAATTGGGGAATGCCACCGGGGCGACCGGAATCGTCAGCATCATCCTCGTCGTTGTCGGGATCGCGCTGCTGGCGGCTTCGGTCGGCGTGTTCATGCGCCGTCCGTGGTCGTACTGGCTGATGATTGCGATGCACGTCGCGTTCGTCGTGCTCACCCTGCTGAGCGCCGGGCTGTCCAACATCGTGTCGATTATCTTCATGGTGCTCAGCGCAGGCGTAGCCGCCGCGTTCTTCCTGATGCCGGACATCAAGCGCGCGCTCAACGTCGCGTAAGAACCCGTCCCACAGCTTTGACCGACTACAACAACAGCCCCGCTCAATCGAACGGGGCTGTTGTTGTGAGTGTTCAGTTTTCAGTCGTCAGGATTCAGCCGTCAGTGCCTTTCAACTGACAACGGGTCACTGCCGACTGTTACCTAAGCGCGGAGCGCTTAGAAGTCCATCCCGCCGCCGCCCGGGGGCATGGCCGGCGCCTTGTCTTCCTCGGGCACGTCGGTGATGAGCGCTTCGGTGGTCAGGATCATCGCCGCGATCGAGGCCGCGTTGGCGACCGCGCTGCGGGTGACCTTGGCCGGATCGGGGATGCCTGCCTCGATCATGTCGATGTAGGTGTTGCTCACCACGTCGTAGCCGATGCGCAGGTTGTTCTTCTCGCGCTGCAGGCGGCGGACTTCCTGAATGATGACCGCGCCATCCTCGCCGGCGTTGCTGGCAATCTTGCGCATCGGCATCTCGAGCGCCTTGCGCAGGATGTTGACGCCGGTGTTCTCGTCGTCATTCTCGAGCTTGTAGCCGTCGAGCGAGGCGACCGCGTTCACGAGCGCGACACCACCGCCCGACACGATGCCTTCTTCGACCGCCGCGCGGGTGGCGCCGAGGGCGTCCTCAACGCGGTGCTTCTTTTCCTTCAGCTCGGTCTCGGTGGCGGCACCGACGCGGATGATCGCGACACCGCCGCTCAGCTTGGCCAGACGCTCCTGCAGCTTCTCGCGGTCGTAGTCGCTGGTCGTCAGCTCGATTTCCTTGCGAATTTCTTCGATGCGGCCCTTGATCTGGCCGGGATCGCCCTGACCGTCGACGATGACCGTGTTTTCCTTGCTGCTCACGACCTTGGCCGCGCGGCCCAGATCCTGCAGCGTGACGGTCTCGAGCTTACGGCCGGTCTCTTCGCTGATGACGGTGCCACCGGTCAGGATGGCGATGTCACGCAGCATGGCCTTGCGGCGATCACCGAAGCCCGGCGCCTTGACGGCCAGCACGTTCAGGATGCCGCGCAGCTTGTTCAGCACCATCGTGGCCAGCGCCTCGCCGTCGACGTCCTCGGCGATGATCACCAGCTCGCGCTTGCCGATCTGCATCAGCTTCTCCAGCATCGGCAGGATGTCCTGCGCGGCGCTGATCTTCTTGTCGTAGATGAGGATGTAGGGATCGGACACGACCGCTTCCATCGACTCGGCGGCGGTGATGAAGTACGGGCTGATGTAGCCGCGGTCGAACTGCATACCCTCGACGTACTCGGTCTCGAACTCGACGCCGCGGCTTTCCTCAACGGTGATGACGCCGTCCTTGCCGACCTTGTCCATCACTTCAGCGATCAGGTTACCGATCTCGCTGTCCTGCGCGCTGACGCTGGCAACCGACGCAATTTCGTCGCGGGTCTCGATCTGGGTGGCCTGATCCTTGATCGCCTTGACGACGACCTCGGCAGCGGCCAGGATGCCGCGCTTGAGCTGCATCGGGTTGGCGCCGGCGGCGACGTTCTTCAGACCTTCATTGACGATCGCCTGAGCCAGCACGGTGGCGGTGGTGGTGCCATCGCTGGCGGCGTCGTCGGTCTTGGTGGCGGCTTCCTTTAGAAGCTGCGCCCCCATATTCTCATACGGATCTTCCAGTTCGATGTCCTTGGCGACCGTGACGCCGTCATGGGTCACGGTGGGGGCGCCGAACTTCTTGTCGAGCGCGACGTTGCGGCCCTTCGGCCCCAGCGTCGTGGCGACGGCGGCGGCGAGCTTGTCGACGCCGGCCTGCATGCGGCGGCGCGCTTCTTCCTTAAAGATCAACTGCTTGGGCATGGCTATTCTCCTCCGAGAGTCTCTCGTTTGTCGCAGAATTCAGGACGAAGGCAAAACTGGGGGTTATTCCAGAATGCCCAGTACGTCGGTTTCCTTCATGATCAACAGCTTCTTGCCATCAAGCTTGATTTCGGTGCCGGCGTACTTGGCGAACAGGATCGTGTCGCCGGTCTTGACGTCCATTTCGATGCGCTTGCCTTCGTCGTCGCGGCGGCCGGCGCCGGCGGCGAGGACCTTGCCCTGCTGCGGCTTTTCCTTGGCAGTCTCGGGCAGAAGCAGGCCGCTGGGCAGCTTGTCTTCGCCTTCGGACGGCTCGACGAGGATACGGTCACCTAGTGGGCGGAGGTTCATGGTGGTCTCCTTATGATCTCAAATCGGGTCGCAGTTTAGCACTCACACACCGATAGTGCTAATTCACGCCGGAAATATACATACATTTCGCCGTGTACGTCAAGCGCAAACTACGACTTCTAGCAAACTTCATATACAAGTGACAGGGATTGGAGTAGTCAGGTTTCAGTGGTCAGGAGTCAGTTGTCAGATCCAAGGATTCAGGAGCCAAGGTTTGAGTAGCTGCGGACGACGGCAAGTTGCTCCTCATCCAGATTTCTTGGTGAACTGCTGACCGGTATTGCCAGACCTGCACTGTCAACTGACCACTGACACCTGACCACTGGCTCCTTCCCCTCTTGCACATGCCGCCGTCCATCTGGCACTCTTATCGGCAGAGTGCACATTGTCCCGAAAGCCGCCTCTGATGACTGCTTCGAACCATCCCCCGCTGAGTCCGCACGCATATACGGTGTCGCAGTATGGCGCCGCTGCCGCCATTGCCGCGCTGACCTTCTCTGCACCGGTGCAGGTCCTGATCGCGCTGCGGGTGCCGGGGGCGGGATTGTTCGTCGTGACCGCGATCCTGTCGTTGCTGCTGACACTGCCCTTGTTCCTGCTGCTGCGCGCGACGCCGCCGGTAACGACCGACGACGCGGGCATCACGCTCAAGCCGCGTGTGGGGCGCACGCTCACGATCGCATGGGGCGACGTGCACGAGGTCAGGCCGTATCCGCTGCTGCCGCCGACGGACTCCGAGGCCGTGCGCCGCGCCGCCGTAGGGCGGAGAAGATACCGCGTCGCCGAGGGCATCATGCTGCGCTGTGCCGGTCTGCCATGGCCGTACCGCGTCGTCGGTTGGTTCGCGGGCGAGGGGTTCCGCCCCGTGTTCGCCGTCACGAACCGGTCGCACGCCGAATACGACCGGCTCAAAAAAGAGATCGAACGGCGGGTGAAGCCGCGCTAATGCCAACCGTCCATGGAACTTCGCCTCGTCCCCGAAACCGACCTATCGTCGTGGGGGGGTGGGGGGGGGGGGGGGCGGGGGGGCCGCAGCCACTGGTATCCCTACCGTGACTTCGATTCGTGGATGAGCCGTGTCGATCCGCAGCGGGTGTATGGCCTCTACCAAGACTCGTTCCTGATCGGCACGTTCAACCTGACCGACACGCCGCGCCCGTATCAGCGCGAGGGTGGCTGGGGCGGGGGGGGGGGGGGTTGGCGGATCGGCCTGCGTTTAGTGGGCAGGGGCTGGGCGATGGCGCAGGCCGATCGGATCGCACAGGACGGCGGATACGCGGCTATCCGGTTCGACGGTGTCGCCAGCAACGCCCCGTTGATGCGCTTCTACGATTCGCTAGGTTACGAACGGCGCGGCGTCATGGATTTGACCGGGCAGGGCTGGCAGCCTGTGATGTGCTACGAACGGATATTCTCAGCGCGATAAACCGCCGGTGCCGAGCTGCGTCAGCAGCCGGTCGGCACGCGCGATTAGCGGTTCGTCGCGGACTTGGCAGGCAAGATTGCGGCCGGTGCGTGCAGCGGCCCAACCGGCGCTGTGGCGTTCGGTTCGCATGAACAATTCGGCCAGCGTGAGGGCGGCCTGTGCACCAATGCGGCGAGTGCCATAACGTTCCGCGAGATCGGCGGCGGTGGTCAAATGCGTGTGCGCTTCGCCGATATGGCCGGCCAGCATCAGAGTCTCGCCGAGGGCGACGTATGTTGCCGCCATCCAGACCCGCAGGCCGTCGTCCATGCGAAGCGTCAGTGCGCAATTGAGATGAGACAGCGCGGCGCTGCTGTCACCCCACGCTCGCAGCAGCAGTCCCAACGTATGCAACGCATCGGCTTCGATGTCTGCGCGGCCGCAGCGCTGGGCAAGGTCGAGCGCGAGTTGCGCGGTGTCCAGCGCCTCTTCAGGTTGGCCGAGCTTGAACGTCATCCCGCTCCACGCCACCCGTACTGCCGCTTGAACCGCCATGTCACCCGCCCTGCGCGCATGCTCCAGCGCGTGAATCAGCGCCGCCCGTGCGCCGCTATAGTCGGACCGTTGGAAGCGCGCCTGCTGAATCAGCGCGAGCCTTCCGCGTTCGAGGTACAGCGCCGCCAACGGGCCCGGTAGCTCGCTGCGCCCGATCTGGCGCTCCGCGACGTTCAGGTGACGCAGCGCCTCGCGCGTGCCTTCGCCGTCAAGGATCACCATGTCGACATATAGCCGCGCGCGGGTGAGCTGGAGGCTGATCCGCTCGTGGTCGGTGGCGTACGGCATGCTCACGTGGCTGATCTCTTGCGGGAGCGCGTTCAGCGCGCTGTGCATCTGCCCGCCGTAGAACAGGGTGGTCGCCGCGCTGCAAGCCGCGTGCATATCGAGTACCGTGTTCATGACACATCCTCGCGCACATAGTCGAGCTTCCAACTGCCGTCCCACGTTTTGCCGCCGTCCGTCGTGCGTTCGTATCGCCACGCGAACCGGTCGGAGTGGATGTCGTCGAAGACCTCACGCATGGCCGTGTCCCCGGCGATGGTGCCGTCTGCGTTGACAAATCGCTCGGCATAGCCGGTGAATCGGCGTGCTTCCGAGTCCCACGCGCCGACCCAGTTCAGAATCGAACCGCCCGGTTCGCTATCCACCCACCGCTGACGCCATCTTCCGACGCTGGCGTCGAACTTGCGCAGGCTCCACGCCTCGAACGGCTTGCCGTTCAGCGGCCCGCAGAAATGTTCGAAGATCAGGTTGCCGCCGAGTTCGCGCGTATGGAACGCCGTCAAGTCTTCTTCGACCCACGACCCGCTTTCGGTCAGCAATCGCGACCGTACGCGCCACCGGCCGATGAACCAGTCAAGTTCCGCCATATGCGGATCGGGGTCGGGCAGGGGACGGTTCGGGTCGCTCATCGCTCGTACTCCTTGCGCATATACTCTACAGGGGATGCACCGGGAATTGCAGCTCGGTCACGGTCGCCGATTGCTCGCTTTCCCAGTCGATGTGATGGTAGATCTCGCGCCCCGGCCCGCTGATCGCGTAGCCGCTCTCGTCGATCCAGCGGCCCAGCGCGGTATACCCCTCCGACAACGACAGCCACGGACCGCGATGGACGGTAACCGCCATCGTCGGCACGGCAGGCAGGGCGACCGGCTTCATCTCGCGCCGATGGGACAGCGGTATGTGCTGCGTGCCGTGTTCGGATGGGAACCCGACTTCGACATCGATGGTCTCGAGCTCGTACGCTTCGTCGTGGAATACCGCCATCAGGTTCGTGCCCAGTGTGGATAGGGCGTACGAGTGCGTCTCTCGCAGCAGGTCGACCAGCGCGTTCATCGTTGGGACGACCGTGCGTACGGCCGTAATCTCCATCGGGTCTGCGCTCTTGATAGCGACCTCGTACGGAGGCGCTGCCACCGTGGTGTCGATCTGCCGCAGGCGTGCCTCGACCATCCGCAGCATCGACGCGGCCTCGTCGATCTCCTGTTCGAGCTGTGCGCGCTTGAGGGTCAGCATGGCGCGCAGGTCGTCGGCGCTCGGATGGTCGCGCAGGAGTGACCGGATTTGCGGCAGGGCGAGGCCCATCGCACGCATCGCCAGAATCCGGTTGACCTCGGCGATTTGGTCGATGGCGTAGTAGCGATACCCGGTGTCGGCGTCGATCGTGGCCGGCTTGAGCACGCCTTCGGCGTCCCAGTGGCGCAGCGCCTTGACCGATACCATACAGATTTTCGAGAACTCGCCGATCTTGAACATGGCCCGCAGCCCCTCCCCATACCCGTCATTAAAAACTCTACCCCAGCGGGAGAGTCAAATGAAAAGATGCGGAGGCTCCGCCTCCACGCCTCTGCAAGGGGGCGTAAGCCTTCTGGCGGGGTTTGGGGGCAGCGCTCCTGTGGGGTTCTACTCTTCGATGACGTACGAGAAAAGCGCGCCGCACATGAGCAGATAGCCGGCGGCGGTGATCGCCAGCAGGCCGAGCCAGCCGATCCAGAGCGATTCCGGTTGGCCGGAGAACATGCCGTTGGAGGCCCGCACGGCGCATAACAGCACCGGCAGCGCCGTCGGCAACATGATGATCGGCAGCAGGGAATCGCGCGAGCGCGCCTGCACCGCGATGGCGGCTAGCAGCGTACCGACAGCCGACAGGGCGAGCGATCCGAGCACGACCGCCGCAATGATCGTCGGATGAGCCAGCGGCAGGTTGTAGAGAATGGTCATAAGCGGCAGCAGGATCAGGCCGATGAGGCTGGAGAAGACGAAGTTCGACAGCGCTTTGCCGAGAAAGATCGAGGCGCGCGGCATCGGCGAGAGCAGCATCGCGTCGAGGCTGCCCTGTTCGCGCTCGCCGCCGAGGCTGCGGTTCAGGCCGAGCATGACGGCGAATGTGACCGTCACCCACAGCACACCACCCGCCACCGCGTCGCGCGTCTGGCGATCGAGCTCGAGCGCGAAGCTGAAGGCGAGGATGCACAGCACCGAGAACAGGCCCATCATGCTGAGCAGTTCCCGGCTGCGCATCTCGGCGCGCAGGTCTTTGGCAAAGACGGCGAAGGCGGCGGGCCACAATCCGGTCATGTCATTCCTTCCGATCGGTGCCGGGCGATTATACGCGATTTGACCGTCGTCCCCAGCGGACGGTATGCTCGATGTGTCGATCTACCGCAGATTCGAGGATGGATGTCCGTGACTCGACCGTCGTCGCATTGGCGGATACCCGCCGCGGTATTGCTGATTCTGATGATGGTGGGTGTGGCACAGCCGGCGCCGACTGCGCGCGATCTACTGCCACGGGTGGGGATCGCCGCCGTTTCTGCTGCCGAGATGGAACCGCTGGCGGCCGGCTTGTCAGACGTGGAGTGGCTGCTGGCCGGAGGCGTGCCGTACACGATCGGCACCGTCGACGGGCGACTCGTCGTACTGTTTCAAGCGGGGCCGGGCATGGTGAATGCTGCGGCGCGCATTCAGCACGCGTTGGATCGCTTCGCGATTACGCATCTGATCTTCAGCGGTGCCGCCGGGGCACTTGAGCCGGGTCTGGCACCGGGGCAAGTCGTGGTGCCGCGCTGGTGGGTCAACCACCAATTCGGCGTATTCACCGACGATGGCATCCAACCCCTGCCGCTGCACATCTATCCGGCCGGTGGCGAGCCGCTGCAGGTCGATGGTTTCGAGGTCGATCCCGAGTTGTACGCGATCGCGGAGCGCATCGACGGCGTCCGTGCGGGCGGCACAGGCGTGAGCGGCGACCAGTTCATCCGCAGCGACGCGGCGCGTGGGGATTTGGCGTCACGCTTTGCGGCGCGTATCGTCGACATGGAGAGCGCGGCGGCGGCGCAAGTTGCGCTGCTTAACGACGTGCCGTTCATTGCCGTGCGTGCCATCAGCGACGACGCGGGCGACATGGCCGACGGCCAGATCGAGGCGCAGATCGTGCAGGCGGGGCGGGCTGCCGCCGCGGCCACGCTGGAGCTTGTACGCCTGCTTCCATGAGCGTAGGCGAATAATCGATATAACACTCTCGCGAAACCGACCGTTTGGTCTGTATACTGCTGCCAGAGCAATTCGCCTGCGCACCAGCGTTATAGGAGCACCATGACCCGCACCATCGAAACGACCGCGCCGGTACGCCCGCCGCGCATGCCCGGCATCCCATATCTCACTGACAACGTCAACATGCTCAACGATCCGCTCCGCTACCTCGTGCAGGGGTATCGCGAGCTGGGGCCAGTATTCCGCGTGCGCATGGGCTTCACCGAGTACACCGTCTTGGCGGGACTTGAGGCGAATCTGTTTCTCCAGCGCGAGGCCGAGCAGTACCTGACCAGCGAAACGCTGTTCGGCGGGATGGCGCGCCAGTTCAACACCGACGTCATGCTGACGATGCTCGATGGCGAGCCGCACCGGCACATGCGCAAGGTCATGCGGCCCGGGTTCTCGCGTTCTGCGATTGCGCCGCACGTCGCCAAGGTGCTCGATGTCGTGCGCGAATTCGCCGAGACGTTGAAGCCGGGCGACGACGTGGCGGTGTTCGACAGCATGCGCCGGCTTGTCTGTAATGAGATTGGCCTGATCACCACCGGCGTCAAGCCGGGTGACCGCTATCAGGACATTCTGACCTTCCTCGCCGGCGCGATGAACGTCGAAGTCGTCAAGGTGTGGCCGCGCGTGATGCTCAGCCGTCCCTCGTGGAAGCAGGCCAAGGCGAACATGCTGGCGCTCGGCAAGGAAATTCTCGATCTGCATCGCGCCGATCCTCCGCGCGAGGGCGGACGCACGCCGGACATGATCGACGATCTGCTGGCGTCGGTGCGTCCTGACGGTGACCCGTTCACCGAAGACGACCTGATCTCCTTCGCCGTCGGGCCGTACATCGCCGGCATCGACACGCTGGCGAGCACGCTGGCATTCTTCGTGTATGCGATCGCCAAACACCCCGAGATCCGAGCCCGTGCCAAGGCCGAGGTCGACGCCCTGTTCGACGCTGGGACGCCGGACCTGAACGACTTCCGCAAGCTGGAGTTTCTGCACGCCGCTGCCATCGAGAACTTGCGCCGTTTCCCGGCCACGCCGTTTACACCGCGCGCCGTCAAGCACCCGTTCACGTTCGCCGGCTACGACTTCGCCGTCGGCACCGAGGTGATGTTCGCCAACGGCGTGACGCACATGCTCGATGAGTACTATCCCGATCCGCTGAAGTTCGATCCGGAGCGCCATCTGACCGGCGAAGCGCCACCGCCCGGCGTGTTCGCGCCGTATACGCTCGGCCCGCACACGTGCCTTGGGGCAGGGATGGCGGAAGGTTTGGCGCTGATTACGATGGCGGGGCTGCTGCGCCATACCAAGCTCGAACTGCCGAACCCGGACTATACGGTGAAGATTCGCACCATGCCGCTGCCCAACCCGGGCCAGTCGTTCCGGGTGAAGGTGGCGGACAAGCCGGTCTAGTCGTCTCGCCGGGAGGCCATCTGGCGAAGGTCGCCGGTGAGCTTGAATACCCCGATCAGCACGGCGAAGAATTCGAGCCGGCCAAGGAACATGCCTGCCGTCTGCGTCCACATCACGCCGAGCGGCATGTCGGGGCGCGTGACGCCAACCGAGAGGCCGACCGTGGACAGCGAACTGGTGAACTCGAACAGGCTTTCGCGCAGGGTATAGCCGTGGGCCGCGATAATCCCTGAGCCGATGAAGAATACGGTGATGTACATGCCGACGAATAGCGCCGCCTGCCGCACCTGCTTGTCGTTGAGGAGGTCGCGCCGTTCACCGTGCCAGATCGCCGGCTCGTTGATCGCATGCTTCGGTAGGAAGGCGCGCTTCAGTTCCCAGATCACCGACTTGTACAGAATATAGATGCGCAGCTGCTTAATGCCGCCCGCGGTCGAGCCGGTGCCGCCGCCGATCAGCATGAGGCTGATGAGCACCAGCCAGCCGAACTCGGCCCACGGCAGATAAGACGTGGTCGAGAACCCGGTCGTCGTCCACGCCGATGCGGCCTCGAACACGGCCGCCCGCACGCCTTCGTGCGCGGTCGGATACAGCGGCACGACGATCCCGAACAGCAGCAGCGGCCCGACCACGAGACCGGCCAGCATCATGCGAAGCTCGCCGTTGCGGATCGCGGTGCGAAACTTGCGTTGTAGCAGGGTATACGCGATGACGAAGTTGAGCGCGCTGAGCACCATGAGGACGATAATGACGGCTTCGATGGCGAGGCTGTCCCAGTGGCCGATCGAGTCGACTTTGGTCGAGAATCCGCCGCCGCTGACGGCCGAGAACGCGTGCACGACCGCATCCAGCGGCTCCATGCCCGCGATGAGCAGGGCTATGATCCCGACAACGTTGTATGCAATGTAGATGCGGAACACCAGCGTCGCGCTTTGGCGGACGTTTGGCGCAAGCTGATCGGTGCGGCCCTCCGCCGCCGACAGCCCAGACGCGAACGAGCCGGCTACGGCGGACAGCGCGATGATGGCGAACCCTGCGCCGCCGCACGCTTGCAGCCAACTGCGGAAGAATAGAATCAGGTTGGGGGCTGTCGTGACGTCCACGACTGAAAGACCGGTAGTCGTCCACGCGCTGGTCGACTCAAAAACGCCTTGCGAGAAATTCAGGCCGACGCCGGCCATCATCGGAACGGCACTGCTGAGGATGCCCAACAGCCACGCAAGCAGGACAACCACCGACCCTTCCTGAATGTCAAGCGAGATCGGCTCCCTCGGGATAAACCGCTTGGCGGCCAAGAGGCCCAGCACCAGCATCGGCAACCCGCCGAGCAGAAAGCCGCCAGCGTGTACCGCCTCATCGGGGTAGAACACGATGAGCAGTACCGGCACAAGGTTGATGACGCCGATGATCGCCGCCAGCATACCGACATAACCCACGATGGCGCGATATCGATCGCGCAGATGCGCGCGGTAGCGATCCATGTGTGCGGCCTAACCGAGGATGGCTTCCAGATCCCGCTCGTGATGCTCGACGTCGCTGATGACCAGCACATGGTCATCGGCTTGCAGGACGGTCGAGCCGCGCGGGACTATTACCTCGTCACCGCGCACGACGCAGCCGATCAACGTGTTGCCGGACAGCGGCAGGTCGTTGAGCGTCATGCCGACGGCGGGCGCGCTTCTGGGAAGGTGCACATCGGTGAGCGTGACCCGGCCCTTCATCAATGGCATCAGCTCGTGGACGTTGGCAAACGACGTCTCGGACTCCAGCATCTGCCCGATGACGCGCGTCGCGCTGAACGCCACCGTCACGCCGAGCTTGGTGAAGATCTCCTCGTTGTCGGGGTCGTTGACCAGTGCGATCGTGCGCGGCACGCCGAACTTGCGGTTGGCGATCTGGCACGCGATCAGATTATCCTGATCGTTAGGGGTGAGGGCGAGGAACGCGTCGGTCATGCGCGCGCCCGCTTCTTCAAGCCGGTTGATGTCGGTGCCGTCACCGACTACGACAGTGGCTTTGGTCTGGCTGGCGAGTTCGCGGCATTGGGTGACATCCGGGTTTAGGACGACCACGTGTACTTTGCTGCGGACGAACTGGCGCGCGAGATAGTAGACGGTCCTGCTGCCGCCATACAGAATGATGTGCATCTTCTATTCCACCAGCCTCAGAAACGCGTCAGCCGACAATTTTACCGGGCTGATCGTCTCGATACCCAACTCCTTGTACAGCATCTCGCGCGCCGGGTCGAAGACGCGGGCGACCACCCGTTTCACGTTAAAGATCTCCTTGGCGACCTGAGCGACCATCAGGTTCGTGTTGTCGCCGGTGGTAGTGGCGAACAAGCAGTCGGCCTTCTGGATGCCGGCTTCCTTGAGCGTATGCGGCTCGATCGCGTCGCCGATCAGACGAAAGCCGGAAAAGTCCGGGCCGAGCTTGTCGAACGCACCGTCGCGCCGGTCGATCACGACGACGTTGTGGCCCTCACTGCTCAGGTGATTGGCCAGCGCGCCGCCCAATCGGCCGCAGCCGACGATGACGATATGTTTGAAGTGTGGCATAGAGGGGACTGGATCTGTCTTCTGACGGAACCGCACTAGGCTAGCACGAGTTGCAGGGCCGGGCAAGTGCAATCGAGTCGCACCGCAGCCGCAAGTCGCGATCCTTCAAATAGGGTATAGTGGGATTCTTGAACCCTAAATTCGGCTTGGCATGATGTTCAACAGTCTCTCCGGGCAAACGCTCGGCAAGTACGAACTGCGCGATCTGCTCGGCTCCGGCGGCATGGGCGCGGTCTACCGCGGCTATGACCATGCGCTCCGGCGTGAGGTCGCCGTCAAGGTGATCAACTTGGCGGCCGGTGGTGCGGACCTGCAAGCCCGCTTCATCCGCGAAGCGCAGACGTCTGCGGCGCTCGAACACAACCACATCGTGCGGATCTACGACTACGGCGTCGAGCGCGACATCAACTACGTCGTCATGCAGTACCTGACCGGCGGGTCGTTGGCCGAGCGCATCAAGCAGGCGGCGGATCAAGGCCGGCCGCGCGCAAGCCTGACTGAGGTCGCTGCGCTGCTTCAGCACCTCGCCAGCGCGCTCGACTACGCGCACAAGCAGGGCGTCGTCCACCGCGACATCAAGCCGGCCAACGTGATGTTCAACAATCAGGGACAGGCGTTCATCGTCGACTTCGGCATCGCCAAGCTGCTGACCGGTGCGACCAACCTGACCGGCACCAACATGGCGATGGGCACGCCCAGCTACATGCCGCCCGAGCAGTGGTCGCAGCGCGACCTGACCCCCGCCGCCGATCAGTACGCGCTGGCCGTGACGACCTATCAGCTCGTGTCGGGCCGATTGCCATTCGAAGCCGACAGCGTGCCGTCGTTGTGGTACAAGATCGAGAACGATCAGCCCACGCCGCTGCACATCCTGCGCCCGGACATCCCGCACGAGGCGATGCTGGTCATCAACCGGGCGATGGGGAAGATCCCCGCCGAGCGATTCCCGAACTGTACGCAATTTGCGCAGGCGTTCGAAGCCGCGACCTACGGCGCGGAGTCCGGCGCGACCGAGTATTTCACGTTCAAGCTTGCGCGCCCGGCGTCCGCGGTTTCGCGTACCCCGACGCCTCAGACGCCGGGCGGATCGTCTGGCAGCGGCACGCCGCCGCCATCAAGCCGCACGCCGTCCATCGCCGTGACTCCGCCCGTATCGCAGCCTCGGGGCGGTTTCCCGCGCGGCCTCTTGATTGTCGGCGCGCTCGCGATTGTCGCGCTGCTTGTAGTTGCTGCCGCGCTGCTGGGCGGGCGCGGACCGTCCGAGTCCGACCTGCGTCTGACGGAAGTCAACCAGACGCTAGTTGCGGTCGGTCTGGCGACCGCCAGCGAAGCGACCCGCCAGAGCGGACTGGAACTGATCGTCACCGAGACCGCGACCGACAGCCCAACCGACTCGCCTTCGCCTACAGCTACGGATGCGCCGACCGACGAACCAACGCGCGCGCCATCGGAAACGCCCACCGATAGCCCAACTTCCACACCTACGGCGACCGCCACCGACGCGCCCAGCGCAACACCGACCGACGAGCCGACCGCTACCGCGACGATTTCCGCGCGGGAGGCCGCACTCGCCACCCTCGATACCGCCGCCACGATGACGGCCACGCAGTGGACGCCGACGTGGACGCCGGACTTCGACGCCACCGTGCGCGCAGAGCTCACGGCGGTATTCGTCGAGACTCAGATCGCGCGCGCCACCGCCCGCGCTGAAGAACGCTTGGTCGCCCAGCAGACGCAGGACGCAAGCGCGACGGCGGAGACGATCGAAACCCTGAGCGCCGACCAGACGCGCGTCGCACAGCAAACCCAAGTAGTCGCCGCGACTGAACGCGCGCAGGCGACGGTGTTCGCTCAACAGACTCTCGATGCCGCCGCGATTGTCAGCGCGGAGCAAACCGCAGCCGCACAGGCGGAGTTCGACGCACAGGCAACGGGAATCGCCGAGGTGACGTTATCTGCTCAACAGACGCTGGCCGCAGCAGCGACCGTTGGCGCGGAGCAAACCGCGGCCGCACAGGTGGAGTTCGATGCGCGGGCCACGGGTATTGCGCAGGCGACGGTGTTCGCCCAGCAGACTCTGGACGCTGCGCCGACAATAACGCCGACCATCGGCCCTGAAGGTGGTCTCTACCACGTACAAGCAGGCGACACGATCGCCAGCATCGCGGTTCGGTTCAACGTATCGGTTCTGTCGCTGATGGCGGCGAACCAGATCACCGCCGATGCGTCGCTGTATGTCGGGAGGCCGCTTTTCATCCCCGCGCGACCGACGCCAGCGCCGACCCGAACACCGACGACTCCGCCGGAACTGCGCCCGACCTCCACGCCCTCGCTGACGCCGGCGCCGCGCGTGCCGATTACGCTCGGCAATGCCAGTCAGCTTGCCGAAGTCGCGCAGATTCAACCGCCAGGCAGGGCGGCTGTTTACTCGGCCAAGTTCAGCCCGGATGGCACGCGCATCGTCTACGGCACGTCATCCAACGAAGTTGTGGTTTACTCGTTCGGCGCGAGGCGCAACATTCGCAGCTTGTCAGGACACGATACCACCGTCGTCAGCACGGTGTGGAGCCCGGACGGCACGCGCGTCGCCAGCGGTGACGGAAACGGTAAGGTATACGTCTGGGATGTCGAAAACGGAGAGCGTGTGCTGGAGCTTGTCGGGCACACCAGCACGGTGTTCGGACTCGCGTACAGCGGCGGTGGCGCGTATATCGCCTCGGGCTCTAACGATGATTCGGTGCGCGTTTGGGACGCCTACACCGGCCGCTTGGAGATGCACCTCGGCGGCAGCGGCGGCACGATCTACAAGACGATGTTTTCGAACGACGGCTCGCGTGTCGTGGCGGTGTCGTCAGATCGCCGTGTGCGGGTCTGGGATTGGCGCAACAACCGCCTCATCAGCGAGACCGAATTGCGCGGGTTTGTCGGCGCGTTGGCCTTCAATCCGGACGGCGACACCTACGCCACGGGCGCCGATGGCCCGCAGTCCGGCGAAGTCCACCTGTGGAGCTTGTCCACCTATGCCCCGTTCCGCGTGCTGCAAGTGCCCGAATACGTCCTCGACGTCGCCTTCAGCCCGGACGGGTCGCTGCTGGCGAGCGTAGGCTGGGACGACACCCTGCACGTGTTCGACTGGCGCAGCGGGGCCGAACTCGCGGCGCTCTCCGGCCACACCGCCGACGTTCAGGCCGTCGACTTCAGCCCGAACGGCACACTGATCGTTACCTCCGCCGAAGACGGCACGATCCGCCTGTGGGGGATTCCCTAAACAGCCTAAAGGGTTTACACCCTCTGTACTCCCGTTTCTGCGAAAATGCGGCGCATGCGCCGCATTTTCGCGCATAACGAGGTGCAGGAGTGCAAACTCCTGCCGGGGTTTGGGGCAGCGCCCCAAGCTCACTCCCAGTGCGCGGCGCGGAGCCACGACATCACGACGTGCATGGCGTCGACGTCGTCGTGGATGTAGGCGCGCATGCGGGTGAAGCTGTCGGCATCGCCGTCGTATACCCAGCGCTTGAAGTCGGCCAGCGCGAGATCCCAGCGGTCGTAGGCCTTCCACTGGAAGCCGAGATACGGCGCGACGGCCTTGAGCGATCGGCTCTTGAGCGGGAAGGCGACAGTGCGCTTGACATCGGCGTGCAGGTCGCGCATCACCGTGTCGAGCAGCGAACGGGTCGGCTCGGCGGCGGTCTGGCGCATCACGCCGCTGTCGAAGCCCGTCCAGTGCAGCACGGGTGCGCCGTTCGGCAGCAGCTCGCGCGCGAGATCCCAGCCCTCGGCTTGGCTCGACGTGATGAGAAAGCGATCGTCGTCCGGCGCGCACAGTGGGTTGAGATCGTCGCATACGAGGACGGTCTGTGCCGGGTCGTCGTCGGCGCGAATCGTGATGCTCCACACGCGTCCGCTGAACGGATCGGTCTCGATGTCGAGGTAGGCGCACGCGGCATCGAGCAAGTCAGATGGGCGCGGTGCGAGCAGGCGCGGTTCGCGGTTCACATACGCGATGGCGTGCGCGTGGATCGTCTCGGCGGTCGTCTTGATGCCTTTGACCGCGCGCAGATCGTCCGGCGTGGCCTGCGCGACGTCCTCGATGCACACGAATCCGCGCGCGCGCAGGCTGTCGCACGTGCGCGGGGAGACGTTGGGAAGCAGGTCGAGCGGGAGCATTTTGGGTAAGGAGTCAGGAATCAGGTGTCAGTGTTCAGTATAGCAGGGGCGAGTGTCTGGTTGTCATGGCAGGATGCATAAAGCGCAGTCGGGACTGTGTGGTAGAGCCAAGGCGTACGGTGGCCGACGTATCTTGCGATTACAGGCTTAGACACCCAAGCGCCGACCAGAATCCCTTCTACTTGGAGACGGGATGAGGGCGACGGGCGTCACGCCTCGTACAACGACGCGTACAGCGCCTTCTGACGCTCCAGCAGTCTCACGTATGCGTCGGAGGAGTCGGCACGCGGACGCACAATGGCCTTGACTGACGGCGCGTCGACCGGCTCGCCGTTTTGCGTCAGGCCGCACAGCAGCGCGACGCCGCGCCCGGTCGGCTCGGCCTGATCGACCAGATACAGCGGCGCATCGAGCGCGTCGGCGGTGATCTGCGCCCATGCCGGCGACTGATTCAGCGCACCGCCGCCCGCCAACACAAACTCGCCCGGGCGTCCCATCAAGTCGTAGATCATGCGCAGCCGCAGCGCGACGCTCTCGAGCAGGGCATGTACGATGTCGAGGGGCGCGGTGTCGAGGCGCAGGCCGTGGAGCGTGCCGGTCGCGGCGGCGCGATAGCCGGGGCTGCGCTCGCCTGCGAACAGCGGCAGGACAGTCAGACCGTGCGATCCGGGCGTGCGCGCAAGGAGGGTATCGTCGAGTTCGGAGTCATCCAGCTTGAGCGCCGATTTGGCCCATGCGAACACGCTGCCGCCCTCGCTGGTCGCGCCACCGATCAGATGCCGTTTGGCGTCGACGCGATACGCCCACAAGCCAACCGGCACGCGCCCCGGCTCAGGCGTGACGACACGCAGCGCCGCCGTCGTGCCGACCGTTAGCACCGGATGTTCCGGCACCGATCCGCCCGACCCGATGTTGGCCGCTGCCCCGTCGCCGACGGCGAGGTAGAACGGAACGCTGTTGAGAAACGGCCAGCGCGCGCCATACGCATCCGATAGACCGCAGTACACCTCGTCGTAATCGGCCAACCGCGGCAGCGCGGATGGTTCGAGGCCGAGGGTGTTAAGCCATGTCGCGTCCCACGTAAGCGTCTCACGGTTGAGCAGCCCCGACCACGACGCCACCGAATAGCTGCACGGCACGTCGCGCCCGAACCACACGCGGTAGCAGTAGGTGGCGAAGTCCGTCCATTGGGCGGCACGGGCGTACGCTGCCGGATCCGTGCGGCGCATCCACGTCAGTTTGGCGGGATGATAGGCCGGATGAATGCGGCATCCGGTGCGCGTGTGCGCCGCGTGCAGCGAGACGGACTGCGCCAGCGCATCGGCATCGGGTGCGCTGCGCATGTCGGCGTAGGTGAGGATCGGCGTGACCGGCGTGCCGTCCGCGTCGACGCCCAACACGTTGCCGACGAACGTCGCCATGCCGACCGCCGAGACATCCGCCGCGGCGGGATGCGTCAAGATCTGATCGATACACTGTTCGGCCAGTTTGCGCAGGTGCTCGGCATCGACGGTGCCGCTGCGTGAGAAGTGGACAGGCCGGCGTGCGGACGCGTCCGCGATCGGCTCGGCGGCGCTGTCGAACAGCAGCGCGCGAACCGACGAACTTCCGACGTCGAGGACCAGCGTGCTCACGACGGCCTCACGCGGTACAGCATTTCGCCGGCCTTCGGGACGTACAGCACACCTTCCGATTCGCGCCCCTCCCACGCGGCTGGATCGATCAGCGCCGGATCGCAGTAGCCGAGCGCGAGTGTCTGGCAATCGGCCGCGGGAATGGCAGTCGACAGCGTGACGCGGATGCGCGCGTGCTCGACGCCGTTGTCGTAGGTGCCGCTTCCGCGCAGATGGGTGCCGTGCGCCAGCACGCCCAAGGGCAGGTGCTTGAAGCGATCCCACTGCTTGAGATAGTAATCGCGCACGTGATAGCCGGCCTCGAAGATGTATTTGCCGTGGACGTGGCTGACGGTGTCCAGTTCCGGCGCATAGACGATGACCTCGCCGCCGTCGGCAATCGCCGGTTCGAGCTTGTACATCGCCTTGGCCGCTGTCCACAGCTCGTCGTACATCGTTGGCGCGCGCGACAGCACCGACCGGAACGGGGTATCGACCCATCTGATGTGGCGCTCGGACGACAGATCGGCGGCGGCTGACCACGCGCTCACGTGATCGCCGACGAACAGGCCTGCCAGCCCGTCGCCGACCACCACCATGCTCACCAGCGTGACCGGTGTTGGGACGCACTCGGCGGCGGCGTGGATCATGTCGCGCACGGGCGTGTCCTTGACGCCGATGGTGTTCAGGATGGTCGCCAGCGCGCCCAGCCAATGCGTCGTGTTGATCATCTCCGCGCCGGAAATGCCGGGGAACAGGTACTTGGCGCCGCCGCTAAACCCGACCACCTCATGCGGGAACGTCGGACCGACGATCAGGATGTGGTCATAGTCACGGATGCGCCGGTTGATGCGGATGGGTGTGTCGTCGCCCAGTGAGGGATGCCACAGGTCGCCGGCGATGTGCTGAATCTGCGCCTTGTCGAGCACGCCGATCTGTTCCAGCGCGTTCGGGTTGGCCCAGTCGTGGTTGAGCAGGCCGACGTGCTGGAACGTGGTCCGCCGTTCCTCGGCCGTGATGCCGACCAGCTTGTGCAGCGCGGCGTCGTTCAGCGGTGGATGCGTGCCGAGCGCCACCATGAAGTCGAGCTGGCGCGCGTCGCGTAGTTCGTCCACGAGCAGGCGGAACAGCACTGGCAGCGGCAGGCTGCGCGTGTGATCGGGGATCAGCACGAGCACGCGCGCGTTGGCGAAGCGCCCGCCGAGCCCGGCATGCAGCGTCTCGCGGATGAGCTCGGGGGACAACAGTGCGCCCTCAGGCGCGGTGGCTTGGGCGTCAATCGGCATGAGCGACGACTCCGTCGGTACTGGCTGGAATGCGAGAGATTGTACCGGATGAGCGCAGGGCGGGGCAGTCCGGCGACACCATTGTCTGCGCCGGAGGCGACATCGACCGTGCGCCGATGGCTCAGGTGAGCTATAGTCGCTCATCCTCCGACAATGGCGAGAGACTGCGCGATGCAAACCACGATCAATGGCACTTCGGTGTACTACGAGGAACGTGGCAGCGGGCTTCCCGTCGTAATACTGCATGGATTCAGCCTCGATCACGAGAGCATGCTGAACGTCTTCGAACCCCTGTTCGCTGGGCATGACGGCTATCGCCGGCTGTACCTCGACATGCCGGGCCACGGACGGACTGCCGGTACGGATGCGCTTTGCTCGTCCCAGGCCATCGCACAGACGATACTCGCGTTTCTGGATGTGCTCGCACCCGATCAACCGATTGCGCTGGTCGGCTTCTCCTATGGCGGACACATCGCGCGTCTGATTCTCAAGGCCTGCCTGGAGCGTATTGTGGGCCTGTGTTTGATTGCACTCCCGGTGGAGTCCGGGCCGGGCATTCGCGACCTTCCCGAGCCGCGAGTCATCGTCCGTGATCCGGCCGCGATCGCGGACCTTCCGGAGGAGGTCGCGTCCTCCATCCTACCAACCCTTTGCGTTCAGACTCGGCCCGTGCTCGATCGGATCCGCGCCGAATTGGTCGACACATTCGGCCGTGGGGACCCCGCTTTTCAACAGCGTCTGCGCGAATCGCCGACCTACGCGTATGCCCCCGAGTCCGTCCGGCTGCCCGCGCCATACGACCGGCCGACCCTGATTCTGACCGGCAGGCATGACGTAAGCACCGGCTTTGCGGGCGCGTTCGATCTGGCGCGCAAGTTCCCGCGCGCGACCTACGCTGCGCTAGACGGAGCGGGTCACGGACTTTTCTTTGAACAGGCGGCGCTGTTCCGTGCTCTTGTGCTAGATTGGCTCGATCGAGTCGCGCTAGCTCGTGCTGACATCGCTTGACGTGCGGCGCACTCCGTCCTACGCTGAGAAGTAACGCCAATCAACGCCAGTCAAGAAGGCACGGCTATGAACACCGCCGTCGATACCTACATTAACGATGCCGTCCGCCCGGAGCTGCGGCCCGTTGTCGCGGCACTGCGTGCCCTGATGGCCGATGCCGTGCCGGACGCGATCGAAGACTTCGCGTACAACATGCCGGTGTGGCGCTTCAAGAAAATCTTCGCCTACTTGAACGCCAACCAGACCGACATCACGTTTTCATTTGTCCACGGCGCAGCGTTCGACGACCCGTATCGCGAACTCAAAGGCAAAGGGAAGTGGGCGCGATTCATCAAGATCAAGCGTGTCGAGGACATGGACGAGGCAATCCTGCGCTTCTACATCGCGCAAGCCGTCGAGCGTGCCGAGCGCTAGGGACAAGGGGAGCAGATCCGATGAGCAGCGAAGTCGATGCGTTCGTACAGGAAAAGGTGCTGCCGCAGTTTCATGGCGTCGTCGCGGCGATCCGCGCCCTGATGACCGACGCCGCGCCCGATGCTACCGAGTACATCACCTACGGCATACCGGCCTGGCGCATGACGCGCATCATCGCGGTGCTCAGCCCGACCAAGAAGGACATCACGCTGGCGTTCTCGAACGGTGCGGACTTTGAAGACACGTTTGGCCTGCTCAAAGGCGTCGGCAACCGGTCGAAGCACGTGAAGCTCAAGACCGCCGACGAGGTAATCGCCCACGATGCGGCGCTGCGGGATTACATCGCGCAGGCCATCGCCCACGACACGCGCTAGTTTTCTAGACAGGGGGCCGATTTGTGAAAGACGGGCACAAGGCCCGTCCTTCACTCTGTCGGCAAAATCTGGCGCTAGTTGCAGATCAGATCGCCGCGCCACGGTGTATCGCGTGGCAGGCACATGTCCGGCTCGGTCGGCACCATGTCACGCTGGAAGAACTGCGTATTGGCGCAGGCGAAGCAGGTCGACGCCGGAAGGATGCCTTCGGCGCTGGCGTCCTCGTCGCTCGGCGCGTCCAGCGGGTAGATGTCGTTGTAGTCGGTGTCCACCAGACGCACCGCCTGCCGCGCCACGTCGATCGGTGCCGCGTCGAGAGGGAGCGCGCCGGCCTCGTAGATGTCCGGGTCGCCGCGGGCGTCGGACGTGAACACGACGTCGGCGCTGCCGCAGTACCACGTCGGCGCATAGTCGGCGATGTCGTTCTCGGTGAGCAGCCTCGTCTTCTTCGACTCGAGGCCGTAGACGTACACGTCCAGATCGCCGTCAAGGTCGCTCTGGTAGGCGATCAGCTTGCTGTCCGGCGACCACGCGAGGTTATCCGCGTTGCCGGCCGGGTCGGAGATCATGGTCACGTGCGAACCGTCGGCATGCATGACGTAGCCGACGCTCTTTTCGTTCGTCATGGCGTGGAAGGCGATGCGCGTGCCGTCCGGCGAATAGTGCGGGTCGACCGCCTGCGTCATCCCGCGCGTCAGCGGCGTGACCGCAAGCGTCGCGACGTCCAGCGCGTACAGCTCGAACTGGCCGGTGCGGTCGCTCTGGAAGACCAGCGTTGAGCCGTCCTCGGACCAGCTCGCGTTCAGATCGCTGGCCGGATCGTCCGTCATCTGCCGTTCGATGCCGCTCGCCAGATCAACCACGTAGATGTCCCAGTTGCCGTCACGGGTCGACTCGAAGGCGAGCTGATCGTTCGGGCCCCACACCGGGTCGATGTCGTGAGCGACGGTGTTGAACGTGACGCGCTGCGTCAGTTCGGGGTCGCCGTCCGCGCTGGCGATGTAGATCTCCCAGTTGCCGTCGCGATTGCTCGCATAGGCGATCCACCGCCCGTTGTCGGAGCGCGACGGCTCGATGTCGACGGCGTCGTGCTGCGTCAGGTTCGGGTTGGCGTTCGGTTTGTCGGGGATATCGCCGAGGCGGAAGATTTCCCAGTCGCCGGTGCGGTCGGTGTGATAGACGAGCCACTCGACGCACGCCGGCCCGAAGACGACCTCGGTCGGGGTCGGCGTGTAGGTCGGCGGTCGACGCGTCGGCGTATTGGTGAACGTCGGCGTCTCCGACGGGATCCACGGCGTCAGCGACGCGGTATGGGTCGCCGTCGGCGTCTTAGTCGGCCTGCGTTCACGGGTCGACGTGTAGGTTGCCGTCGGCGTGTCCGTAAACGTCGCCGTATGCGTTGGTGTGTCCGTGTACGTCGCGGTGAAGGTCGGCGTGTTTGTGGGCGTGTCGGTCGGCGTACTGGTGAACGTGGCGGTGTGGGTCGGCGTGTCAGTTGGCGTGCTGGTGAACGTCGGTGTCGGTGTCCACGTCAACGTGGGCGTGGGGGTGGGTGTCTTGCGACAGGTCGGAGTCGGACTCGGGTCGCAGTCCGGACCGAACTCGTAGGCGGAGACGACCTGTCCGGCCAATACGCGGTGCATTGCGCCGATGGCGCTCAACGCTCCGCCCGCGCCGCAGGCCGGATACGCCTGCGGTACGTCGATCAAGTTCGAATTGAGAGATGCAGCTGGCTTGGATGCAGGGTTCGCCACTGAACTGCTGTTGACAACCAGCAACAGCACGGCAGCGATGAGGACGATGCGTGCCAGTGCGTGGAGAGTGCGTGACGTAAGCATGGCGACGCGACCTTATTTGTTAACGAAAGTCCTTACTTTCATTGTAAGGCCGTTCGTCGCCTATGCTCCGCTCGCGGACACCGCAGCATCGCTGCGTATGTCCAATTCTTCGCGTGGGACGTGCCGGACCCCCAATCATTGAGGGGGCGAAGGGCGGTTGCTGTTTACTCGCTCCGCTTCCAGCACGACAGCAGGTGATCGTTCACCATGCCGTGCGACTGCATCATGGCGTAGACGATGGTCGGGCCGACGAACGTGAAGCCGCGCTTTTTGAGGTCTTTGCTGAGCGCCTCGGCCTCGGGCGTCACGGCCGGGATCTGCGACATCTCGGTGAAGCGATGGTCGATCGGCGTGCCGTTCACGAATCGCCACACGTAGGCGTCGAAGCTGCCGAATTCCTCCTGCACATTCAGGAAGGCGCGGGCGTTCTTGATCGCCCCTGTGATCTTGAGCCGGTTGCGGATGATGCCGGGGTTCTGCAGCAGAGACTCGACCTTGGCGTCGTCATAGGCCGCGACCTTGTGCACGTCGAAGTTGTCGAACGCGGCGCGGTAATTCTCGCGCTTGCGCAGTACGGTGATCCAACTGAGGCCGGCCTGCGCGCCTTCGAGGCAAATCTTCTCGAACCACGCGCGATCGTCATGACAGGGCTGGCCCCACTCCGTATCGTGGTACGCCTCATACAGCGGATCGCCCACACACCACGGGCAGCGGATCTTCGAGTCGGTCATGGCGGATGCCTCCGGTTGGCGACAGTCGTACGCTGATTATACCGCACAAGTGTTCTAATTGCGTCAATGTCGATGCCGGGTTGGCGTGCGAATCGACAACGCTTTTGGGTACAGATATACTCTCGCCACCAACCCCACGAATAGGCACGTTTTCACTGGCGAGCACGTTTCAAAACAGGGCAGGGTGATGCCATGACGGATGTCCGCTACTCCCGCAAGCTCGGTATTGTGTGTTGTGCACTGCTATGCGTCGCCTTGGTGTTTGCCGGGACGCCGGCCTCGGCCCAGAACACGGATGCGGAGACGCTCGCCCGGATCGACGCCCACGTCGAGCGCGTGATGGCGATGCTCGACATTCGCGGGGTGGCGGTGGGCATCGTGCAGGGCGACACCGTCGTGCATCTGAAAGGGTACGGTCGCGCCGACGAAGACGGCCGCGCGATGACGCCGCAAACCCCGGTTGTGCTCGCGTCGATCAGCAAGTCGTTCACGGGGCTGGCGATCCAGCAGCTCGTCGAGGCCGGTCAGCTCGAAATCGGGACGCCGGTCGCCGATATTTTGGACTGGTTCCCGTATCCCGATATTCGCGTGTCGCACCTGCTCTATCAGACGGGGGGCTTCACGACCATCAGCGGGACGTCGTATCTGGCCGGCGGCCGCCGCGACGATGGCGCGCTGGAAGACACCATGCGGCGAGTGGTCGTCGACTATCCGCCTGTGCGCGAGCCGGGCGTCCAGTTCGAGTACAGCAACACCAACTACGATCTGCTCGGGCTGATCGTGCAGGTCGTCAGCGGACAGCCTTACGAAGCCTATGTGCAGGCGAACATATTCACGCCGCTCGGCATGACAAGCAGCTACACGTCGCTCGAAGCCGCACAGGCAGGCGGCCTGTCGCAGGGCTATACGCCGGTCTTCGACCAGATGCGCCCCGTGGACTCCGTCTACTCCCGCGGCCATATTGCCTCAGCGGGGCTGATCTCCAGCGCGGAGGACATGACCCGCTACCACATCGCCCTGCTCAACGGCGGGCAGTACGGGGATGCCACGGTGCTGTCGGCGGAGGGCGTCACTGCGCTGCACACGCCCGGTCACATGACCGACCTGTGGAACGGCTACGGGATGGGCTGGTGGCGCTACCCGTTCTGGGCCGGCGTCGAGGACCGCGGAGTCTATACGGTCGAATATCCGTACGTACTGGAGCATACCGGCACGGCCAACAACTACATTTCGTATCAGTATCTTGTGCCTGCACGACAACTGGGCATCGTCGTGCTCGTCAATTCGTACGATCCCACGCACGAGTCGTTGTATTACAACCTCCCGAACGGGATCGCGGAACTTCTCATCGGCTATGCGGAGGCTGCGGCGCTGCCGGCGCGCGAAGACTTCCTGACTCAAAACGGTCTGGTCGTCATGCGCGTCCTGCTGGCGATCTGGGTCGTCATGGCGCTGTTGGCCCTGCGCAAGATCGTGCTGTGGTGGCGCGACTCGTCGGCCAAACCGCGCAGCGCACTCCGCCGGCTGGCGGCCATCGCGATCCCTGCGCTGCTGGATGTCGGCGTGTTGGTGCTGGTGCTCGTCATCCTGCCACCCAGCGCGGACTCCACGATCGACTCGATTCTCGCCTACCTGCCCGAAACGCCGATACTGCTCTACGGCCTGATTGGGCTTGCGGCCGGGTGGGGTGCGATCCGCACGCTGCTGTATGTAGCGCTGCTGGTGCTGAATCGGCAGCCGCAGCCCGTCGCAAATATCGCTTCACGGTGACGCCGAGTCGATCTATCGGCACAGGAGGTAAAATCGCTTCATCAGCCGTTCGAGGTGGCAGTAACGACGATCCTTGCTGCGACGGAGGCTTTACGTGCGCGTGTTTCGACTTGTTGTACTCCTACTCAGCGTTGTTCTCGCAAGAAGCACAGCGACCAGTGAACCTGTTGTCCTGAATGGGGATATCGCCTATGCATCCGATCAGGATGGCGACTTTGAGATTTATGTGATGGAGGCCGATGGATCAAATATCCGGCAACTGACATCGAATTCGGAAGACGACTCTGAGCCGATTTGGTCTCCAACGGGAGAAGAGATCCTATTCACTCGGGATGTCGGTACGCACACTGAAATCTTCAAGATGCTGCCGGATGGAACGAACCAGACCAGCTTAACACCGGATCTATTCAGTTATGATGGGCAGTGGTCACCTGACGGATTGAGAATAGCATTCACGGTAGTGACGGCTTCAGGCAGTCAGAATGTATATGTTATGGACGCCGATGGATCGAATAAAGTCAACCTCATAGATGACGACACAATCCGCGTAAACGCAGCTCCATTATGGTCAAATGATGGTAATCACGTCTACTTCATAACGGATAGAGAGTATCCTTATGGGTCTGCATTGGACCCAACAACTGTAGACTTATATCGTATGGAAGCAAGCGGCGCGAATCCTACCAAAATCTTTACTATGGGGATCTATTTCTCGGGAATGGATATTTCGCCCGTCGATCCGACGCTCCTCGTATACGGCAGCGCGAGACTAGGCGGCGCGATCTTCACAAGAAACCTGGCAAGTTCTCAAGAGAGCGTGCTGGTCAATGGCGTTGACGATTCGGGTGCATATCCTGCGTGGGCTCCTGATGGCAGCAAGCTCGTCTTCGCAAGAGGCGGGACTGCACTTGCAACCATGGACCCCTCCGGCGCAAACGTAGTCGATCTGCGCGTGTTCGATACCTCAGTACGAGTACGCAGTCCACACTGGCAGCCCATTGTCACTGAGCCAACGGATGCAGAAGCGCGACCATGCGGCAGGCACAGCCAACCGTAACACGTTATCGCTTGTGCGATCAGACGCCGTGGGTCGCATCGGATCGTCGAGTCGGTCAGAGCATGGCCTGTGGCATCCCGCTCTACTTATAGAAGTTGTACTCCCCGCCGGCGCGCTGGATCGCGTCGTAGTCCGCCCAGTGGATGATGCGCAGATGCTCGGACGCGTCCAGCCCCTTGCGCGCCACAATCGACCGGAACGCCGCGGCGATCTCGTCGGTCAGGCCGGACTGCTCGGCTTCCGTGCGCTGGCGCTCGGTCTGGAATACCAGCGTCACACCGCCCCGAAACCGATCCATCGAACTACGCCGCAGCTCTCTGTACCGCCCGTGCAGCTCGTCGGCGGCTTCGAACATCAGTGCGTTGATCCGCTTATCCTGTGTCATGTGGCCTTCCTCCGTCGTCCGGCGACTACGGCTGATTCGGCAGATCGACCACGCAGCGCCCGGCGCTGGCCTCGCAGGTGGCGATTACCTCGTTGTTCAGCTTCACGTCGAACGTGCCGTCCAGCCAGAAGCGCTGATCCGGGAACAACCGCCCGCGCGACTCACGCACGACACGGCATTCCCTCGGCCGCGACGGCGACGGCGACACGCCGCCGGCATACGCCTGCACGCACGAGCCGGACGGGAACGCGAACGTGCTGATGGTCGACCACCAGTACATCGGCATGGTGAAGGTCGCGCCAACCAGTGACACGCCGCGCAGATCGGCGGCATACCGTTCGACGTTGATGACGGTCAGCGCGTCCTCGTCGTACAGGATCAGCAGTTCCGGCCCGGGCACCGGCGTCGGCGTGAGGGTCGGCGTGGGCGTATTGGTGATGCGCGGCGTCGGCGTACGTGACGGCGTAAACGTCGGCGTGAACGTGGAGGTCGGCGTCACCGTCGGCACCAGCTCGGGAATCCAGATCAGGTCGGACGTCAGGTCGACCTCGATCAGGTTCTCGTACGTGTCGTCGGAGAGCAGCATGTACAGTTTGCCGCCCGCGCGCGCCGGCACCGGAAGCTCCTCGGCCCAGTCGATCCACTCACCGTTCATCATCGGATGGCCGGACTCGTCGAAGAAACGGACTTTGGTCGGGCGTTTGATGTTCTTGTTGTCGGTGCTGTACGGATAGCGCTCGATGGTCTGGTGCAGCGTGCGCGTCTCCGGATCGTACAGCGACGGCAGCACGCCCGGGCGCGACCCCAGCACGACGATATAAATGTAGCGCCCGAAGCTGATCGGCAGCGCGGCGATCCCCACCTCGCGATAGGTCGGGTTGGTGGCGGCGCGCCGGTGCAGCGGCGATCCTTTCCAGAAGTCGATCGACGTGTCCAGGTTGCGAATCGCCGCAATCTCTTCCACGGCGATCTGCGCCGAGGTGCCGTAGGTCGGCCACTGGAACGGTTCCCAGCGGGCGCGCTCCTTGGGCAGGTCGTTGATGCGCCCGCGGTGGATCTGCACGCCGTCGGGGTAGGGCCGCAGCGTGCTTACGTACGCGGCTTGAAAGTACGCCAGCGCGTCCAGCGTCGTGTTGCGTTTGAGCGGAGCGAGGCCTTCCGACATGCGCCACTCATTCAGACGAGCCAGCATTTCGAGTTCGGCGTACGGATCACGGCGCGGTCCGGTTGTTGATTGGGCCAGCACGAACGTGCCGATAATCAGCAGCGGGACAAGCGCGAGTGCCAGCTTGACAACGATATGGCGGCGGCCATGCGACATGGGACGATCCTCGGTGGTGGATAGCGGTCGTGTCGGGCGATGGGACGGCACCCATTAGAGCTTGAATTGCGCGGTTTGGCGAACGATTCTCACGCAGAATGGGCCGCGCATGCGCGCATCACACTGGGACCGCCGCGTGCTCGCGCACGAACGCCGCGACCTGCGCCATCGCGTCGACGGCCTGCGGAAGCTCGGGATAGTTCAAAGGCCACACGTGCCACAAGCGCGGTTCGACGCACAGCGTGACCGGCGATCCGGCTTTGGCGGCGGCGTCGGTGTACCGCACGGCATCGCCGCATAGCAGCTCGCGCTCCCCGGCGAAGATCAATGTCGGCGGCAATCCGGACAGATCGCCGAGGACCGGCGACGCCAGCGGACTCTCACCGTCCGATCCGCGGATGTACGAGGCGTGAAACTTCTGGAGGGCGCGCGGATGCAGCATTTCGTCGGTCTTGGCTGCCGGGTCCTCGTCCCGCGAGCGGGACATATCTGCCACGGGCGAGATGGCGACTGCGCACGCCGGCATCGGGTCGCCGGACTGCTTGAGCGCCTGCAGCAGCGCCAGCGTCAGGTTACCGCCCGCCGAGTCTCCCGCGACGATCAGCCGCTCGGCCGGGACGCCGTTCGCCAACAGCGCCTGATATGCCGCCAGCGAGTCGTCCACCGCGGCCGGGAACGGGTGCTCTGGAGCCAGCCGGTAGTCGATCATCAGCACCGATCCGCCGATGTGCTTTGCCAGATTGCCGCAGTAGGTCCGGTGCAGAACTGCCGCCGGCATGATGAAACCGCCGCCGTGGAGATACAGCACGACCGGCCCGGACTCGCTCTCTGCCGCCCGGAACCACTCGGCGGGCCGGCCCGCGATCGTCGTCTTGGCGGTCGTCACGCCTGCGGGAATTCGCGCCGCGCCCAACGTAAGGTCATTGAGCCATCGAAACGTCGTCATAGGGACGTAACCCGTCATCCAGCGGATAACGGAAAGCCCGCGGCGGATGCGTTGTTCGGCGTGAGAGATGTTGGCGCTCATCGGGGTTTGGTATCCTCAGAATTGCTGCACAGTTCCTTATGGTATAGTACCGCGGTCTGGGCCGGCATTCTCAGCACGTTGCATGATCGAAGAAGGGTGAGATGACGACCACGTTCGATTTTTCATATTTTCCGACACTTGAAACCGAGCGCCTCATTCTTCGACGCATTACTCCGAAGGATGTCGCGGACGTCTTCGCCATCCGCGCCGACTATCAGGCGACCAAGCTCAACATTGGCGCACCTTATACGACGGTCGAACAAGCTGGCAGTCTGATTCACCGGATGCAGGACAACTTCATGGAAGGCTCGGAGCTGCGCTGGGGCGTTACGCAGCGCGGCAGCGACCGCGTGATCGGCATGATCGGCTTCAATTACTGGGTGCAGGCCGACCGGCGCGCGGCGGTCGGGTTCGACCTCAACCGCCAGTACTGGGGGCAGGGCATCATGAGCGAAGCGCTGATCGCGGTCGTGGGCTTCGGCTTCGAGTCGATGGGTCTCAATCGTATCGAGGCCGACTGCTCGATCATGAACGTCGCGTCCCAGCGAGTACTGGAAAAAGCCGGGTTCAAGATCGAAGGCCGCCAGCGCGAGCACTACTACCTCGACGGCGTGTACTACGATCTGCTGCTGTGGGGGCTGCTGCGCTCCGACATGGAGTAGCCCAAAGTCCTAGATGTCGTGCAGGTCGAGCGCCTCGTCTACGACGGTCGTCATGAAGCGGAAGAACTGCGCGTTCACGGCCATATTTTCCTCCATCGTGTGCCCGGTCATCTCGGGGTAGATGTCCGCCATGTTCAAGTCATAGAGATTAAAGGCGGCGCCGAGCATGTATACCTCGATGTACTTACAACTCGCTGAGGCGAGGTAAGCAAGCCGCACGCGGCGTGTGTCGCCGCGCCATCCACCATCGCGCAGACCGTTCAGGTATCCCTCGAACAACGCCTCGCACAGGTCGCGTGCCAGCATGACGTCGATCTCCATGAACAGCGGATCGATGATCAACGGAACGGCGATGTCCACCCCGATTGCGGCGTGTCCTACGTACGCCCAGTCGATTGCGATCGTCTCATATCCATCGTCGGCGGGCCGCAGAAACAGATTGCGCCGGACAGGGTCTTGGTGGCACAGCGTTTGGGGTAGCCGATCCAGCGTCGACAACAGCGACTCGCGGGCGTTCCACAAGCGCCAGAACTGCTCGATGGAGTCCGCGGGGAAGATCTCTCGCACATGTGGGAGGTTCAAGTTGTCGAGAATCTTCGGGACGTGCGGGACTGTGGCATCGGCGATCTGGCGGAGCCACCCGTTCGACATCCACGGCGCCTGCGGGGCTGGACGTCCGTTCAGATATTGCGCGTTGAACAGGCCGATATTGCGCGCATGGGCCGTGTACTCGGCGATGCTCCACGGTCCGGGTATCGCACCCGTAACATCCTCCTGCCAGATCCAGCAGGCCTCATCGGGGAACTCGGTCACGCCGTAGCCATGGACTGGCCGGAAGCGGCCCGGCACGTCGACGTCGAGACCTGCGCGATAAAACTCGGCCTCGCGCTTCCAGTAATGGGTGCTGTCGGATTTCTCGTCGGGGCGGGCGCTTGTGACCTTCAGAATGACCGACCACGGCGTTGAGGCCCCAGCGCTAACCGCTGTGCCCGAATACCGGTACACGGCCGTCCCACCCGCGCCACCGCCGACGCCGCCGTGAACCGATGTCGATGACCATTCGGTGATCGTTAGTGCTTCGTCGTTTAGAACTTTGCGGATGATCGGCGTGAGGGTGGCGCTGTCGATGGATTGCAGGCGAGCTTGGACGGGATCGATAGAGTCGTTCATGGCCGCGTTCCCCCCGGATAAGGCCGACGTTCGATGTCCGTATTCGCATTATACGGACGATTCCGATATCCGGGGGCCGGACTCTAGGCCAACCGCCAGTTCACGCGTGTGACGGGGAGGGACTCGAAGTCGTTGTCACTTGTAATAAGACTAGCGTCAAGACGCCGGGTTTGAGCAGCGATCAGAAGGTCCAGATCGGATGATGTTTTGCCCAGTCGACGGTTCTCGACCCACAGTGCGCTCGCCGCAATCCAATCGTCGTCAGTGAGCGCTTCCCACACAAGTTCCGTCTTCAGACGCTCGTCATAAATCAGTATCTGTCGATGTGCGCCGACATAACTGAGTCCGCGCCGAATCTCAAAGTCGACTGGGGGGACGAGAATGAGCGTATCGCCATCACGAAATGATGCCTTGAGACGATCTACAACAGGCTCGAAATTCTTGATTACATCGGATATGACGTTTGTGTCCAGTACGAAGCGGCGACTCACAGAATCTCGCTATCCGTATCTGTCGTCTCGACATTCATCGCCCACTCGAGTTCTTCAAGCTGCTTCGCGGTCAATCCCGACTGAATATCATCTACTGCCATGTCGAACGCTCGAACTCTGGTTTCGTCAGGTTTTGTCGTAGATGACGCGTGCTTCTCGAGACGGGCAAGCAGCTCTGCCCGATCAGCGGGACTGAGAAGCTCAATGAGCCGCTCAACTTCTTCAAGCATCGTCATCGCGTATCCCTCAATTGCCAGTACACCAATTATAGCGCAGGCACTCAGCCACCCTGCAGACACAAAGTCCCGCACGTGTCAGAACATGCGGGACTTGATCGGCACGATTTGGCGGGTTTGGCCCTATCCCGGCAGGTAGACTTCCACGCCGCGGTCCGACCACAAGCCGCTCCGGTCGCCGATCTGGAAGACGCCGACCCCGTTGAGCCGGACGATGCCGGTGCCGGTCGCGGTCATCTCGATGCCGACGCCCTTGATCTTGACCTTGACGTTGTCGCCGGTAACGCTGGCCGTACCGTCGAAGCCGATATATTTGTGCAGTACGCAGTTTCCCTTCTGCTTGACGACTTTGAGGCCGTTGCCGGTGACGGTGATGACCGCGTCCCCGCCGCAGTCGAGCACCTTGAAGACACCGCTGCCGCTGACGTCTACGCTGCCGTCGCCGCGTAGCACGGCGCGACCGCTGCCGCTGGCCGTGAGCGTGCCGGTGCCGATGATCTGGGCGCTGTCGGCGAGCGCGGTTGCGCTCAACGCCAGCAGCAGGGCGAAAACAATCAGAAGTGACGTCGTACGCTTGGTTGTCATGGGCTTTGCTCCTCCATGTGCTAATGCCCGTGCGATAGGCCCACCTTAGAACGCGCATGTTTTGCAAAGCACATCGCGACGTAAATCCTGTTCAGGGAATGCAAACATCATGTAAAGCATGTAAATCAATGACGCAGAATCGCGCCTTATGGCATAATGGACAAGCGTAATTGAAGCAGTAGGCGAAGGCCGATTGTTTACCCTGCACAAAGGACGTGTGCGATGATTATTGGCATCCCCAAAGAAGTAAAGATTGACGAAAACCGTGTTTCTCTGCCACCGTCTGCGGTCGGGCAGCTTACGCTGCACGGCCATACGGTGTACGTCGAGGCGAACGCGGGCATGGGCAGCGCCTTCAGCGATGCCGAGTACGTGCGTGCTGGCGCCCACATCCTCGACGGCGCTGCCGATGTATGGTCGAAGGCCGACATGGTAGTCAAGGTGAAGGAGCCGCAGCCCGAGGAATACCCGCACATGCGGGAGGGACTGATCCTGTTCACCTACTTGCACCTCGCTGCCGCCCGCGACCTGACTCATGCGATGCTGGACAGCGGCATTACCGGCGTGGCCTATGAAACCGTAACGGATCCGCGCGGCAAGCTGCCGCTGCTCGAGCCAATGAGCGAAGTCGCCGGGCGGATGTCTGTGCAGGTCGCGGCACATTGTCTGGAGAAGAAACAGGGTGGACGCGGGATGCTGATGGGCGGCGTACCGGGCACGCGCCCGGCGCACGTCGTCATTCTGGGCGGCGGTACGGTCGGCACGAATGCCGCCAAGATCGCGCTCGGCATGGGGGCCGAGGTCACCTTACTCGACATCAACCTCGACCGCCTGCGCTACCTCGACGACACCATGCACGGCCGGTTCTCGACCCTGTACAGCAGCGACGTCAACATCGCCTACACGATCACCACGGCCGATGTCGTCATCGGCGCGGTGTTGATCACCGGAGCGAAGGCGCCGCGCCTGATCCGCCGCGATATGCTCAAGTCGATGCCGGACGGCAGCATCATCGTGGATGTGTCGGTCGATCAAGGCGGCTGTGTCGAGACGACCCGCGCGACCACCCACAGCGCGCCGACCTACGTCATTGACGGCGTTGTGCACTACGGCGTTGCCAACATGCCGGGGGCCGTGCCGCGCACGAGCAGCCTCGCCCTGTCGAACGCCACCCTGCGCTACGTCCTGCAGATCGCCGACCACGGCTTGACCGAAGCGATGCGGCGCGACAAGGGACTCGTCAACGGCTTGAACTTGCATGCTGGACGGGTCACGCACGCGGCGGTCGCCGAGACGTTCGACCTGCCCTATACGGAGATGCCCGTGCTCGCGTAAGGCGGGGTATACTCATTCACGCAGACAGAACGTGAAGGGAGCAGCGCCATGGCGAGCCCAACCGTACGCCCGCGTGAAGACGGCATCCGGGTGCGTGAAACCCCCGTCGACGGCCGGCCAATCGGGTTGGTCGGCACGGCGGACATCCTTGAATCGCTCGAAAGCCCGGCCGAGACACTGCGCAAGGTCGGGCTTCCCGATACGTGGCTGCGTATCCGCAAGACGGACGGCACGGTCGGATACGTTGCGGCACGCCTGATGGACGCTGTCGATATTCCGGCCTCGGCGCCGCTGATGGTGCGATGCCTCGCTGACGGACTGCGCATCCGTGAGCATTCCAGCAGCGGCAAGCCGATTGCCACGCTGGGCCTCGACGAACTGGTGACGTCGCTTGAGAGCGACCCCGAGACCAAGCGCAAACTCGGCACCTTGGGCGAATGGCTGTTCGTCCGGGACTCTCAAGGTACTGTAGGCTACGTTGCCGCGTGGTTCATGGGTCCGCCGCAAAGCGCGCCGGTTCAACCTGTCACGCCGCCACCGGATCCCGAACCCGTGCCTGAACCTATACCGGATGACGCGGCGGTCGCTGTCGGCGCACAGGCAGCAGCGCCGGAAGCTCCCGTCTACGTCCGGCCCATCGAAAGCGGCTTGCGCATCCGCGAGATGCCCCGCGACGGTAAGCCAGTCGGCATGGCGCACGTCACTACGGCGCTGCGCGTGTTGGAGCCCCGGGCGGTGGCGCTCGACAAGATCGGCGTGCAAGGCGAGTGGCTGAACGTCGCCGATCAGACCGGCGTCGAAGGGTACGTCGCGGCGTGGTTCGTCGAAGAGACCGAGCCGCCGCTGCCGGTCGTGCGCCCCGGCGGGGTCAACATCATCGGTATCAATCTCGATCACTTCCACCCGCTCGGCACGCCCGAACCGGATCGGTTCAAAGGGTTGGGCTGGGTACGCTTCGGCTACAACGTCAGTATGGGGCGCGGCTCGCAAGACATCAACGCGGCGTATCAACTTTATCGGCCACTGGCCGAACGCTACGCCCGCGCTGGCTTCAAGGTGATGTTCTGCTTCACGCATCAGACTTATGGCGAGGGCCGCGACGAATTCTGGCCGTGGCCGGCTATGACCGACGACAAGTGGCGCCGCTTGACCGACCGCTTCAGCGACATGGTCAACCGGATCGCCGCGGAGTTCGCCGGCCAAGACCTTGTCCACTGCTGGCAAATCTGGAATGAGCAGGATGCACCGATCGGCGCGTCGGCCAGCGTACCGATGTCTCCGCGCAACTACGCGCACCTGCTCACACGGTCGCTGCAGGCTGTGCGCGCCGCCGACCCGAACGCGGCGGTGATTACCGGCGGGCATACCGGCGGTCCCGGCCCCGGTAGCAACTACGCGCGCGCCACCGTCGAAGCACTGCCGCAAGGCATGCTGCCGGACGGCATCGCGTGTCACCCGTACGGGCGCGGCCCGCGGCCGTTCACGCGATACGCCAACTTCGGCGACATCCGCGAAGAACTGAACGCCTATTTGAGCGTGCTGCCCGACCGCCCGCTGTGGATCAGCGAATGGGGCGCGCTGGACAAAGAGCAGGATCATCCTGAGGAAATCGCGCGTTACGCCGCCGAGATGGTCGACGTCGTGACGCGCGAGTACGACACCAAGATCGCGGCGCTCATCTGGTACGCGTGGGCGATGGGTATGCATAACGGCTACGGCATCGTCGGGCGCGACAATCAACCGCTGCAACCCCTGTACGATCGCTTCCTGCGCCTGCGCGGGTGATCGCCATTTCTCCCAAAGGGCTTTCGCCCTCTGGACTCCCGTTTCTGCGGATTGATGCCGATTACGGCATCAATCCGCGAGTAACGAGGTGCAAACGCGTCAACGCCGCAAAAGGTCTACACCGCTTGACTCTGGAACTGCAATAGAGGCCCAGCGACCTCTATTGCAAGTCAGGGAGTCCAGAGGGCGTAAGCCTTCTGGCGGGGTTTGGGGTAGGGCCCCACGCTATGACCCTTACGGCTGCCACGCAAGCGCGCTGACCACGTCCGGCAGGCCTGATTGGATCGCTTCGCCGGTGGTCAGGTCGAGCAGCGTGAGTCCGCCGGCAATCGCGCCAGTCGGCGTGTACGTCGCGTTGGTATAGACCGCCATGATTGCGCCATCGGGCGAGATCGCGCCCATGACCACGTTGACCGACGTGTCTTCGCTGAGGGTCAGGATGATCGGGTCGCTGACGGTATCGTCCATCAAGTTCGCATCGAATACGAACGCCGTATACGACTCAACGGGAGGCACTAAGGCTGTGCCGACGATTCGCACCGTGCCCGGGTGAATCTCGACGGCCTTTTCGGCGAAGAGGGTGAACGGCGATACGTCGGCGAAGTCAACGACGACACGGCGGTCGTCAAACGACTCGGTGCCGTCGACGAGACTGAGCGAGAATTCGCCGGCCACCCCGCCGTTGCCGTACAGCAGCAGCTTGTCGCCGTAGAGGGGGAGGGCGCTGTTGTGGACCTGCCCTTCCAACAGCGTCAGCTCACCGGATTCGAGGTCGTAGATGCCAGTAGTCTGCCATTCCCACACGCCGACATTGACGATCAACCGGCTAATTTCGCCGTCGGCATCGCGTACAAACTTCGACGGCTCATAAATACGCACGTCCGGCATATTCGAGCCGTTGGCATCCAACGGGACATCCTTCAGGAGTTGAGTCGCCTCGCGGGCGGCCAGATCGTACAGCCAAACACCGTCGTTGGCATATGCGATCGAGTTGTCGTCCGGGTCGAACAGCGGGCTGCTGAAGAACTGGATATCGGTCACGGGGGCCAGCGCCTCGGCCTCTTCGGTGTGAATAGGCTGGAGCCACAACTGGTCGCCTGCCACGTACGCGATGGCGAGTCCATCGTGAGACGCGCCGAAGGCCCGCACGTTGCGTTCCGAGGACGTGACCTGCCGCGGCTCGTCCTCGCCGCCGAGCAGGTAGTGATAGACCTGTGTAACGCCGTTGGTATCCGGAGCGAGATAGTACAGGTTCCGGGTCACCGGGCCCATGTCTTGCGCGCTGGCCACTACTCCGGCCAGAAGCGAGATGAGTGCTGCCGTCAGCACACGAAGGTAATGCAGTGCGTGGGTCATGTTGGGTGATGTCCTCTCAGATTTCATGCACAACTGTCAGTCTAGGACGGCCCGCATCGTACTTCTTGACGCCTGCCTGACGCGTCATCTGCGCCGGATAGGCGTGCAGTCTTACGTGATCGACGCTTAAACGTAGGGCGAAACTGCAGTATCCGTCACAGGCACTGCGCGCGCACCGCAGTCTATCTTTAGTATATCGCCGGACCGCTCAGTTGAGCCGATCCATCAGGAGTTCGTAGGCTGCGTTGACTTTCTGCATGATCTCGGTCGCGCTGTGGTCGCCAGTTGCGTCCGGGTGGTACTTGCGCGCCATCACATAGTACGCCTGCCGGACGGTCTCGCGGTCGTCACCGGGCGAACAGCCGAGCAGTGCGAACGCGGCATCCATCTCGCTCATCGGCTGATCGCCGCGCAGCACGTCCTCGGCGGTAAACTGCGGCGGCGCGAACGTCGCCACACGCCACGTACCTTCGAGTCCGGGCAGGGTGACCGTGACCTCCTCCGTCTTGAGATACCCGGCGCGCACGGTGTAGCCCCACTCGGTCATGCGCCGTCGTCCCTCGCCGTGCAGAAACACGGAGAACAGGTAGACCTCACGGTCGATGATCTCGTAGGCGTACACGCGGTCGCCGTTAAGCGCGATGAACCCCTCCATCCAGTCCTCCATGCGGAAGACCTTGCCGTGTTCGGGCACCATCATCGCCGCCCACAGCATGAACAGGCTGTAGATCCCGGCCCGCGTGTTGGCTTCGACGATCTTCTTTATCTCGTACAGCGGGATGCTGCTGTCGATCAACTGCGCGCTGACCTGCCGGCCGTCGTGCAGTTCGAAAAGGATGATGTCGCCGCCGTCGTGAAGGACGCGTTTCATCACGCCGCTGTCGCGCAGGCGGTGGAGCAGGAACTCGCCCGCGTAGTAGGACTCCGCCCGCATGTTTGCCATGCGTTAACGCTCCCAGATCTGCGGCTTGCCGTCGATCCACAGCACGAGGTTGCCGCCGTCGATGCTGTACTCGACCTCGCCGATGTCGCCGTCGTCATAAGCGAGATGCAGCACCTTGCCGCGCGTCGTCCAGCGGCCGCGGCTGTCGCGGCCGGCGGACTGATAACCGCGTTCCGCCGCTTTGGTTGCCGAAACACCGGCACCGCTGTGCAGGTTCGTATAGTCCGCGCTGACGGCGCTCGTGACGAAAAAGCGCCCGTCCGGCAGGAACACCCTCGTCACCGAAGTCGACGCACTGAACCCACCGCTGCTGTAGAACTCGCCGCGCGAGAAAGCGCCGATGACGCGCGGATCGTACTGCCCGTCACCGGGCAAAGGCGCGCTCGTGCCTTGCGTGCCACCGGAGTCCTCCCCGGTCTTTTGCGGGCTGGTGCGCTCGATCTCTTTCGCCAGCGCCTTGAGTCCCTTCAGTGCCAGCGCCCCGCCGACAACCGCGCCAGTCGTGATCCACTTGCCCCAATCGATGCCGGGCTTGGCTTCGGGTTGAGGGACATTAGGCTCGGACCTCGTAGACGGCTCTGCGGTGGGTGGTGTCGAATCGGCCGGCTCGACGGTCTGGGGTGGGGGCGGGACATGCAGCATCAAGGGAGCGACGGGCCCAGTGACGGCTGGATCAGCCGGACCTTTGTAGCGCAGGTATCCGCCGCCCATGCGGGTCAGCGTCCGCGCGTCGTCGATGACGGCGTAGCTCTCGCTGTTTGGCACGTTTATCGAGGGGCGCTGCGTCCACGTCAGTTCAATGGTCGGGCCCCAGTTGACGGCGTACGTGCCGATGGTCAGCATGCGTTGTTCGCCGCTGGCCGGGTCGACGGCGTGCAGGTCGCACGTCAGGTCGGGGCGCAGCGTAATGATGCGCGGCGCGGCCTTGCTGTCAGGATCGTACCGGTAGATGCCATTGAGCGCGTTGATCTTCTCGGGCACGGGGTAGGCCTCCTCCCTTAACGCAGACAATTACCGCATCATGCGTACCGATGTTATACTCGCACGAAAGAGTGTAGACCAGCGATAGTATCCGCGCCGAATGGGAATCTGCTAATGGTCGCCTTCAACGCGCATGAACGCCCCGCTCACAATGCCGCGGAGCTGCCGGTTACGCCGCCTCCCCGGCTAATTGGCCGCGAATCCGAACTCCAACAGATTTACCCGCCGCTGCGCGAATCGCGGGCGGTGTTCCTGCATGGGCCGGACGGTGTCGGCAAGTCGGCCGTCGCCGCGATGTTGGCTGCGGCGTTTGCCAAGCAGCCCGGCGGCTCGCTGTGGCTGTACGTCGATGACGACACAACGCTCGAGAGCCTGATCGTGCGGGTTGGCCGCGCGTACGACGTCGCTGAGGTCGCGTTGTCCGACAACCCGCTGGGGATGGTCGGGGCGGTCGCGGCGCTGCTCCAGCAGCACAAACCGCTGATCGTGCTCGACGGCCCGCTCGAGACCAGCATCGCCGCCAAGTTCGTGACGCGCTGTGCCGACCGCGTGCCTGTGCTGTTGATCGAGCGCGAGACGCAGAATGGCCCGTGGGTGACAGTGCCGATCGCGCCGCTGACGCCCGACGCCGCCGTCGAGCTGTTCAAGCAAGAGGCCAACATTGCCAAGAACGCGCCGAACGCCGCCGACGCCGACCTGCGCGCGCTGGTCAAGGCGTTGGGTCATTTGCCGTTTGCCATTTGCGTCGCGGCCCGCACGATGCTGGCCGGAAAGATGTCGCCGTCGGATTTCCTCAACCGCGTGCGGCAGGTCGCGCCGTCGGTCAATAACGACCCGGCGCGCATCGCACTTGCGCTCAGCTTTGCCGCGCTCAACAACAACCCGCTGCAAGGCGTGCTGTTGATGATGGGTGCGATTCCCTCCGGCGCAGGCACTGCCGACCTGCTGGGCATGATCAGCGGAGCGCCCGCCGCGTCGATCAATCAGGCGGTGCAGATGTTGGCCGGGCTTCGGCTTGTCGACCGCAGCACGCGCGGCGATCAGGTCTATTTCCGCCAGCACGCGCTCACACACAAGTTCTGCGAGGAACGCTTGCGGTCGTCGGCCCGGCTTGACGGCCTACAAGAGAAGTCGCGCGAGAAGCTGGTCGAATATGCGCAGGCCAACAAAGACGCAAGCCAAGCCAGCCGCCTCGCCGCCGAAATGGAGAATTTCGTCGCGCTAGCCCGCCACGCTCAGCGCACAGGCGACCGCGACACCAATACCAAGCTCGTGATCGCGCTATCGCAGGCGGGTACGTTTGTCAACGACCACGGCTTCGTGTATGAACTGGTGCAAATTCGCGGGGCTGGCAGCGCGCCGTTCCCGGCGTATCAGGATGCCGAACCTGCCGCACCCAGCGGGCTGTTCGCGAGCCTGACCGCCGCGCCGGTCGAGGAGTTCGCGCCGGAGGAACTCGAAGCTGCTGCCCGCGGCGACGTCGATGACGAGGACGACGAGGAGTTCGACGACGAAGACGAGGCTGAGGAGGTTGTCGCGCCAGCGTCGCTGGCGACTGCCGCCCCGCCCGAGCTGGACGAGGAGTACTTGATCGACGACGACGAAGAGGAAGCCGATTCCGGCCCGGTGCCAGTTGCGCAGTCGCCGGAGGACTTCCTGTCGTCGATGGCCTCAGCCCCGCCAACCATCGCAGAGCCGCGTACGTCGGCGATGTTCGGCGATGAAGATCTGGACGACGAGATCGAGGACAGCGAGCCTGTTGTCGAGGAAGAACCGGCCACCGTCGAGGAGAAGATTGCCACGCTGCGGTCCCAGTTAGGGCAGGCGCGGCAGGATGGAGACATGGCGCGGCAGGTTACACTGCTGCGACAGCTCGGGCATTGGGAGGTCGAGGAAGGGCTGCTGATCGAAGCGATCGCCACCTACAATCAGGCTCTGGCCGTCTACGAGCAGCGCGACGATCAGAAGGGCCAGCTTGAAACGCTCGAAATTCTGTCGGCATTGATGGAAAAGACCGAGAACGCGCAGGCTTCGGTGCTGATGGCCCAGCGTGGTGTCGCGATTGCCGAAGCCATGGGTGACGAGGAAACACGCTTGCAGCTTCTGCTCACGCTGGGCGATGCGCGCCAGCAGTTGGGCGAGAGCGCCGAGGCCGCGAGGTCGTATGGTCAGGCCCTGCAGATCGCGCGCACGACCGACGACTCCACGCACGAGGCGATCATCCTGCAAAAACTCGGCACGGCGCAGCTTGACAGCGGCGACCCGGATCGTGCGATCGACAGTTGGGAGCAGGCACTGGCGCTGTTCAAGGCGCAGGAACGCCGCGCCGACGAGGGCCGCGTCAAGGGTGCGCTCGGCCAGGCCTACGGCGAGCTTCAGCGCTGGCCGGAAGCGATCAACTTCCATAAGTCGGCGCTGTATATCGCGCGTGAGCTCGGGGACAAGGCCGAAGAGGCTGTCCAGCTTTCCGACCTCGGCTACACATGCTTACAGGCCGAGCAGTTGGGCGAGGCGATGATGCACTACCGTCAAGCCCTGCATCTGGCCTTCGAATATGGCAACCGCGCCGATATCGTCGCGGCGCTGGTCGATCTGGCACGTCTGATGCTGCGCAGTCCGACGCACCTCAAGATCACCGAGCAGTTGGTCGCCGACGGCTTGCAGCTCGACCCGAGCGACAAAGACCTGCGCAGCCTCAAAGATCGGATCGCCGGGGAGATTCTCGCGGCGCAGAATAGAGGCGTGCAGTTCAAGCAGGTGGCGGGGACGGCGCGCCAATTCGCGGCACAGGGCTATCGCAAGTTCGCCGGAGCGTAGGCTAGAGGCTGCCGGATACCGCGATCTTTGTGCGGACAATAAGACAGTTCAGCGAGTTTGAACAAACGCCGGCATTTTCCGCGTGGACGGGAGACGTCCTTCGGGCACAATGTACGGAATCGTCCGACTCAATACGTGAAATTTGCCACTAACCCTACTCACCTCCTACCCCTATGCTAGAATCGCTCGTGCAGTGCATGACGATTAGGGGGATACCCACCTATGCTGAAGAAACAACACCTGAAGAGCAAGCCGGTGTGCAAGGTCACCTTTTACACCCCGGCACAGATCGAAGCGGATACCGTCCATCTCGTGGGCGACTTCAACGGTTGGAGCGAGACCGACACCGAAATGAAGAAGCTGAAGGACGGCCGCTTCTCCGTTTTGCTGGAGCTGGACGCTGGTAAGGAATATCAGTTCCGCTACCTGATCAACGGCAAGGATTGGCACAACGACTGGGAAGCCGACAAGTACGTTCCCAATCCGTTCAGCGGCGACAACTCGGTGGTCACCACCTAGTCGATCGGTCGCAGCATCAGATCGAAGACGCCGCGTTTCGGGCAACCCGGGGCGCGGCGTTCGATTCCCCGTCTGCGCCATCGGGGCGCTGGGTGCGGGGAAGCGAATTCCTGCCGTGGTTTTGGGGCGGCGCCGCAGGTGGCTACTCGTCGTTGAAGCTGTCGGGGAACAGATCGATCGCGTCGGCGAGGATGTCGCTCATCAGCACAGCGCCTTCGTTAGGCAGCTTCAGTCCCTGAATGTAGCGCTCGGTGATCGCGATGCTGCTGTGGCGCAGCAGGCGGCTGATGGTGTCGATCGGCACTTTGGCTTGATGCAGCGCGCCCGCCACCGACCGGCGCAGGTCATGCGGGGCGACTGGACCGAGGTCGGCATAGCGCGCCGACTCCTCGACAATCAGCAGCACGCCTTCCGGGGTAAGGCCGCCCTTGCTGACACGTCCGCCTTTCCACACCCGCCGGATCAACGGCGAGTCGGGGAAGGCACCGCGTGTTGCCGGCAGGCAGTGTTTGCGCCATGTCTCCAGCGCCTTGACGACCTGTCGCGGGACATCGACCGAGGCGACCTTGCGCCCCTTGCCGTGGACGCGCAGCACCACGCGGTTGTTCTGCACGCTGAGATCGCCCCAGCGGGCGACGGCCAGTTCTTCGCGGCGAAGCGCCATCGTGCACAACATCGACATCACGGCGAAATTGCGCGCCGCTTGCGACTCGTGGGTGGCGATCTGCGTCGATGCCCACATCAGCGCCTTCAGTTCAGACGGCGACAGCCAGCGCCCGGTACGCTGGCCGGACTCGGCTCTCGGCGGGCGCACGCGGCTGAGAGCAGCGGCCTGTACCTCGGGAAGCCAACCAGCCTCCGCCAGCAGGTCGCCCAGCGTGACCAGCGCGGCGCGCGCCTGATTGATCCCCTGTTTGCTGTGATTGCGGCGTGCAAGCACGCCCAGCCATGCGCGTACGCCGCTGGGCGTGAGGGCATCGAGCATCATGGGCAACGGAAGCTGAGTCATCCGTTCGGCGCGTGACTCCATATCCTTGCTTTCCGGCCAACCTGCGTTGTCGACAAGGAACGTCTCGACCCAGCGGAAGTACGCCCGTTCGGTGTGCCTGCTGCTGGCACGACCCGGCAGCACCGCGGCGAAATTGAAGGTCAGGTCGCGGCGGTCGGTCGAAAGGGCGCTGCGGTTCGGGTCGCGGGGGAGCATGGTCAGGCGTCGTGGCTGTCTGGTGACTGCGCAAGATCAGCGATCATTTTCAGCACGGTTGACTTCAGTTCTGGAATGTCTGTCTTGAGCGTTTCCAGCACAAGGGCATCGCTTGTTCGATGATAGTAGTGCACGGCGCGGTCGCGAAAGCGAGCAATCTGGGCCCATTCGATATCTGAATAGGCATTTGTGAGATCTTTGGGAAGGCCTTTGACCGCTTCACCAATGATAATCAGGTTGTAGAGAACCGCATCTCTTGCGCTTGGGGAAGCCCTTAGCTCGTCAAGGGACAGCGCTGAATGCGGCTCAATCCTGTTGATGTGGTCAACGATATCGTTCAAGCGGTCAAGAGCGGTCCTCACAACGCAACAGCCTCCGACAAAATCTGCGCGCGCGCGGCTTCTTCGAGGCCGTCGTCGGATGCGATATCGACATGCACGCCCAAAAGATTCTCGATCGCGATCTCTAGTCCCATCATGTCGTAGACCGTCGCTCCGGGGAGAAAGGTGACGAGCAAATCGACATCGCTGCCTACGGTATCTTGATTTCGAGACACCGACCCGAAGACGCGCACATTCTCTGCACGGAACTTGGCCGCTATTGATTGGATCTCGTCCCGTCGTGCATGAAGCAGGTCACGAATCGGTATCTTCCGGGTTGCAGTGTCTGACATTTCTCCATCCTCGCTATCTACCGCCCCGCCAGCAGATCCAGCATGTCTATCTGCGTCAGGATGCCGACCGGCTTGCGGTCGTCGCCGTCGCCAGTGGCTTCGGTCACCAGCGCGATCTTGGTCGAGGTGAACACGCTCATCACGCTTTCGACCGGCGTCGTCGGACTAAGCGTGACGACCTGCGTGTCGATCACGCCGGCATCGCGGATCGGCTGACGGGCCGCGTCCGCGCTCGATTCGCGCAGCAGGAAATTGAGCAGGCCGACCTCGGTCACGAGCCCGACCAACTGCCGGCGCTCGCCCACGACGGGAAGCTGCGAGACGTCGGCGCGCTTGAGCTTGGCGACCACATCGCCGACCGGGTCGCTGTCCTGCGCGGTGACCAACTCGGCGCTGGGCTTGCGCGACAGGACGCTGGCAACCGTCACATCCGCCCACTCGCTGTCGAGGAAGCGATTCTCGCGCATCCAGTTGTCGTCGAAGACCTTCGACAGGTAACGGGATCCGCTGTCGGGCAGCAGCGCGACCACCAGCTTGTCCGGCCCAAGGTCGCGGTCGGCCGCATAGCGCAGCGCCCCGGCCACCACGGCGCCGCTGCTCACGCCGCCGAAGATACCTTCCTCGCGCACGAGCCGGCGCGTCATCAGCATCGTCTCTTTGTCGCTGACCCGCACCATGTCGTCGATCACCGTGAAATCGTAGTTCGACGGGATGAAGTCCTCGCCGATGCCTTCCGTTTTGTAGACGTGGGCCTCGGTCATCTTGCCGGTATAGAAGTAGTCGTACAGGATCGAGCCGATCGGGTCGACGCCGACGACCTGCACCTTCGGGTTCATCTGCTTGAGATAGCGCGCTACACCGGTGATCGTGCCGCCCGTGCCCATACCGCACACGAACACGTCGATCTTGCCGGCCGTCTGCCGCCAAATCTCGGGGCCGGTCGTGTCATAGTGAGTCTGGGGATTGACCGGGTTGTGATACTGGTTGGCAAGGATGCTGTTGGGCGTGTCCTCGTGGATCTGGCGGGCGACGCTGTAGTAGCTGCGCGGGTCGTCCGGCTCGACGTTCGTCGGTGTGACGACGACGCGCGCGCCGTAGGCCCGCAGCACGCGAATCTTCTCCTCGCTCATCTTGTCGGGCATGACGAAGATACACCGGTAGCCCTTGAGCGTCGCGGCAATCGCCAAGCCGACGCCGGTGTTGCCGCTGGTCGCCTCGACCACCGTGCCGCCGGGCTTGAGCAGTCCCTTCTGTTCGGCGTCTTCGATAATTGTCACCCCGATGCGGTCTTTGACCGATCCGCCGGGGTTGAAGTACTCGACTTTGGCCACCATCTGGCAGCGCAGGCCGCGCGCAAGCCGGTTCAAACGGACGAGCGGTGTGTTGCCCATCACGCCGAGGACGTTGTCATAGATTTCCGGCTCGGCGGGCACGTCCGGAGTGTGCGGGCGTACTGTCGGTTGGGGCAGGGTCATCGCGTCAAGCTCCGGATTAGGGGGTCGGGGTTTGCCCGTATTCTACCATGATCGGCCTGCGGCACGTCGAGGAGGCGCGGTTGTGACGCGTGCGTTTTGGATTGCTGGCGGATGCCTCGCGCCACAGCGCTTTAGCCTGCGGGGACCTCGGCCAGCGCCCCCATGAGCTGCGCCATCAGGCCCATGCCGAACTGCGAGATCACCCGATACGGATCGCGCTGTAGGCCTTCTCCGGCTTTATTGACCTGTGCAACGCCCCCAAGGAACCCGTCTGGAGTCAGATAGGCGTGCAGCGCGTCGAGTGTCTCGGACGCAGCAGCGCGGGCGTCTCCAGAAAGCCATCCATGCCGTGCGGCAATCGCCAGTGCCGCGGCGATTCCGGCCGAGCCGGACGTATCGACCGGCGTGTCAGGTTCGCCCAGGAATGTCGGCCACAGCGCGCCGGTGCGATGCCGCAGCGCCCATTCGCCAAGGCGCTGCACATCGCGGAGCAGGTCTTCGGGCGGGTCGGGAAGCACGGCCAGCGTGCGCGTCAATCCCAACAGCGACCACGCGACGCCACGGCACCAGTTAACGAAGGTACGCGAGCCGTCGGGCAGGATGCGCAGCGCGTGACTCTCGCCGTCGAACAGCGCGCGCCGCAGCCGAAGCTGCGCCAGCGCCATCGCCGTCCACTCCGGTTCGCCGCGTTGCTGGCCAATGACCGCCAGCGGATAGGCGACGGTATAGCTGCCTTCGGCCGAGAGCATGTCGGGGTCTTGGATCGCGCCGCCCTGCTGTTCCCACAGCGACCGCCAGAACCCCAGTGCGCTGTGAATCGCCGGATGATCGGGCATCACGCCGGCCATGACGGCGAACGGCAGTGTGCACTCGATGCCGTAAATGTCGCCGGCGCGCGGCCTGCTCCAGTCGTCCTCGTAGTCGAGACGTCCCTCGGCGTCGAAGAACATCGCCATGTGCGCACGGATCGCCGCATCGGCGCGGCTGGTGCTCAGCAGGCCGCACTCGGCCAGATCGCGCAGACCGACCAGCACGCAGCCCTCCTGCCAACCAAAGAACTGCAGCGAATCGAGCGAGGCGAGGCGGTCGATGAACGCGCTGGAAGCGGGCGAATCAACGGGGCCGAGCAGATGTGGCATCAACGCGTGACTTAGGCCGTGATTGCCGTCCGGGTTGTGCAGCAGCCATAGCGGCGTCGAGCCGCCGTCGAGATGCAGCGTGACGCCATGACGTGCGGCAGCGGCGGCGTTCTCGGCGCTCAACAGCAGTTCGAACGGCTGAAAAATGTGCGCGTAGCGAATGTCGAGCAGGCCGAGCGTTCGGCCCGAGTCGACTAGCTTCACCGTTATGCGGCGGGCGTCGCGCTCGTCGATCGCTACGGCGACACGCAAGCGCGCTGGCCACGGTGCAGGCGGGTTGTCCCAAAGGAGTGCTACGGGTACGTCGTGGCTCAGCGGAAATGCCGCCCATCCGCGCGTCAGCCGCCGCTCGGGCGGGATGGGCAAGTCAGCGAAGCCCGTAGCGTGTGCGAGTGCGTAGTGTGGCGGCGTCATCGGCGCGGCCATCTACTTGAGGCCGGAGCGAGTCAGTCCCTCGACGAACTGGCGCTGCAGCACGATGAACACCAGCAGCACCGGCACCATCATGATGATTGCGGCCGCCAGCGCCTGATTGTATTGGCTTGAATACTCGCTGAAGAACATCGACAGTCCCAACGGAAGCGTGCGCAGCGCGTCCCGCGTCACCACGACCAGCGGCCACACGTAGCTGTCCCAACTGGCGAGGAAGGCGAAGATCACCACGGCGGAAATCGACGCGCGGCTCATAGGTACCACCACGCGCAGCAGGATTGACAGCTCCGAGGCCCCGTCGAGACGGGCCGCCTCGATGTAATCGTCGGGGATGCTTTTCATGTGCTGGCGCATCAGGAAGATGCTGAACGCGTTGACGGCCTGCGGCAAGATCAACCCCTGATAGCTGTCGAGCCAGCCGAGGTCGCGCACCACCAGATACAGCGGCACGAGGATGACCTGCACCGGCAGCATCATCGTGCTGAGGATGGCGACGAACGCGATGTTCCGCCCGAAGTAGCGGTACTTGGCGAGGCTGAAGCCGGCGAGGCACGAGATGACCACCGTGAGCGCCACCGACGCCAGCGCGGCGATGATGCTGTTGAGGAAGTACGTGCCGAACGGCCTCTCCTGAAAGGGCAGGATGAAGTTTTCCCAGAGTGGATTCTCGGGGATCCAGTTCATCGGCACGGCGAAGACCTCGGTGTTCGGCTTGAGCGCCGATGTCGCGGCCCACGCCAGCGGGAACAGGATCAGAAACGCGCCGAAACCGAGTATGCCGTAGATGATGGCGTGCTGCGTGAAGTGGATGACGCGAGGTGACGTGAGCATCGGCCTACTCCTGCGTCCTGAAGAACCACATCTGGACGACGGTGAACGACAGCGCGAGCAAGAACAGGATGACCGACATGGCCGCCGCACGTCCCATGCGCAGGAAGATCCAGCCCGTCTCGTAGATGAGCACCGACAGGACGCGCGTCGCGTCGCCGGGGCCGCCGCCGGTCATGATCCAGATGACGTCGAAGTGCCGCAGTGCGTTGATGATCGACACGACGACCACGAACAGCGTTGTCGGCCGCAGCAGTGGAAACGTGATGAAGCGGAACAACTGCCAGTTGTTGGCGCCGTCAAGTCGGGCCGCTTCGTAGTATTCGTTCGGGATGTTTTGCAGGCCAGCCAGATAGATCACGCCGTAGTAGCCGGTTGCGCGCCAGACGGCGAGGATGATGACCGCCAACAGGGCGTGCTGGTTGGAGTTCAACCACGGGATCGTCTGATTGATGAACGGCGCGAGCAGTACCGTGTTGATCGGCCCGAAGGGGTGATAAAGCAGCGACCAGATGATCGCCAGCACCACCAGCGGCATGACGATCGGCGCGAAGAACACCGTGCGGAAAAACGTGCGCAGGCGGATATTCTGGTTGAGCATCAGCGCGAGGATCATCGACAGCACCCAGATCGGCACGCTGATGCCGAAGGCGTAGATAATGGTGGTGCCGAGCGACTCCACGAACTCCCGCGAGCCGAACAGGAATTCGTAATTACCAAACCCGATCCACCGCGGGGGTGAGAGCAGATTGTAATTGTAGAAACTCAGCCGGACGGCGTTGGCCATCGGGTAGAACGCAAACAGCGTGAAGTAGATCAGCGCGGGCAGCACGAAGAAGAAGCCCGTGAACCCGAGCCGTCGGCCATACGTCAGCCACGGAATGTGCTCGAACCATGCGCGCCGGTGAACGCTGGACTCAACTGCGGCCATAGAAAGATGCTACTCCTGACAAAACAAGCACGCGGGAGCAGGCCGTTCGCGCATGGCCTGCCCCCGCGCGGGTCTATCTACAACCTGCAGGCATTAGCCGGCAAGCGCGGCGTTGATTTCTTCGCACGCGTTGTCGAGCGTCTCCTGTGCGTCGAGATTGTTCAGGATCGCATCTTGCACGTACTGGTGGATGATCGTGCCGATTTCGCCCTGACGCGGGTGGATCAAGCGCGGGCGGCCGTACTGCATCTGGTCGATGAACACGTCAAGGCCCGGGAACTCAGGCACGGACGGATCGTCGGTCCAGCCAACGCGCGGGAGGATGTAGCCAGCGGTCGGAAGCCAGCGCGCGCCTTGCTGCGAGGCATAGTCGACGAAGTCCCACGCAATGTCCGTGTGCTCGGACGCGGCATTGACCGTCCACACCCACGACGACAGCATGACGACGTTGCGCTCGGCGTCGGTCATCTGCGGCAGCGGGATCAGGCGCAGATCGTCACCCACCGGCGTCAGCTGCGGGACGGCCCACGGGCCGAGGATCCACATGCCGATTCGCTCCTGATAGAAGTCGATCATCGCGTCCTGTGCAGTCGACAGGTTGATTCCCGGCGCACCGGCGCCGTACTTGTAGTACATGTCCTGCATCGTCTGCAAAGCCGCAACGCCCGCTGGCTCGTTCAGCGCGCAGGCATCGCCCTTATCGTCTTCAGTCAAGATCGAGCCGCCACCCTGATAGACCAACGGCGAGAACAGCAGCATCGTCCAGCCCGGCGTCACCAGATTCCACGCGAAGCCCTGGCGCTCGAACACACCGTTGTTCACCTGAGCAATCTGCGCGCCAATCTCGCCGACCTCTTCCCACGTCTTGGGATAGTCGGTTTCCGGATCGAGGCCGATCTCGCGGAACATGGCGTCGTTGATGACCATGATCCACGAGTTGTACTCGAACGGGATGCCGTACACCTGACCGTCCTCGCCCTTGAACGGGTTGAGGCTATCGGGCACGTACGCCGCTTCGAATTCTTCCTGAGTCTCGAACCCGAACGCCGCGACGTCGACTGGGGCGAGAATGCCGTTGGCGGTCAGAATGGCGTGGTTGGCGTCGTTAATGTCGAAGATATCGGGAAGCTGACCACCAGCGGCGGCGGTCAGTACGCGGTTGATGTAGTCTGCGCTGGAGATCAGTTCCAACTGAATATCGATTCCCGGATTGGCCGCTTCGTATTCCGCAATCAACTCCTCAGTGAGCGGATCGGCGGGCGGATGGCTGTGCTTCCAGAACGTGATGACGGTGGTGTCCTGCGCCATGCCGACAGCGCCGACGCTGACCAGCAGGGCGAGACTAAGTAGGACTACTAGGAGACGATGAGACGATCTGGACATCTTTTTCCCTCAATTTCTGCAATACCTCGCGGTGAGGGGTATTGTATCCATACCAAGAGAAGCCACGCAACCAACTACGGAGTCCGATTGGTCATGTCGGTTCAGATTCTTCAAGGGGGATTGATCGTCTCATGTCAGGCACGGCCGGAGGACGTGTTGACCGACGCCGGCTTTCTGGCGGACATGGCGCGCGCCGCCGAAGCGGGCGGGGCAGTCGCTATTCGCGCGAACGGTCCGCGCAACATCGAGGCAATCCGGGACGCCGTCGACATCCCGATCATCGGTATCTACAAGCAGGATTGGCGTGGCGTCGGCACGCGCATCACGCCGACGATCGACGCCGCACGGGCGATCTACGATGCCGGCGCGAGCGCGATCGCGTTCGACGCAACGCGGCGTTGGGGCGACGAGGGTCGACCCTCCCCAGCCGAGATGATCGCACGAATCCACGCCGATCTGGACGTTGTGGTGATGGCCGACATCTCGACGTTCGACGAGGGCATCGCCGCAGCAGAAGCTGGCGCCGATCTGATCGCCACCACCCTGTCAGGCTACACAGATTACAGCCCGCAGATGCACACACCGGACTACGAACTCGTGAAGCGCCTGAGCGCCGCGCTTGAGGTCCCCGTCGTTATGGAAGGCCGAATCTCGACGCCGGACGAGGCCGCGCGCGGTCTGCGCGCCGGTGCGTTTGCGGTCGTCGTCGGCTCGATGATCACGCGCCCGCGCTTCATCGTGTCACGTTACGTCGCGGCGATGCGGCCGGAAACAGACGTCGCGCCCGTCATTGCGGTCGACATCGGCGGGACCAAGATTGCCGCGGCGATCATGCTGCCGTCCGGCGACCTCGCGCACGCGACCCGCATTCCCACCGAACCCCAGCGCGGCGGTGAAGACGTCCTCGTGCGCGCTGCCGGCCTTGTCGCTGACTTACGCACGAAGGCGCCCGATGCCGCGTCGATCGGCGTGTCGACCGGCGGTGAGGTCGACTCGCTGGGGCGCGTCCGGTTCGCAACGTCGCTGTTGCCGGGGTGGACGGGCATGCGGATCACCGAGCGCATGCAAGCGCAGTTCGATCTGCTGACTGTGACCGACAACGACGGCGTATGCGCGGCGGCAGCGGAGGCGCTGCGCGGGGCGGGGCAGGGGTACGACAACGTGTTGGGCGTCGCCATTGGCACCGGCCTCGGCGCGGGCTGGATCGTGGATGGCCGGCCGATGCGCCTGCGCGACGCGGCCAGCCTGAAGCTCGGCCACATGCCGGTCGATCCGGAAGGGCTGCCGTGCACGTGCGGCCTGCGCGGGTGCCTCGAGACGCGTGTGTCCGGGCCGGCTCTTGCACTGGCATACGCCGAACGCGCCGGTGTCGATCCGATGACTGTCACCGGCCAGACCGTGCAGGCCGCGGCGGAATCCGGAGATCCGGCGGCGCTAGCGGCCATCGGGGCGATGGCACGTTGGCTGGCAATCGGCCTGGCGTCGGCGGTCGACCTGCTGCGCCCAAACGTGATCGTGATCGGTGGCAGCGTCGCCGGGCTGGGCGATCTCCTGTTTGGGCCGCTGCGGTCCGCATTTGCCGAGCGGGTCTATCCGTCGCTCACCGACACGTTGATCGTATCGGCGCGCTACGGTGGCGAGGCTGGGCTGGTGGGGGCGGGCCTCATGGCCCAACAGCTCCAGCGGCAGGGACCGTCGCATTAGGTTCACCCGGCGGATCGGTGTCAATCGTCAGCTCGACGACGGTCCCGCGACCGGGCATCGCGTCGATTTTGAGGTGTCCGCCGACCAACGCGGCGCGTTCATGCATGCCCATCAAGCCGAAATGCCCCGAACTGGTCAGGGTCACCAGTTCTGCCGGCGGTGTGAATCCGACACCATCATCGGCGATGCGCAGGACCGCGTGTCCGTTCTGGGCGCCGAACTCGATTTCGACGGCGCGCGCGTTGGCATGGCGCTGTACGTTGTTGAGGGCTTCTTGCGCAATGCGATACACCGCAAGCTCTTGGTCGGGCTTCAGCTTGGGCGGCGAGCCGGGGAGCGTAAACTCAGCGCCGGCGTCTCGCGCGAGCGATTCGAGGGCTGTCGACAACCCCAGTTCGGCGAGGTAATGCGGGTGCAGCGCTTGACTGAAGCGCCGCACTTCGGCAATGGCCTGCTCGATCATGCCGCGCATGTCGGCGGCGAGTGCATCCGAACTTGGATCGCCGCGTTTGAGGCTGCGCTGGATCATCTGCGCTTTGTGCCCCAGCGCGATCAACGTTTGCACGGTTTCGTCGTGAAGCTCGCGCGAGAGGCGCGCGCGTTCCTCTTCCTGCACCTGCGTCACCATGCCGACATAGTCCTGCAGCGCCGCACGCGAGTCCCGCACGCGTGAGGCCATGTCGCCCAACGCCGTGCGCAGGTCGCGGATTTCGGTGACGCCGTTGATGGGTAGGGCCGTCGCGTCGTAATCGCCTTGTCCGATACGCACTGCGCGCAGCCGCAGCTCTTGCAGCGGCCGAACGACGTAGCGAACGCCGAGGAACAGCACCAGCAGCGAGACGATCACGGCCACGGCGAGAATAAGCGGCGTGATCTGGTCGAACCGGAGCAGCGGAGCGGTCAGCATGTGCCACGAGTCTTCGAGCACGAGCTGCCAACCGGTTTCCGGAATGGTCGCGCGGGTAATCAGGACATCGTGGCCGGTATCGGGGCTGACCGCTGTCATGTGATGGTGGCCTCCGCCGTTCGCCGCCGGCATCATCGAATCGTGATGCGGGATCGTCGTCTCGTCGCCGAAGAGCAGTCGCCCCTGAGCGTCGTACAGCGACACAGCACCGTCCTCGTCGTCGTCCTTCGCGCCAAACACCGTGTCGAGCGCCAGCGCGCCGACCGGCACCGCAAATGGCGGGATTTGCTCGGCGTTGGCGTATCGCTGAACCTGCGCGCTGATCAGCGCGGCATAGGCCCGGATCAGCCGGCCGTTTTCCTCAATGGCAAGCGCCCGCATCGACTGCTCGTGGCTCGAGATGCCGCTGTAGGAAAACAGCAGCAGCAGAATCGTCAGCGGCAGCAGCGTCCACAACAGGACTTGAACGCGCAGACCGCCGACATCGAACCGCCGCCGGACGGACGTCACGACTTGTTCTCCGGCAGGGAGATGAGGTGAAGTTGAAGCGCTTTGGTCACGGCTTCGGTGCGGCTGTTGACGTTGAGCTTGGCATAGATGCTGGCGAGGTGACCCTGCACCGTGCGGTCGCTGATCGACAGCCGGAAGCCGATCGCGCGGTTGGTCATGCCGGCGGCGGCATATTCCAGCACTTCGTGTTCGCGATCGGTCAAGTGTTCGGCATTGTCTGCACTGTGCGGATCGCCGCGGCGGGCCAGCTTTTGCGCAAGCGCAGCAGGGATCACCGACCGCCCCGCGTGGATAGCGCGTACCGTGTCAACGATGTCGTCGGCCTCGGATGTCTTGAGCACGTACCCGCTTGCGCCCGCCTGCAGCGCCGCAATGACGAACGGGTCGTCGTCGTAGGCGGAGAGGATCAGGACGCGGGTGGGCAGATCCTGCGTCCGCAGCCATGCCGTTACCTCGATTCCGGTGGCATGAGGCATCCGCACGTCGAGGATTGCGACGTCCGGGCGCAGATCGCGAATCAACGCCTTGACCGCCTCGCCATCACCCGCCTCGGCAAGCACTTCGATGTCGGAGTCGTCTTCGAGAAACTGACGAATCCCCTTTCGGACCACAGCGTGATCGTCTGCAAGCACAACACGGATCCGCGTCATTGGACATCCCCCGGGAAATCCACACCAAACGAGGCGGGACGAGGCATGCACCTCGGTTCCCGCCTCTCATTGTACCGACTTGTTTGCGACTCTTGTGCGAGGTCTACGAGCTCTTGAGCGCTGCGATCAATTCCTCATACCGCGCAATCTCCGCGGACTGCGCATCGATGATCGCCTGCGCAAGGTCGCGCAGTTCGGCATGGCCGGTATCCCCGCGCGCGAGCAGTCGCTCGGACATGTGGATCGCGTCGTCGTGATGGTCGATCATCGACTCCAGCCACGCAATCTCGTACTCCACGCCGGTGAGCCGGTTGAAGCCTGCGAACATGCCCATCATCATGGCCGGATCGGTATGCGGCGCGGTAGTGGCGGCGCCACCATGGCCACCGTGCCCGCCATGACCCATGCTCGGTATGGCCGTGGGTTGCGCGCCGTGCCCGCCATGGCCCATACCGCCCATGCTCCCGCCCATCATATCCATGCCCATGCCGCCGCCGTGCATCATGCCCATCATCGCCATCATGCCGCGCATCTGATTCATCATGTCGCGCATCTCGCCCGGCATGTCCATCTGCATCATGCTGTCCATCATTCCCATCATGGGCGCCATCATGCCTGCGATGTCGCCGCCGCCGTGCAGACCACCCATATCGGCCATCGACATCGGCGTGTAGTCGACGTTGTACCACTCCAACAGCCACGCCTGCATCTGCTCGATTTCGGGCTGCTGCGCCGCGATCACCGCTTCACACTCGGCACGCAGTTCCGCGGAAATCTCGCGCGCCACGCAGTCGGCGGCCATGTCCAGCGCCATCTGATGATGATCAATCATGCCTTCCATAAAGCGAAGCTCGGAGCGCCCGAGGCGGTCAGCCACCGGGCCGTGGCCGAATACGACCGGCGCAGCCAACGCCACCGCTACCACGACCAAGACACTTACCAACACAACCCGCAGTCTCATGTCACAACTCCTGCTGAACACAGAACAGTACGCCGGGGCGTCGCCGCTCCGGCACTGTGATTCAGTATGCGGTCGGCGACACGGCACTTTCATCCGCCGAACGACGCATCCACCCCCGCCATTTGGCGGGTATTTGCATGTGGTCTTGAAAGATCGATTTGCATCGATGCGTCGTTGATAGCGAGGGAGTCAACACCAATTCAGCACAGTCAGCGATCATTCGACCCACCGGGAGGGCGAACGCCATGAACACGTCAAAGCCGCACAACGAACACACGCAAGGGGGCCACCAAGCCCACGACCACCACACGAAACATGAGCACGCGCACCACGCGGAAGATCACAGCCACCATGGGCACGACCACGCCGCGATGCAGCACGGCGGCGAGCATGCAGCGCACAGCAGCAAGACTCACGACGCCGGGCACGGCGCCCACGAACACGGCGGACATGGCGGCGGAATGCACGAAGGCCACATCACGATGATGCGCAACCGCTTCTTCGTGACCCTGCCGCTGACGCTGCTGGTCGTCCTTTACTCGCCGATGGTGCAGGGGTGGCTCGGGTTCACAATGCCGGACTTCCCCGGCAGTTCGTGGATCGCACCTGTGATCGGCACGATCATCTTCGTCTACGGTGGCCTGCCGTTCCTGTCGATGGCGCGCGGCGAGCTGGCGTCGCGCCAGCCCGGCATGATGACGCTGATCTCGGTTGCCATCACGACCGCGTACGTCTACAGCATGGGCATCTTCCTGTTCCCGGCGCACGACGCCGCCGGCATGACGATGGACTTCTTCTGGGAGTTGGCGACGCTCATCACCGTCATGCTGCTGGGCCACTGGATCGAGCTGCGCAGCGTCGGGCAGGCGCAAGGCGCACTCAAAGAACTGGCCAAGCTGCTGCCCGACACCGCCGAGCGCATCCTGCCATCCGGCCAGACCGAGACCGTCGCGGTATCGGAACTGCGCGAAGGCGACCGCGTCTTGATCCGCCCCGGTGCAAGCATTCCGGCCGATGGCGTCGTGGCGGAAGGGCAAAGCAATGTCAACGAGTCGATGCTGACCGGCGAGAGCAAGCCGGTGACGAAAGCCGCGGGTGACGCCGTGATCGGCGGGTCGGTCAACGGATCGGGAGCGCTGCGTGTCGAGATCCAGAAGGTCGGTGAAGGCACGGCGTTGGCCGGTATCATGCGGCTGGTCGAGGACGCCCAGAAGAGCCAGTCGCGTGCCCAGACACTGGCCCAGCGCGCGGCCTTCTATCTCACCATCATCGCCATCAGCGCAGGGATCATCACGCTGGTCGCCTGGCTCATCACCACCGGGAGCCTCGCCGACGCGGTACGCAGTACCGTCACGGTGCTGGTGATCGCATGCCCTCACGCGCTCGGACTGGCCGTGCCGTTGGTCGTCTCGATCTCGACTACGCTCTCAGCGCGTAACGGTCTGCTCGTGCGGCAGCGCGTGGCGCTCGAAAAGGCGCGCGAGCTGGATGTCGTCGTGTTCGATAAGACCGGCACGCTGACCAAAGGCGAGCAAGGTGTCGTCGGCTTTGCAGTCGACGGTATAGAGGAGGACACGGCGCTTCGGATTGCGGCCGGGCTCGAGCGCGACAGCGAGCACATGATCGCGCAGGCAATTCGTGCCTACGCTGAAGGCCGCGGCATCGAGCCTGCGGCAGTCACCGGCTTTGACGCCTTGGCGGGACGCGGCGTGCGCGCCGAGGTGGACGGTTCGACGTACTTCATCGGCGGCCCGCGCTTGCTTGAGGAGGTGGGTCTCGATGCGCCCGCGGCTCTTGCCGAAGACGGGCGCAAGGCCGAGGACGCTGGCCAATCACTGATATACTTCGCATCGGAAGAACGCGTTCTTGCGCTGTTTGCGATCGCCGACGTGATCCGCGAAGAAAGCCGGCAGGCGGTACGCGCGCTGCACGAACTTGGCGTCGAGGTCGCCATGCTGACCGGCGACAGCCAAGCAGTCGCGGACTCGGTGGCGCGCGAGCTGGATATCGACACGGTGCTGGCACAGGTGCTGCCCGATCAGAAGGCGAACCGCGTAAGCGAGCTTAAACGCGGCGGGCGGACGGTGGCGATGGTCGGCGACGGTGTTAACGACGCGCCGGCGCTGGCGACAGCCGATGTCGGTATCGCGATCGGCGCAGGCACCGACGTCGCGATCGAAAGTGCGGGTATCATCCTTGTGCGCTCCAACCCGCTCGATATCGTGCGCATTGTGCGCCTGAGCCGAGCCACCTACCGCAAGATGGTGCAAAACCTGTGGTGGGCGGCCGGGTACAACATCGTGGCGATCCCGCTGGCGATGGGCATCCTTGCGCCGTTCGGGATCACCCTCGACCCGGCGGTGGGGGCGGTGTTCATGTCGCTGAGCACGATCGTCGTCGCGTTCAATGCACAGCTCTTGCGCCGCCTCGACCTGAAGTCGGCCTAAGCAGCGAAAAGACAGGCAGCCCGTCCCGCGTGATGCTGGTCACGCAGGGTGGGCTGCGCTTCATTACGGGACTGTCTTGTCGCCAACCGTCTAGCCCTTAGAGGCCGTTTGAAAAGCAGGGGGGACCGGACAAAGCCGGAGTGGGAGAGAGCACATTCCGACGGCGAATTGGCGACGCCCTGCGCAGCGCCGATATGCGCGGTTGCTGAATGCCATCATCTACACTGAGAACCAGCTTCAGTGGAGAATGCTGCCGGGAGTTTACCGCCCAAAGGCACGGTCCACCACAATTCAACAGCTGGCGCCAGAATGGCACCGGGGAGCGGAGGGGGCGACCCGCAGTGGCTGTCATCCGCCTGGCCAGTGGCGTGATCCTGGACAGCCAATCGGTGAAAACCGGCGAAAAAGGGGAAGAGGCGCTGGTGTTGGTGAGACAGATGCAGACCGATGCGGCTAAGCACCTGTTGATGCAGAACATCACTCGCTTTCCACGGCTGAAGGCAGACGGAGGTCGGAGCCAGTTTGTCACCTGGGCGAACAGGTCTGCGGCATGACGGTCGACCGTCCGGACACGGGACCGCTTGCGCGGCGCTGGGCGGTGGAACGAACGTTCAGGCTCGGCGAACCGCCGTCTCAGTGAAGCGATGCTCTATGTCTCCAGCATCCGCCTCATGCCGCCGCCTTGCCTCACCCTGACCTTTTCAAATGGCCTCTTAGGCAACGACCGCGACCGCGTCCTCCTCGACGCCGGCATCCTCAGCCAGCTTCTTCTTCGCGTTGACGATCCCCGCCGGGCAGCGGTTGCCCCACCCGTCAAGGAACTGCGACTCGCGCAGTACGCACACGACCTCGCAGTCGTTCGGGCATCCACCGCACTCGATGCCGACGGTGCGGAAATCGACGTCCTTGATGTCGAAGTCGAACGCAGCTTGCGAGTGCCGGCGCGCCAGAATCGCCACGCCGATCGCGCCCATCTGGTGCCCGAGCGAATCGACGATGATCGGGTGCCCGGTGACGCGCTCGAACGCGCGCACCACGCCGACATTCTTGCTGACCCCACCCTGAAACACGATCGGCGGGACGATACGCTTGCCCTTACCGACGTTGTTGAGGTAGTTGAGCACGATCGAATGGCACAGCCCGGCGATGATGTCCTCGGTCGGGTAGCCCATCTGCGCCTTATGCACCAGATCGGATTCGGCGAACACCGTGCAGCGCCCGGCGATCTTGGTCGGCTTGGTGGCGCGCAGGGCGTACTGCCCGAACTCCTCGACCGGGATGTTGAGCCGGCGCGCCTGCGACGACAGGAACGACCCGGTGCCTGCCGCACATAAGGTGTTCATCGCATAGTCGGTCACAACGCCGTGCTCCATTACGATGATCTTGCTGTCCTGACCGCCGATCTCAAAGATGGTGTGCACGTCCGGGTGGAACGTCAGCGTGCCGATGGCGTGCGCGGTAATCTCATTCTTGACAATGTTGGCGCCGAGGATCGATCCGATCAGCTCGCGTGCCGAACCCGTCGTCCCGACGGCGTCGATCGTGATGCCCGGAGGCATCTGCAGCTCGATACTCGCCATCAGGCGCTTCACCGCGTGGATCGGATTGCCTTCGGTCCACAGGTAGTCCTGCGCCAGAATGCGATTGTCTGCGTCGATGACGACGGCCTTGGTGGAGATTGAGCCGACGTCGACACCCATAGATGCACGAACCGCTTCGCTAGGCATGGCGTTCTTTCCTCATCACCATCATGTCGTAAAACGCTTCGAGTCGGGTTTTGATGCCGGTCTCGGAGGTCAGGGAGTCGAAGCTGAAGTACACGATCGGAAAGTGGAAGTCCTCGGAGATGCGGTACAAGGCCGGCATCGCGCTGATCTCCGGCATGCATCCGAACGGCTTGACGTGGATCAGTCCGTCAAAACCTTGTTTGGCGTATCTGAGCGCCGAGGCGACGTTTTCGGTGCCTTCGCCACCCAGCCGCCCCGTGACATAGGGACGGGTGGTTCTGAGCGTGCGCGCGACCTGCCAGTCGTAAAACGTGATATCGCGAATGGTGTGCGCGACCGTAAGCGGGCGATGAACCTCCACCCCGAACTTCGCCAGATGCTTCTCGATGAAGAAGTTGGAGAATGGCTCAAGCACGACGTAGAACTCGCCGACGAAGCCGACTCGCAGCGGATGCTCCGGCTAATCGACCTCGATCTGGCGCACGTCTTCAAGGTACTCGCGGCGGACCCGCCAGATGTCGCGTAGCGCAGATGCCTGATCGAGCTCGGCGAGGAAGCGTTTTTGCAGCCGTTCGAACGAGCCGGCCTTGACCTCGAATCCGATGTTCTTACGCATGACGTCTTCGAAGTCGTCGATTGCGCGGGCCTTTTCGAAAGCGCGGTAGAGCGCCTGCACAATGGCGAACAGCGATAGGTTGGGGTAGTAGCGCCTGATGAAGCCGAAGATCTCCGGAATGGTGTTGCGGCCGCCGATCGTCAGGTAGTCGACCTCATAGCCGAGGCTCGTGAGGATGGCCCGCTGCAGCTCGGCGTAACAACCAAGCCGGCACCCGCCGCCCACTTGAATGACAGCGTTCGCGCCGCGCTCGATGGCCTCGATGAAGTTGCCCAGCACGTACTTGAACGGCACGCAGATTGCCTCGGGGCTGTACTTGGTGCCCAGCTCGAGCGTACGTTTCGTCAGCGGCGGCGGCAGGACGACCTCCGCCCCGATTCCTTCGGCGAGGGCCTTTTCGGCAATGTGGTACGAACCCATCAACGGGAAGCTGACACGGCGCACGGTCATCGCGACGCCTCCTTTTTGATGCGCAGGATGTCGACGAAGCTCTCAAGCCGCGTCTTCAGCCCGGCGTCGCCCTGCAGCTCGTCCAGCGTGAGCACGCAGCTCGGCTTGTCCTTCAGCACGTACTGACACAACGTGAAGATCAACGAGTCCGGCCCACACGGGAACGTGGTGAGGAAGATGATGCCGTCGACGGAATCTTTGTATATCGCCAGACCGCCAAGAAGCTCCTTGCTGTACGTCCAGTAGCAGTCGGCCGAGATTTCGCGCGAGCGCGTGCGCGCCGCATCCGAATCGGCGATGTCGGCGTAAACGACACCGACGCCGAGGTTGCGGAGGATCGCGCTGACCTGCTGGCCCATCAGTGCGTCATGCGTGACGTACGAGTGCGCGACGACAAGCACGCGGCAGTCATGTTCGGCTTCAACCTGCTTCTGCTGCTTCAGCAGTTCCGCTTGGTTGTGTTTAGCGAGTGCGGCGCGTGCGGCAAACACTGCGCGCAGCACGGCGATGATGTTTGGATTGAGCCGCAGCCCGATGCGCACCATGCCCCAGAACTCCGTCCGACGCTTCTCGTTGTCGACGTCATATTCCAGCAGGCGTACGCCGCGAAACACGTTACGGACAAGGTCGCCCAGCGCAAACAGTTTGACGCACATCCGCTCACTGGCGTGCAGGGTCAGTATGTGCGGAATAAAGATGTAGTCGGCCTTTTCGATCAGACTGTGGACATGGCCGAGGAAGACCTTGACGGGGAGGCACGTCTCATCAATCGCAAGCTGGAGTCCTTGGGTCAGGATGGCGCGGTTGGTCGCGGGGCTGACAAGCACTTTGCAGCCGAGCGATTCGAAGAACGTTTTCCAGAGTGGGGCGTACTTGTGATACAGCAGAGCACGCGGAAGGCCCACCACCGGGGCGGCGGTGGCTTGCGAAAGCACGGCGGCCATAGAGCACCACACCTCGCAGTCTGTGTGTTGGGGGAGGCCGCTGCACTTCAATGCGATTCGCGACCTGAATCGAGCGTATTTCCATCACCACTAAATGTCAAGAGAGCCACGCAATATGAGCGCGGAAACACGGTAAGGCTATTAATGATATGACCGGAAATTGAGGAACTTCACCGACTGACTGCGTAACGAGCGGGCAGGTCGTGGGTTATTACGGACTTGTGGTGAAATGCATGTCATGGCCGCGCCTTCACGACCAGACCGTGGTCGACACGGCTTTGGCACCCGCTGAGGTGCTTGGCTCGGACGACTCAAGATTTGCAGCAAATTAGGCCGGTATGGGGTAGGGCCGAACACCCGTTGGAGAATCGGATGGATTGCGTCAGAAAATGAGGTGCGATTTTGCTCATACAAAACAAACGTTGATGCAAAAATGACATGCATCCATTGTATAATGTGCATATAACACATCGGTGCCGATCGAAAGCGAGGGTGTCCGTGTGTGCTGTGACTGTGAGTGTAGGCGCCAGAGTGACTCAGACCATCGAGGATGCACTGGCGCTTAACTATGCGCCGCGCACATGGGTCTGCCTAGCACAATCGGCAGGTTGAGGAGGAAGAAATGAGCTTCGAAGATTTCAACGCCCTGATGCACGTCAACGAGAGCAACGCACTACGCTTCGTTGAAAAGGAACGCCTTGTTCAGGAGGCACTTGCCGCCCACCCGCATGGGCTGCGGCACGATCTCGGGCAGGCGTTGGTGCGCCTCGGGCATTGGATCGAAGGTCGCCGGATCGATACAGAGTCGGTCGACGACAAGGCGCGTTACAACTAGGTCTCCGGTTCCGGGGCTGGCGGGTTGACGCCCGTCAGCCTTGGGGCCGCACGATGACCACCGCAATCGATCGGAGTCGCTTGACAGCGATGGTTGCCGGGAAATTCATCCCCTTCAGCAATGGGCAGTCGCGCAGCTGCCATTGCATACTCACGGCGCCGGATCGCGAACCGACGCGATCCAGCGATCAGGCTGCGCGGGCCGATGATCGGGCCGTCGCTCCGCCACCGGCGCCCCGCCGGCAGCGCGAAAGGTTGACACCATGCGCTACGAATCAGTCACCTACGACTTGTTGAAGACGCGTCAGCACGACTTTATGCGTGCTGCAGAGAAGCACGAGGCTGTGAAGCTGGCGCGCCGCGCGCCCGGCTATCACGGCGTATGCTGTGACATCGGACGTGCGCTTGTGCGGCTTGCCGACCGGCTGGAAGGCCGCCGGAGGATCAACGGCCTGCGCCTCTGGTTCGGTGAGACCATGTTCCGGATCGGCGCGTGGCTGGAAGGCCCGCAGGCCGAGTACGACGACGTCGTGCTGAATCACGATAGCCGTGTGGCCGCGCATTAGCCGCACGCACCATTCTTGCGATACCGGTACGCTGCCTGCGCGACGCCCCAGCGGCGTTGCATCGGCGACGCGAGTTATCGGCGATGCCTCGAGAGAGAAGGAGGCACACCATGTTAGTCAGACATGACCCGGCCGAGGTGAAAGCCTTCCAAACGCTAAAGGTGCGGCGCGCCGACAAGGAGCGCGTCGTCCTGCAGACGCTGTGCGATCCACAGCGCCCGCGCGCATTGTGCGTGCTAGGCCATTTGATCGTACGCATCGGACGGTGGATTGAGGGCCGGAAACCCGAACCCATCGACATTAGTGTTGGCCGGCGGTTTGGCCCGGTGCACTAACGTCGAACCCTCGCGCCGGATCGGACACCCGATCCGGCGCGGGGGCGTTTGGCCCGACTATGTCTCGCAGATAGACACTCGACATTGAGAGCTCGCCCTGATTGACGCGAATCGGGTGTACGATTGATGTAAGCGCCGCATCACGCCAAAGCGCTGCGTGGCTATGGGCATTGAACGCCGTGATATACGCCAGTCGGTTTCTCACCCCCGTGAGATAGCGCTGGCGTTTTTGATTCTCCGGAGCTTCACACCGCGCAGCGCGAGCAGCGAACAGCGGTTAGCTCCAGCGTGACATGCGTAGAAGGAGTTCACGATGTCTAGGGTTGTGTTCGTGCGTCTAGTTGGTTTCATGATCATCGTCGCGCAGTTAGCGGTGACCCCGCTGGCCGCGCAAGATGCGACAACCTATGCCGAGCGCGGTCCATATACGGTCGGCGCGATGGAGTTTTTGATGAACGCCGACTCCGAGCGCCCGGTTCCGGTCACGGTCTGGTATCCGGCGCTTAGCCCCGACGGATTGCCAGAAGAAATCATGTATGACACGGGGCTAAGGGCCATCCTCCCAGACATGCCGGACGGGATGGTCTTCTTCCCGGGCAGTGCTATCGCAAATGCGGCTCCCGACGCAGGCAACGGCCCCTATCCCCTCGTGATCTACTCGCACAGCAACATCACGAGCCGGTTCTTCACGGCATATCTTCAAGAGCAGTTGGCATCGTACGGCTTCGTCGTGATGGCAGCCGAGCACATCGGGTCGGCATTTATCGACGGGATTGTGAACCCGCCCGAGGCGATCGAACCGTACGCTCTGGCTGTCGCGTATCGCGTGCAAGATGTCGCCGGTGAGCTTGATCTTGCCGCGCAGCTGGCCGCGCCGGGCGAGGCATTCGAGGGGATGATCGACATGGAGAACGTCGCGATTGCCGGCTGGTCGTTGGGCGGCAATACCGCATTGCTGCTTGCCGGTGCCCGGTTTGATGTCGCGGCAATGACGGAGTGGTGTCAAGAGCCCGGCCGGGACGAGCCGTGTCGACTGTTGGACTACACGGCGCAGATCGCTGGTATTCTCGGTTTCGATCCGGACGCTGAAGGTCTTTGGCCGTCCTTCGCCGATTCGCGCATTGACGCCGTGATCGATATGGCGCCGGGCTGGTCGATGGCCTTTGGCGTCGATGGATACGCGGCCGTGACTGTCCCTTCGATGACGCTCATGGGTACCGCCGACGATCCGTTCGGGACAGTGATCAACGCTTATCGCGAAGTCTCGTCAACGGATAAGGCGCTCGTGGCGTTTGAAGGCGCGGGTCACACGATCTATGGAAATTGCCCGCAGTTCTGGATTGATGGTCAGTTCCCGTTCTGCTTTGACGCGGCATGGGATATGGCAGCAGCGCGTACATACGTGAAGCACTTCGCCACGGCCTTCCTGCTCGCGGAGCTGAAAGGCGATGAAGCCGCACGCGTGGCGCTCGCGCCGGATGCGGTGAGCTTCCCCGGCATCACGTATGAAGCGGTCGGATTCTAGGCATATCGGCCAATGTACAAGCCCCCGCTCGGTTGACGCCGGGCGGGGGATAGCGCGCAGTCCGTGCGATATCACAAAGCCGATCACGCATAGGATTGATAGCAGGTACCAATTTCAGTTTGAGCGAGAGGTGCATTCATGTCAGATCCCGCGATATTCATGTTGCGAGAGGGACGCCGTCTGGGCTATGCCGAGTACGGGACGCCGAATGGCCGTCCACTCCTATTCTTCCACGCGACCCCCGGCTCGCACGTCCAGCTTGCGAGCCTCGATACGCACGCCCGGCGCGTAGGCCTCCGCATCATCGTGCCTGAGCGGCCCGGATACGGACGCTCCGATCCGCTCCCGGGCTATGCGCTCCTTGATGTCGCATGCGACGCCGTCGAACTGGCGGAGTCGTTGGGGATTGATCGGTTTGGCACTGCCGGCGTGTCGGGCGGGGGGCCCTATGCGCTGGCCGTCGCGGCGCAGTCGCCCGACCGCGTGACGTGTGTCGGGTTGATCAGTAGCATCGGCCCGACAACTGACGGCGAACCGTTCGATCGCGCCGCGCTTGAGACGAGCTACCGTCCGGTTGCCGAGCGCGCACGCAGGGATCCGGAAGGGCTGGTCGACGAACTGATCGCAGGTGCTGCAGAGCGGGATCGGCCGGCGCTTACACAGTCGCGCGACATGATTATCGCCTCGTTCTACGAGGCGTACCGGCAGGGCGTGATCGGCATCGTAGACGACATGGCGGCCCATCGGCGTCCGTGGGGATTCGATCTGCCGCAGATCGCCATGCCCGTCTATCTGTGGCACGGTGACGCCGATCCGCTTGTCCCCATTTCGGTGGCGTATCATCTGGCGGCTTTGCTGCCGGCCTGCGCGCCGATCTACCTCGAAGATCAGACGCATTTCCTGCCGGACGAGGTGTTCCTCCCCATCTTCACACGGTTGGCGGATGTGATGGTAGGCGCGACCGAGGCATGAGCAGCGCGGGGGCGACCGATCGGTCGCCTTTGCGGATTGGCGGGCGGTCAGGCGACAGGCACATCATGCTGGACGTGGCATTTGGGTGAAGGCATTATTGTGGCACGCTGCTGTGGAAGATGCTGTGCCCCGCGCTTGGCGTTAGGCGTGGTCCAGCGGGTAATCGACCAGCAACCAGTAATCATAGATGATGGGGTCGGCATGCCTCTTGCGCTCATCCTCGGCAATCCACGCGTAGACCGTCTGCGCTTCCACTTCTCGTTGAATGAGTCCGAATTCACCGGGGACGATGCCAAACAGGCGGTGCATATCTTGATGGAGGTACGTGCACAACCAAGAACAGTCAAAATTGTTATGGGAGAACCTGAGAAGTTCAAAACCGAGCGTGCGTCCTCCTTCGGCCATAGGCAATCGTTGCTCTACACGTTTTTCAATTCCTTCACTCTCTCCAGGCCAGCGCCAATTGGCGACTTCGAGCTCCAGCGGAAGCCCTGCTCCAACGATATGCAGGCCCTGTCGATCCTCGATAAATCGATTGATGAAGCGATTCGCCGCCACCGGGGAGTAGAACATGCTCCAGATGTCCATATCCTCTCGATAATCTGTGCCACACCACGCAACGAACTCGTCGATCTGGCTCGCGCGCACGCCAAAATCGAGGGCCGCCTGCCTGTTGCCTGTTATCCATCCCCAGCTGACGCTGAACTGTGGACAAATATGGCTTGACAAGCTGATGAGCCGGTCGGGTAGCAGTTCCTTGAGTTGTTCCCAGCCGGGATTACCCTCTCGGGTTATGAAGTAGCCGCCTGAGACAAAGCGTGTGAGTTCGATCTCCATATGCGGATAATCCTTGTGGTCGCGTGCGATCAGACTATGCCGCAACGTAAGACATCGAAGTTCTTTCCTGAGATCCACACCATCTGCTCTCGCAAAGAATTGCCCCGTTCCCGGCACGAACGTGCGTCCGGTGACTCTGGTTGGGCGCATATCTGGGCGACCGATCGGTCACCCCTGCGTAACGGTGAGCCGGTGGACGAAGGGCGACCGATCGGTCGCCCCTCCAACCCCTCTGTGTGCTCCGTGATCTCCGTGTGCTCTGTGCCCGCTTTTCCTCAGCACTCGGCACCCATTACGCATCACTTCCGTTACGCCTCGATGACCTCGACCGGGTGGAACGTCAGGTGTGTGCCGTCGCTGTCGATCACGACGTGATCGCCGTCCATCACGCGGCCTTCGAGAATCGCCGTCGCCATCGGGTCCTGCACAAGCCGCTGGATTGCGCGCTTCAGCGGACGCGCGCCGAACGCCGGATCATAGCCCTGATTCGCCAGCAGCTCGCGGGCCGCCGGCAGCAGTTCGATCGTGATCCGCCGCTGCGCGAGCAGCCGCTGCAAGCGGCTAAGCTGGATGTCCACGATCCGCGCGATGTCCTCGCGGCTGAGCGCGTGGAACAGGATGATGTCGTCCAGACGGTTCAGGAACTCCGGCCGGAACTGGCGGTCGAGCAGGTTCAGTACCTTGCGGCGCGCCTCCTCGCCGGTGCCTTCGTGCTTGAGGACGTCGCTGCCCACGTTGCTGGTCATGATGATCACCGTGTTGGTGAAGTTGACCGTGCGGCCCTGCCCGTCGGTCAGGCGCCCGTCGTCGAACACCTGCAGGAAGACGTTGAACACCTCGGGGTGCGCCTTTTCGATCTCGTCGAACAGCACGACCGAGTACGGGCGGCGGCGGACGGCTTCGGTCAATTGGCCGCCTTCTTCATACCCGACATACCCCGGCGGTGCGCCGATCAAGCGGGCGACCGTGTGCCGTTCGCCGTATTCGCTCATGTCGATGCGCACCATGGCGTTCTCGTCGTCGAACATCAGCGCGGCGAGGCTGCGCGCCATCTCGGTCTTGCCGACGCCGGTCGGGCCGAGGAACAGGAACGCGCCGATCGGCCGGTTCGGGTCTTGCAGGCCGGCACGACTGCGTCGCACAGCGGACGACACCGCGCGCACCGCTTCGTCTTGACCGATCACGCGCTCGTGCAGGCGGTCTTCCATCTTGAGCAGCTTCTCGATCTCGCCTTCCAACAGGCGTGACACCGGCACGCCCGTCCAGCGCGAGACGACGTTGGCGATCTCGTCGGCGTCAACCTCTTCCTTGAGCATCGTGCTGCCGTCATGGCGCATCTGCTCGATCGAGTCTTCGGCCTGTTCGATACCGCGCTCCAGCTCGGGGATCGTGCCATAGCGCAGGCGGGCGGCGGCTTCCAGATCGCTGCGGCGTTCGGCGCGTTCCAGTTCGATGCGCGCTTCCTCCAGCTTGCTCTTGGCGTCGCGGATGCGCCCGATGGCGTCGCGTTCTTTCTGCCAACGCGCGTTAAGCGCCTGCAATCCTTCGCGCAGATTCGCCAGCTCGCCCTCCAAATCGCCGAGGCGTTGACGGCTGGCCTGATCGCGTTCCTTCTTGAGCGCCTCGCGTTCGATCTCCAGCTGCATGATCTGGCGCTCGACCTTGTCGACCTCGACCGGGCGGCTCTCGATCTCCATTTTGAGATTGGCCGCGGCCTCGTCGATCAGGTCGATGGCCTTGTCGGGAAGCTGGCGGTCGGGGATGTAGCGCTGGCTGAGCGTCGCCGCGGCGATCACCGCGCTGTCCTGCACGCGCACGCCGTGATGCACCTCGTAGCGCTCCTTCAGGCCGCGCAGGATGCTGATCGTGTCCTCCACGCTCGGCTCGTCCACGAACACGGTCTGGAAACGGCGTTCGAGCGCGGCGTCCTTCTCGATGTGCTTGCGGTATTCGTCCAGCGTCGTCGCGCCGACCATGCGCAGTTCGCCGCGCGCCAGCATTGGCTTGAGCATGTTGCCGGCGTCCATCGCACCTTCGGCCGCGCCTGCGCCGACGATCGTGTGCAGCTCGTCGATGAACAGGATCACCTTGCCGTCGCTGTCGGCGATCTCCTTGAGCACGGCCTTCAGCCGCTCCTCGAACTCGCCGCGGAACTTGGCGCCGGCCACCAGCGCGCCGAGGTCGAGCGCGATCAGACGCTTGTCGCGCAGGCTTTCGGGCACGTCGCCGTTGGCGATGCGCTGGGCCAACCCCTCGACAATCGCTGTCTTGCCGACGCCGGCCTCGCCGATCAGCACCGGGTTGTTCTTGGTGCGCCGGCTGATGATGTGCACGACGCGGCGAATCTCCTCGTCGCGGCCGATCACCGGGTCGAGCTTGCCCTGACGCGCCAGCGCGGTCAGATCCCGGCCGTACTTTTCGAGGCTCTGGTACGTCTCCTCCGGATCGGCCGAGGTCACGCGCTGCGATCCGCGGATGCTGGAGAGCGCCTGCAAGACCGCGTTTTCGTCGATCTGATGCCGGGCGAGGATGTCGGCGGCGGGCGGGCGATGCGTGAGCGCCAGCAGCAGGTGCTCGGTGCTGACGTACTCGTCGCTCATGCGCTTGGCGATCTTCTCGCTGTCGGCGAGCAGGTCGACCGTCTGGCGGCTGAGCGGGGGTTGGGCGTTGCCGCCCGACATGCTTGGCAGGCGGTCGATGGCCGCGTCGGTGTCGGCGAGCACGGCCTGCGGGCGTGCGCCGATCTTGGCAACGACCTCCGGCACGACGCCGTCCTTCTGTGTAAGCAGCGCGGCGAGCACATGCAGCGGTTCGAGCTGCGGGTTGCCGTTCTCCACCGTGATCTGTTGTGCCCGCACGAGAGCTTGCTGCGCGCGGGTGGTGTATCGATTCATATCCATGTTCGGTTGTTCCTTCTGCCGCGCAGTGAAGTCCGCGCGGGCCTGACATTGACTCTGTCCTAAGCATACCGGACGAGTATCAACATTCGGTAGGAATTTTGGGGAAGTGGTCAGATGTCAGTTATCAGTGGTCAGTGGGGGCAACCCGCCGGGTCGCCCGCCGCCTTGCCGTTTCGTAGGGGCGACCGATCGGTCGCCCACCTATCCGCCGCCGCTCTGTACCGACAAAGAGCGGGCACAGAGGACACAGAGATCGCAAAGCACACAGAGGGGTTTGTAGGGGCGACCCGCCGGGTCGCCCGCCCATCCACGCCTCGTGTTTTGGTAGGGACAAGGTCGCCTTGTCCCGAATGCTGTCGTGAGAGAAGGCAGAATCTGACAGGCGCGGCAGGCTGCAGGGTGACGGGTGTCATGTGACGGGTACGACGAATGTATGGATCGTTCGGCGCTCCGCCGTGAGAAGGTCGCGTCCTGCCGCCGACTTAACACACGGCGAACTCGAGGCGTGGTCTAATGGCGTCATGTCGTAAGTCTAACGAGGTGTTGCGTGGCCCGAATCGCGCTTGTCTGTGTGTCGCTCCTGATCGGCATGTTCACCGCGTCCGCCCAACCGCTGCCGCTGCCAGAACTGCCCACCGTCCCGTACTACGTCCCGCCGGAGTACGCGATTGACGCGCGCGCGGCGTCGTACTTCGTGACGACGACCGCCGACGAGGACGACGGCATCTGTGGCGGCGGCACGGGCATTTCCCTGCGCGAGGCGATAGTGTACTGCGCGCAGGTTGCGACGTCAGCCGTTGTCTATATCCCTGATGGCACATACTCCCTGACATCTGAAATTGCGGTGACTGACAGAGCGATCCGACTGATCGGCGAGTCGCGCGACGGCACGATCATCACGACCGCCGCCAATGACCACCGGCATTTGAAAGTGATGTCCACTGGATACGAGTTCGGTCTATTCAATTTAGCGTTTTTGCATGGCAACAGCGGTAGCGAGGCAGGGGGATCACTCTACATTGTTGGTGGCAGCCGTTGGACAGCTACAACATCTACTACGGCATGAATAGCGGCTACGACGGCGCCGCAATGTATGTCGCGAGTAGTGGCGGTGGTCTACTGCACGCATCAATAAATCGGACTGAGTTTGTGGGTAATGGGACATCCGCTGCACTGAGCATTGTGCCCGGTGAACAATCCCAGATCGTAGTAACAAACAGCCTGTTTGAGTCAAATCTGGGCAGTGCTATCAGCTTCTTTTCGGGTCCAGTGGCGTCGAGCCTGACGGTTTCGGCAAGTCGCTTTATTGACAACGGCAGCGACAGCGTGGGTGGCGGCATCCTCACGGTAACAACAGATCCCAGCATACTACCCACCTCGTTTCGTCGTGTGAGAATCGTTTTAAGAGGAATCGAGCTGGTGGAGGAGCGATTCTGGTTCTTGGCTTCGACTTCGGACGATTGACAATGTCGGTTGAGGGGTCGGCGTTTCTCGACAACACGATGGGTGGGGCGATTCAAGTCAGCGTGTTGCCATTTGCATCGATACTCATACGAGACAGTTCGTTTATCGGCAATCAATCTGTAGTCTACGCGGGAGCAGTGTCCATTACAGCGCATGCCGGTAGCGTGACGATCGACGGTGTTCAAGGCACGCAGAATGTCCTGTATGGCACATACACTGGCCTTGCTGGCGCGATGGATGTGTTTGCCGGTCGAGTCAGTGTTTCCGACAGTTACTTCGACGGGAATGAAGCCGATTACTGTGGTGCATTTCACGTTAGTGCGAGCTATTCGGCGACCGTGGCACGAACAGAAGCAAAAGACAATCGAGCCAAGGTTTATGGGGGGATGTGCGTGTTATCCCCCGGTAGTATCTACTTGACGGAAGTAACGGTCGTCGGAAACCGTGCCGAGTCGGATGACGGCCTTAGCGGATCTGCTGGAAGGCTTGCGCCTAAGTCTGAGCAAGTGGCTTCCGTTCAGGACTCACTGATAGAACAGAATTACGCTGCGCATGTCGGGTGCCTCAGCGTAGGAGGCTCCCTCATCTCCCTCGGCGGGAACGCGATTTCCGATACGTCCGGCTGCAACTATGTCGCGCACCCGACCGATCGTATCGACAACCTGCTCGACAACGGCGGATTCGAGTTCGCTGCCGGCGATCCGGCTGTGCCCGATGCGTGGACACCGGTCAATCTCACCGGCGACAAGCGCAAGTGCAATACGTCGGCCAAGACGTTCACCGACTACGGACGCTGCGCGCTGGTGTTCAAAGGCGGGCCGGGTGAATCGGCGCAGTTCACGCAAGATGTCGACCTGCTGACGCACACCTTCAGCGCCGGCGAAGTGCTCGAACTGTACGCGATGGGCTGGGGTGGGCCGGCGGGATCGGTCGTGGTGCAGGCAAAGGCGACCTACGCCGATCCGCTGCTGGCGGCCACCAAGGCGAAGCTCGTGCTGCAAGGCAGCGCAGTCGCGGTCGAAGACGTGAATGCGTTGGCGCTGACGGACGGCGATCTCACCCAGCTTACGGTGAAGGTCAAGCACAAGAGTCCGTCAGGCAAGATGATGGTCGACCGGGTGTACCTCACACGCTCGCTTGCTGCACCGCGCGGGCTGGAGTCCGGCCCGCTGCCACCACCAGCCGCGCCCGACGGCTTCCGCGGCGGGAACTAGGGACAGGGGTAAGGGAAAAGGGGTGGGCGACCCGTCGGGTCGCCCACTCATCCACCGCTCTGCACGTTCGTAGGGGCGCAGCACGCTGCGCCCGCCACCCACGCTCCAACCGTCTCGTAGGGGCAACCCGCCGGGTCGCCCACCATCTCCGCCTTCTTGCACCCAGGATAGCTTACGCGCTGTCCCTACCAGTCGGCGGTGATGTCCGCGTGCCGTAAAGAATCCTGTTTCCGCTGCCTGACGTCTGACTCCTGACCCCTGCCATCTGACAGCTTCCACCACCTCAGCGCGATCCATAAACCTGTGCTTTAATGCGATTAACGTCCTATTTGCACGGGAGTCAATTCCATGCATCGCGTCTTATTCACCATCGCAGCCGTTCTTGTTTGTTTCGCCTCGTCGTTGGCTCAGCCACCACCGTTCGCCGTTCCCTACTATGTCCCGCCCGAATACGCGCAGGACACGCGATTCGTCTCGGTCGCCGTCACGACTACAGCGGACGAAAACGACGGTTCATGCGGGGGCGGTACCGGGATTTCGCTCCGCGAGGCACTCCTTCACTGCGTTAATACAACCGAAGCCGCATCCATCTCCATCCCCGATGGAACCTACATTCTCGGCTCCGAAATAGCCACGGTCGACAAATCCGTCTATCTCGTCGGTGAAACGCGCAGCGGCGCGATCGTCACGTCGACCGGCGGCAGTTTCCGCATGCTGAACGTCACGCTCGATGACGACCAGTTCGGCCTGTTCAATCTGACTGTGATCGGTTTCACCTCACCGGCCGCCCCGGGCGCGGTCATGAATGCGACCGGCGACGGCAACATCATCGTGTACAACGCGCTGTTCGAAACCAACTCGTCGAACGCGGGCGGCGCCGTGGCCGTTCAGCCCGATCCGTTGGAAGACGGCCCGCTTGACGTAACGGTAGATTCGTCGGTGTTCACTGGCAATACGTCGACCAACAATGCCGGGGCACTGCGCATGTCCGGCGGCGTGATTGGCTACAACCTCGTCATCCTGAACAGTATGTTCTCGGCGAATATCGGCGGCGGGGTCAACCTCGGCAGCGTGCCGGTAGACGCCGACGTGATCATCAGCAACAGCACGTTCGTCGACAACACGTCGACGTTTGGCGGCGGTGTGCAGGTCTCCACAGCGAACATCAATGTCGCGGTCATCGTCGCCCACTCGTCGTTTGATGGCAATGCTGCCACGAACAGCGGCGGTGCAATCAGTGTTACGACGCCCTCCGGCGGCAGCTTGAGCCTGTCGAACGTCACAGCGACCGGCAATTCGGTGGGCAGCGGAGAAGGCGGTGCGGTGCGTGTGCTTGCCTCTGATGTGCACATCACCGAAAGCACATTCACTGGCAATACGGGTGACAGGGGTGGGGCGCTGGCGATTGGAACAGCCAACACGTCCGCCCAGATCAACAACTCGGTGATTCAAAATAACCGCGCCTACACCCGTGGCGGGGGCATCTTCAACTTCGCTCAGTACCTCGTGCTCAGCAACGTCGCGATCACCAACAATGTCGCGGAGTCGTTGGACAGCTTGTCCGGCAGCGGTGGCGGGCTCGCCATGCAGAGCCATGACATCGTGGTGCAGGGATCGCGTATCGAGGACAATTTCGCCATTGTGGAGGGGCCGGATTGCTGGCCGTACACCGGAACGCCGAATCTCATTTCGATCGGACAAACCTTTATCACGGATCTGACCGACTGCCTCTATACGGCGCACCCGACCGACTACGCCGGTAACCTGATCATCAACGGCGGGTTCGAGGTGCCGGGCATCGACGCGTCGTCACCATACATCTGGGTCGGCAAGAACCTGACGGGCGACAAGCGCAAGTGCAACAAGCCGACCAAGGCGGTGACACCGTGGGGCAACTGCGCGCTGGTGTTCAAAGGCGGTCCGGGCGAAGCTGCGGAGTTCTCGCAGGACGTACCGATCGGCTCTCTAGTGCTGACTTCGCTCGACGGGCTCAAGCTGTACGGGCAGGGTTTCGGGGCGCTTACAGCATCGGTTGTCCTGCAGATCAAGGTCACGTATGACGACCCGAACATCAGTCCCGACAAGGCCAAATTGACGTTTGACGGCAAGGGCAACGACGTACTTACCGAGGAGGTCGTCGTTGCGCTGGTCGACCCGGACCTCGAGTCGATCAAAGCCAAGATCAAGTACAAGAGCTTGGTCGGCAAGATGACAATCGACCGCGTGTACCTATCGGTGGCCGAGAACATCGGCCCGCGTTCGGTTGACGCAGGTGTGCTGCCGCCGCCAACCGCGCCTGACGGCTTTCGCGGCGGGAATTAGAGAGAGGGTAAAGCGGCAAGGGGGAAAGGCCAAAGGGAAGGGCGGCCCGCGGGTCGCCCACCATCCCTCCTCACCGATTCGTAGGGGCGACCGATCGGTCGCCCTGTCCTGTAGAACATCGATCTCTCGCCACCCCCAATGCATTGGCATGACTCCGCCCGCCGAGCGTTGAAACGCCCTGCTAATACGATCAAAGCCCTGCGGGCTGGAGGAATAGGATGGCTGTTCTGATGCCTGTACGCCGAAACGGAGCTTGGTGTCTCTGACTTCCGACTCCTGACAACTGGAAACTGACCGCTGACAACTTCTCCCAACTTCTTACACCCCCGTAACACTTTTACAACACCGTCTGCATAAGGTGGGTAAACGACAGCGAACGGAGGCCAGCGATGGATAGGCGCACGTTTCTGGGGCTGAGCGCCGTGTTCGCCCCAACCCCCACCGCAGAGCGCGACCCGGCCATGCACGTCATCAACCGGCTCACGTTCGGCCCGACGCCGGAGCTGCTCGACTACGTGCGCAGTGTCGGAGTCGACGCTTACATTGAAGAACAGCTGCACCCCGAGCAGCTCGACACTGGACCGGTCGAGAACGAGGTCGCCGACCTGTTCCCGAAAGCGAGCGGTGCCCCCGCGACGTTGTACGAAGAGGTCGGTACCCGCCGTGGCCCGATCATTCAGGCGTTGGTGGGCGCGGCGGCCCTGCGCGCGATGAAATCGCCGGCACAGGTGTACGAGCGCATGGTGCAGTTCTGGGGCGACCACGTTCACGTATTCGTCAACAAGGGGCCAGTCGTGTACTTCAAGCCGCACGACGACATCCACGTGGCGCGGGCGCACGCGCTCGGGAATTTCCGCGATCTGCTCGGGGCGTCGGCGCACAGCCCGGCGATGCTGATCTACCTCGATAACGCGCAGAGTGTGGCGGTTGCGCCCAACGAAAACTACGCCCGCGAGCTGCTTGAATTGCACACGCTCGGCGTCGACGGCGGATACACCGAGGCTGACATTCAGGAGACGGCGCGCGTGCTCACGGGCTGGTCGATCGACGGCCTGCCGGCACGCCGTGACGATGCCGAAGGCGTGTTCCGCTTCCGGCCCAGCCTACACGACCGCGGCACCAAGACCGTGTTAGGCGTCACGCTCGAGGGCAGTGGCGAGGCCGAGGGTGAGGCGCTCCTCGATCTGCTGGCGCGCCACCCGTCGACTGCGCGTCATCTGGCGACCAAGCTGGTGCGGCGCTTCGTCGCGGACGATCCGCCCGCCGCGCTGGTCGACCGCGCCGCCAGTGAGTTCCTCGCGACGAATGGCGATATCCGCGCCGTGCTGCGAACGATCTTCACCTCCGAAGAATTCCGCAGCGCGCCCCCCAAACTGCGCCGGCCCTTCGAGTACACCGTGGCCGTCATGCGCGCGGTGATGTTCGAGGTCGGTGCGACCGGCCCATTCGTCCGCACGCTGATCGGGCTGTTGTCCACCATGGGGCACATCCCGTTCAACTGGCCGGCGCCCAACGGCTATCCCGATCACAGCGCCTACTGGACGAGCAACCTTCTGCCGCGCTGGAACACGGTCATGGCCGCGCTGGTGGGCGGGCGTCAGGGCGCGCCGGATTACGAGGCGCTCGCCACCCGGATTCTCTTGCCCGACACCGGCGGCTTCGACGGCATTCTCAACCGCGCGGCCGATCTGCTGTACGGGCGTGCGCTTGATGGCGCCGAGCTGGACGTTCTGCGTACCGCGGCTCAGGAGGTCGAGGGCGGTGAAGACACCAAGATGTTTGCCGTGCTGGCGCTGATGCTGATGGCGCCGCCGTTCCAGTCCGTGTAGACGAGGGTCACGATGATGACAAGCCGACTTTCACGCCGCGATTTTCTGAAAGCCAGCACTCTAGCGGCGCTTGCCTCGTCGCTGCCCAGCTGGATGCCGCGTCTTGCCTTCGCACAGCCGTACAACGACCCGCGCGGCGACGTGCTGGTCGTGGTGTTCCTGCGCGGAGGCGCCGACACACTCAACATGGTCGTTCCGCATGGCGAGGCCGCCTACTATGCCGCCCGTCCGCGACTTGCCATCCCACGCCCGGATGCCGCCGGCGAGGCGCTCCGCGTGCTCGATCTCGACGGCTTCTTCGGGCTGCATCCGGCGCTGGCGCCGCTGCTGCCCGCTTTTCGCGAGGGGCACCTTGCGGCGATTCATGCGACCGGCTCGCCGCACGATACGCGCTCGCACTTCGAGGCGATGGACTTCATGGAGCGCGGCTCGCCGGGCGAATACACGCTGACTTCGGGCTGGGTCGGGCGGCATCTGGCATCGCTGGCGCCCGAGTCGCCGTCGCCGGTGCGTGCGGTCGGATGGGGTGCGGCGGTACAGCAGGCGCTGACCGGAGGGCCGTCAGTCGTCGCGATGCAGTCAATCATCGACTTCCACCTCGCCGGCGATACCGCGCTGGCCTTTACCATGCTCGACTCGCTGCGGTCGATCTACGCCATCGACGGCGGCTCGCTGGCCGCGGCAGCCGAGTCGACGGCGCAGGCGATCGACCTCGTGCAGGCGGTCGGTTATGCGGACTACGTGCCGGATCACGGCGCGGTGTACCCCGAGGACGAGTTCGGTCAGGCGCTGCGTCAGACCGCCGCGCTGATCCGCGCGCAGGTTGGGCTGGAGGCTGCGTGCATCGACCTTGGTGGGTGGGATACGCACGCGCTGCAGGGCGGGGCCGAAGGGCTGCAGGCGCGCCTGATGGCGCAGTTGGCCGAGGGATTGGCGGCGTTCCGCGACGACCTCGGGCCGGAGCTGGGCCGCGTGACGGTCGTGGTGATGAGCGAGTTTGGCCGCCGTTTGGAGGAGAACGCCAGCGGCGGAACCGATCACGGGCACGGCGGCGCCATGCTGCTGATGAACGGCGATCTGGCGGCGAGCGTGCCGGTTGTAGCACGCTGGCCCGGCCTCGGCGAGGGGCACCTCGACCGTGGCGACTTGCAGGTGACGATCGACTACCGCAGCGTGCTGGCCGAAGTCGTCGGTCAGCGCCTCAAGAACGACGCGCTGACCGACGTGTTCCCGAACTTCACCGCCGAACGCGTCGGGCTGTTCGGCGCGTAGTAGCGCCTGCTCATGGTCACGTCTTCTCATTAAATGGCTGTACAATAACTGCGAGATCGAGGAGATCATCATGAGCACTGTCGACCATCATCTCTTGGAACTGTTTCATCGTTTGCGCCCTGCCGCAAAGAAGCGTGTGCTAGCGCTTATCGACCACGAGATCGCCGCCGAACGCGCGTCATCGGCGGAGGAGGTGTTCGACTTCACAGCGTGGATGGACGACGTCGAATCGATACGGAACGAAACCAGACAGATGGCAACCGTCAACGTGGTCGAACTCCTGCGAGAACTTCGTGACGGGGATGACGAATGACCGTCGTCGCCGACGCGAACGTCTTCTTGGCGTTCGCCTTGGGTGACGAACCCTTGTGTCGCAGAGCACAACAGCTCCTCCTGGGCTGGCACAGACAGCGCGAACAAGTTGCCGTTCCGCTGCTGTTCCGCGCCGAGATTACCGCGGTGGTTCGTAAAGTCGTCTTCGTGGGTCGAGTCTCCCACGAACAAGGAAGACGACATTTGGCGAAGCTACTGGCGTTTCCGGTCACTGTCTACGACGACAACGATCTCTTGTTGGATGCATACGACCTCGCTGAAGCCTACAATCGGCCGCGGGCATATGACACTCAGTAAGTAGCCCTCGCACGCCGGCTCAACGCCCCGTTCTGGACTGCAGATGAACGGTTGTTCAATAGCCTGAAGGAAGACTTTACCTGGTTGCGTTGGCTTGGAGCGGAAACATAGCCCTACCGATTCCCGCTGGCGAGACGCGCCGATGCCGGCGACCGCCTGAGCACGAGCATCGCCAGCGCGCCCAGCACCGGCCCGATCGCCAGCGCCGCGAACGCCCACGGCCACCCGATTGCGGCCTCCAGCGGCGGGATCAACCGGATCGAGGCGAGCGTGAGCAGGAACCCCATACTCGTTTGCAGCGTGAGCGCCGTCCCGGTCAGCTGGCGGTCTGCCAGTTCGCTCACCGACGCCGAAAACTGCGCCGAGTCGGCCACGATCGCGAAGCCCCAGATCAGCCCGACGAACGCCAGCAGCAGCGGACTGCTGCCGAACAGGAAACCGATCACCACGCAGCACGTCCCGCTGATGACCAGCGAGGCGATCGTCACCGTCGTCCGGCCCATGCGGTCGGCCAGCACGCCGGCGAGCAGACTGCCTACGCCGCCTGCGCCGATGATCGCGAAGGTCAACACGCTGGCGAGACGCGGATCGTCACTCGTGACCGCGAAGCTGGCCGCCAAGAACGCCCCGATCCACGTCCACATCGCGTACAACTCCCACATGTGGCCGAGGTAGCCGGCGTTCGCCAGCATGACGTGCCGGTCGCGGAAGATGCTGCCGACATGCGACCAGCGAAACGGTGGCGACTGGGTCTTGTGCGGGCCCTCCTCGATCAGCAGATAGCCGATCAACCCGCCCAGCGCAGCCGATCCTGCGGCGAGATACAGCACGCTGTGCCAGTCGCCGATGCCCCCAAACGCGTTGAGCAGGTGCGGCATGGCCGACCCGACCGTGAGCGCGCCGACCAGCAGGCCAATCCCCAGCCCGCGGTCTTTGGTCGTCCACGTCGCCATGATCTTCATGCCGACCGGATACACGCCAGCGAGACAGATTCCGGTGACGAGGCGCAGGACGATCGCAACTTCAAGCCCGGTCGCCACCAGTGGAATCAGGGCCGTCGCCAGCGCCGCGGCGAACGCGCCTATCGTGAACAGCCGTTTTGCCGGCACGCGGTCGGCCAATGTGAGCAGCGCCGATCCGAACGCGCCGATCACGAAGCCGATTTGCACGGACATCGTGAGCCATGCGCGCCCGTTGTCATCGAGGTTCCATTCCGCCGTGAGGGCTGGCACCACCGCCGAGGCCGAGAACCATACCGACATCGCCAGCAGTTCGGCCAGCGCAAGCAGCAGCAGCGTGCGCCACTTGCGCGTGTCGCGTGGTTGCAGCGCCGTCATCACGCTAGCCGAGGTACTGCGCGATCAACTGCTCAGCGTTGGGCAGTCCGCTCTGGCGATAGATGTCGACATACGCGTCGAGGTCGTACGGAACGCGGCGGAACTCGAGCGACACTCGCGCGCCGTCGATGGTCAGGATGGCGTATTCGGCGAAGGCGTTCATGTGCGGCTGTTCGGCGTGGGAACGGTTGAAGACGAATCCCACCGCGCCGGGGTTGAAGAAGAAGGCGCCGCTGTCGCCCAACCGGCGCTGAAACGGAGTGTGGACGTGCCCGCCGCACATGATCCGCGGCAGATGCGCTTCCAGCATCTCCATTACCTCGGCATACGGCGTGTGCGGGTGGATCTGGTCGTCGTACGAGGCCGGCGATCCGTGGAAGCACAGCAGCATGTTCGCGCCGTCGAGCGGGATTTCGACGGTCGGCTGAAACGAACCTACGAACGCGCGGTCGGCGTCGGTCATGCGCGACAGCGCGAAATCGCGCTTGGGGGACACGCCGGGGATGTTCAGCTCGTCGGTGTTGGTGTTGGGGTAGGCGGGTTCGGCGAACCACGCGTCGGTGTTGCCACGCACGACCGGGCAGTGCAGGTCGCGCAGCAAGGCGATCGTCTCGGCAGGCTGCGGCCCGCCGTAGATCACGTCGCCGAGGCACACCAGATGATCGCACGACTCGCGCCTGATTTCGGCGAGGACGTGCTCGAACGCGAAGGCGTTGCCGTGCATGTCTGAAAAGACGGCGACTCGAGTCATGATGTCGTCTCCCATCGGTATTGGAGCGCTGGTTCGATGATACACCGGGATAGTTCAGTTGGCTTGGCTTGGGCGCGGTATCGCCGGTCTGTGGACAGCCTCGCCGTTCCGCCGTAACCTGAAGTGTAAGAGGCTGCATGAGGTGCAGGAGTACAAACTCCTGCCGGGGATAACGGCAGCGCCCCAGCTTGGCCCACAGGCGCGCACCGCGCGGCGGACCCGCGCTTCGCCGCGCAGTGCCAGAACATCGGACGGGACAGGACGCGGCTCCGCTTGCGCCTCCTGTCGCAGCGGAAAGGCGAGATTGCAATGCTCCGCCTACGCGGAATCTTCCTGATCGCCGGGTTGGCGCTGTGCGCCGCCGGGCTGACCCTTGCTCAAGACGGCCATAGCCGTACGCTCTTGGGTGGCAGATCCACTGTCTTCAACGACACGCCCAATGCCTTTGGCTTCCCGTCGCCTGCCTTGAGCCGCGACGAACGCTTGTTGTTCGCCGTGGGCAATTCGTTCTTCCGGCAGAACTGGGCGCCAGCGCCGTCGACCACACAATCGCGCGACGGCCTCGGCCCGTTCTATACCGCACGCTCGTGCGCCGGGTGCCACTTCAAGGACGGTCGCGGGCGCTTGCCGGTCTACGACAGCGAAGCGCCGACCGGCATGCTCACCATACTATCGCAACCTGAGCGCAGACTGACGGGCGGCTATGCCGGCGACCCGGTTTACGGCGGCTTGCTGCATACCGGGGCGCTGGAGGGCATCGCGCCGGAAGGCTCGACGCGCATCACCTACGAGGAAATCCCCGGCCAGTACGCCGATGGCACGCCGTACACCCTGCGCAGGCCGATCGTGTCGGTCGCTGATCTCGCCTACGGCGATCTGCACCCGGACACGGTCGTCACGGTGCGCGTGGCGACACAGCTCATCGGCCTCGGACTGCTTGAGGCCGTGCCGGAGGAGACGATCCTCGCGCTGGCCGACCCGACCGATGCCGACGGAGACGGGGTCAGCGGGCGGCCCAACTGGGTGTGGGACATCCTCAATAACCAGCGCACGCTCGGCCGGTTCGGCTGGAAAGCCGGTCAGCCCAGCCTGCTGCAAGAGGTTGCGCTGGCCTATGCCGGCGAAATCGGCGTCACCAACAGCCTCGCGTCTGCGGAGGATTATGGCCCGATGCAGGTCGGGCGGACGGTCGCCGAGGATCGCGGGTTGGAGATCAGTGACGACAACCTGCTCAAGGTCGTACTCTACACGCAGACGTTAGCCGTGCCGGCTCAGCGCAACGCCGACGACCCGCAAGTACAGCGCGGATACGCCTTGTTCTTCGAGGCGCAGTGCCACACCTGCCACGTGCCGGCCCTGACAACCAGCATCCATCCTGAAGTGCCTGCGTTGTCGAATCAGACGATTTACCCGTATACTGACCTGCTGCTGCACGACATGGGCGAAGGCTTGGCCGACGGTATGCCGGAGTTCGAGGCGTCGGCGCGCGAGTGGCGCACGTCGCCGCTGTGGGGAATCGGTCTGTTCGAGACGGTCAGCGGGCACACGACCTACCTCCACGATGGCCGCGCGCGCGACCTTGCCGAGGCGATCCTATGGCACGGCGGCGAGGCCGAGTTCTCCGCCGAGGCGTTTCGCGCCATGAACGCCGACGACCGTGCAGCCTTGATCGCATTGATGGAGTCGTTCTAGGACGCTTGATGACCCGACACGCCTACCGAGGTGCCGCGCTCACCGCTGCCGCCGTTGTTGCCGTATTCGCAATCCTGTTTGCAGGACAATCCGCCCGTGCGCAGTCTTTCGACCGGCAGGGGATGGTCACCGGATGGCTGACCGAGACAATCCTGCCGCTGCATGAAGCTTTCGCTGCCGAGGCCGCCGAACTCGAGATGGCGGCACTGGCGTTCGACGCCGATCCGACCGAGGACACGCTGGCGGCGTTCCGCGAGGCGTGGGTCGACGCAGTGGTCGCCTACGAACGGATCCAGCTCTTCAGCTTGCAGCGTGTCATGCCGCTGCTCTCGCAGCTCGACAGCAGCCCGACCAACGTCCAAAGCATCGAGCAGGCGATCTCGTTTCAGGCCGAGGGGACGATCGACACGCTGTTCGTTGAAACGCTCGGTTCGCCGGCGAAGGGGTTCTCGGCGCTCGAATACCTGATCTTCGCCCGGCCGCTGCCGCCGTTGGCCGCCGTCCAAAACCGGCGCGATTACGCCGCGTCGATCGCGGCCGACATGCGCCGCATCGCCGACGAACTGGTCGTCCAGTGGACGCCGGGGACCGACGGCTATTACGGTGACCGGTTCATCGCCGACGAGTTCGAGTTGTCGAACGTGCGCGGCATGGTGAGCATGGTGATCAACGAGATGATCGCCAACGTCGAGGACATCGGCAAGTTCCACGTCGGCGACCCGGCCGGTTATCGCAGCGGCGGCACGCCGCAGCCGCAGTTGGTCGAATCGCCATACAGCGGCACGTCAATCCGGCGCCTGCAGGCCAACATGGAGACGTTCCGTGAGATCGTGTACGGGCGCGGAACCGCACCGTCGCTGGCCGACTACATGGACTTCATCGGCGCGGAGCTGAACGGAGAGCCGTTCTCGGCGGTGTTAGCCGCGCAGCTCGATGCCATCACGGCGGCGCTCGACGCCGTCGAGGAGCCGTTCGCGCAGTCCATCGTTCAAAACCCTGACGCCGTGCTCACCCTGTATACGGAGATGCGCAACCTGCTCGTGTTGACTAAGACCGACATGGCCAATCAGCTTGGCATCACGATTACGTTTGGCGACAGCGATGGTGACTGATGCGCAGTCGATTAACCTGGGTACATCAACGGGTTAACCGTGTGCGCTGTCCTTAGAAACGGTGCGCACATTGCGAATTCGCGCGGCGGAACTATAAGATTGAGGCGATGCGTGGAGTTCTGCGCGGCCTGCCCGTAACCTATGGTACGGTTCCGGGGCATCGCCCGGTCGCCAACATGAATCTACGAGGAGAGGACGGAATGAAGCGAGCTTGGATCTTGATTGCGCTGGCGATGCTGGCGTTTGGCGCGGCTTCGGCACAGGATGCCGATCTGGAGGCGGTGCAGCGCGAGGCGATGTCGACGTACGCGGACATCGTGTTCGCCAGCTACGAGGATTCGCTGAGCGCGGCGCTCGACCTGCGCGACGCGATCGGGGCGTTTGTCGCCGAGCCGACCGAGGAGACGTTTGCTGCGGCGAAGGACGCGTGGTTGGCGGCCAATGAGCCGTACGGCCAGACCGAGGCGTTCCGCTTCTACGGCGGACCGATCGACGACGCAGACGGCCCCGAGGGTCTGCTGAACGCATGGCCGCTGGACGAAGCCTATGTCGACTACGTCGACGGCGACCCGGACGCCGGCATAATCAACAACGTGGCCGACTACCCCGAAATCACCCGTGAGCTGCTCGTATCGCTCAACGAGGTCGGTGCCGAGGAGAACATCAGCACTGGCTACCACGCCATCGAGTTTCTGCTGTGGGGGCAGGACCTGTATGCCGATTCGGCCGGTCGACGCCCGTATACCGACTACACGACCGCGCCGAACGCCGAACGCCGCGCGGCGTACCTGTCAATTCTCGCCGATCTGCTTGTGGAAAACCTCGAGATGCTGGTCGCTGCGTGGGCGCCGGACGATCCGGACAATTACCGTACGGAATTCCTCGCCATGACGCCGGACGCCGCCCTGACCAACATGCTGACCGGTATTGGTGTGTTGGCGACGGCTGAGTTGGGTGGCGAGCGCATGTTCGTCGCGTATGACAACCGCGATCAGGAAGACGAGCACTCGTGCTTCAGTGACAACACGCACCGCGACATCATCACGAACTTCATGGGCATCGCCAACGTGTACACCGGCAGCTATACGCGGCTGGACGGGTCGGTCGTCAGCGGGGCGGGCATCGCCGACGTCATCGAGGCTGTCGATCCGGCACTGAACGCCGACATCCTCGCGCTGCTGGCCGATGCCGATACGCTAACACAAGAGATCTATGTGCCGTTCGATCAGGCGATCGTATTGAGCGATCAGCGCCCGATCGTGCTGGACACCGTATTCGTGCTGCAAGACCTCGGCGACCTGTTTGCGCAGGCGGGCAGCGAACTGGGCCTGACAATCAACACAGCCCTGCCGGAGTAGGATTTGCTGGGGAGCGGCACGCACGCAGCTCCCCTTCGGTATGCAATAAGGCACAGTGAGCACATCCACTATGCGGCTATTGAGAGCAGTGCTGGTGTCGATCGGCCTCACGCTAAGTGTGGCGGGTCTCATCGTCGCGCAGGACGACCCGGATCGAACCCTCCAGGGCGGCCAGACCACGATCTTCAACGACACGCCGAACGCGTTCTCGTTTCACACCCCCGGTCTGAGCCGCGAGCAGCGCCTGTTGTTCTTCGTCGGCAACTCGTTCTTCAACCAGAATTGGGTGACGGCGCCGTCGTCGACCGAAGCGCGCGATGGCCTCGGGCCGCTGTTCAACTCGCGCTCGTGTGCGGGCTGCCACTTCAAGGACGGGCGCGGTCGTCCGCCGGAATTCGACGGTGAAGCACCGACCGGCTATCTCGTGCGTCTCAAGATCCCGGAGCGTACGCTGTCCGGCGCGTACCTCGGTGATCCGAACTACGGCGGTCAGTTCCAGACCGATGCCCTCGAGCGCATCGCCGCCGAAGGCGACCTGCGCATCACGTACGTCGAACTCCCCGGCCAATACGCGGACGGCACGCCGTACAGCCTGCGTCAGCCGATCGTCACGCTCGAGAACCTGAACTACGGCGACCTCGACCCCGAGATGACGTTCTCGCCGCGCGTCGCCAACCAGATGATCGGCCTCGGGCTGTTGGAGGCGGTGCCGGAGGAGACGCTGCTGGCGCTGGCCGACCCGACCGACGCCGACGGCGACGGAATCAGCGGCCGGCCGAACTGGGTGTGGGACGCCTACAACAACCGCCGCGCGATGGGCCGGTTCGGCTGGAAGGCCAATCAACCGCATCTGCTGCAGCAGGTAGCGTCGGCGTTCAACGGCGACCTCGGCATCACCACCGGGCTGCTGCCGCTGCAAAACTGCACCGCGGTACAAGCCGACTGCACAGCGGCGATCCACGGCGGCATGCCGGAGATCAGCGACGACGACTTGCTCAAGGTCGTGCTGTATGCGCAAACGCTGGCCGTCCCCGCGCAGCGCAATGCCGACGATCCGCTGGTGCAGCGTGGCCGTGTGTTGTTCGTCGAAGCGCAGTGCAGCACGTGCCACGTCGAGACGCTCACGACAGGAATCCATCCCGAGGTGCCGGCGCTGTCGCACCAGACGATCCACGCCTATACCGACCTGCTGCTGCACGACATGGGCGAGGGGCTGGCCGACGGATCGCCGGATTTCGAGGCGACAGGCCGCGAGTGGCGCACGCCGCCGCTGTGGGGCATCGGCCTGATCGAGACGGTCAACGGCCACACCTATTTCCTGCACGACGGCCGCGCGCGCAATCTGGCCGAGGCGATCCTGTGGCATGGCGGCGAGGGTGCGGCCTCGGCGGAAGCGTTTCGCACGATGAGCGCGGACGACCGCGCCGCACTCCTCGCCTTGCTGGAGTCATTCTAGGGTTCGCGATGAGTCGCTCGACGCCCCAGTCTGAGAGTCCGCTCGCTGCGTCGCCCGTGCTAACTGCTTGCGTTACCGTGTATGGCTGAGATGCTGCGCAACCGCCTGACGCGACCGGCCGAACTGCTGCCGCTGGCGGTCTTTCGGGTCGGCTTCGGCGTGCTGATGCTGCTGAGCAC